>CAZDFI010000006.1:20266-29454 GCA_964504725.1 uncultured Enterobacteriaceae bacterium
TTCGAGTTGGCTTTGGGCTATCTTTAATCCATTTTGAATAACAAAGCCCATACCAATTGACAGGACAAACAAGGCGATCCAGACATAGGCTTTGACTCTCCCTGGGCGTATAGAATATAGCGAAAGAGCAGCGAGTATGCAGATACAGATATAAAAAAAGAGGCTGTGTTTATTACCGGCACTTGATGATATGAGTACTACCAGTAAATATGGGTAGTTTAAATTGATTTTTTCTATTTCATCTAATCCACTTGATCGCTTTCGCATACTAATGAATAAACTTTGCAGAGGAACATTCCCTGTTTGACTGAAGTATTGGCTTAATATGAGGGGGTAAAACAAGTAGGGTAATGCCGCCAAGATAGCAAAGATGCCATGGGCTGATTTCGTTGAAAATTGAAATACAATAAACAGGAAAAAGAAAATACTGGTAAGGTCTGCGATCCGGTTAAAATTAATGTCGGAGACATCCAGTCGCCACTGAAGCCAATGAGCACAGATTAGGGGCAACGATAAAATTACCGCAAGTAACAAATTGTTGTTTTGCCAGCCCCACAAGAGTAGTGCCAGGGTGATAAGACCACTGACTGTAACGGTTTTTATTGTATTAGCGAACATTAGAAAGTGATATTTTCCAACTGCTTGGCGATATTGTTCTGATTTAGCACATGGAATCTGTGCGGTTGATCTTGCATGGGTCCGGGCATGAATCCAGGTATGTGTTCTGTTTCAGATGATTCCTCCAATATAATCACAAGCACCGGAACATTCAGAGCACGTATTTTCTTTACAAAATCCTGTCTTGATTGATCCCAGTCAAGAAATATACATATCAGTGCACTCAGAGAATCAATATTTCTGAAAACAAGATTTGATAGATTTTCAAACGATTTGTCGTAGCAGGCATTTACGCAAGCCAGGATTTCCAACATGCGATTTAGATTGGCAATACCTCTATCTGAAGTAAATTTGTAAGCATCGTTTCCAACAAACATCAAATCAAGAAGACTATCGTTATTATCTGGATCATCAATTAATGAGGCTGCAACGGAGACAGCTTCTTCAAACAACATCTCGTTTTTAGTTTCCAGAAAAGTGTCCAGGACCATTCCCATCCGAACAAAAAATTCATCTTGAAATTCCTTTACAATAGGCATGGATTGCTTGGCAAAACTACGCCAGTGAATATTCTTGACAGGATCTCCGGGACGATAATCACGCAAAGAAACAAATTCCTGAGAATCTCCCACTGAACCTGCGTGGTTCACCCCGCCTCGTTGGTAGCGGCGGATCCCCGGCAATGCAATTTTGGGTGCCTTATATCGCTTAGGTAATACCAGGACTGAGTCTGCTTTGTTAATCTTTCTTGAAGCATTACTCAGACCAAAGGGATCTGGTCTGAGCAGCACTGAACGTTTGAAATTAATATAGCCGCGCCTTAGCGGCAATATCCTGATGACCGTGCTACTTGTTGTTTTGGCGGGTATGTTTTTGACGGGCGTCACTTTGATGGATGCCCCTCTTTTAAACTGGACCAGCTTTAACCAAAGTGGGAAGCCAATATATCGATCAAACCGATTGGTTTTATTATCAAGTTTCAAATGACGCAAAAACTCAGGGAATTTTGGCATTACACAGCTTAACTCTTCAACAATGCTTAGATCTTCCTGTGCAAAGCGGCTTTCATTTTTGATATTCACTCGATATTGCATTGTCTGGCCAACAGTACAATAGTCAGGTAATTCACGTTGAATGGAAAATCGTCCCCTGAAAAACAGACTGAACAAGAAAGAAATTAACAATAGTGATAAAAGCAATGAAAAGATTTGAAAGGAAAGCGTTTGGCGTGTGTCTATGCCGAACACACCTGAGAAAATGAGACCCAAAAAAATCAATGTGCCTGCCGAGGTTAATTTCTTACGAGACCACTGACTGAACCGGTGAATAATACCAAAGCTACGAAATATTATTCTTCTCATTATGATTATATATTTCGCCAGATAAGTATCATTAGATTGGGACAGGCGTGTTGTCGAGTGCCTCAGTCACGATATCTTCCGATGACACACCGGAAAACTGGGCTTCAGGATCAAGCACAATACGATGTGCAATGACTGTTGATGCGAGTTCCTGAATGTGATCAGGACTGATAAATTCCTTTCCATCAAACAGAGCCAGCGCCTGAGCCGTTTTTATTAAAGCCAATGAAGCTCGAGGACTGGCACCATGTTGTACTCCTTTGATATTTCGCGTGGCACGAATGATATCGACGATGTAACGCTTGAGTTCATCGCTGACACGGATTTTGTGCAGCGATTGTTTTAAATTCAGGACTTCTTCACGATTTATGCAAGGTTTGAGTGTTTCGATCGGATGTTGTTTGTTTTGATCGGAAAGAATTAAAACTTCATTATCTGCGTCAATGAAGCCAAGTTTAAAACGCATGGCAAAACGATCCATTTGGGCTTCCGGTAGTGGATAGGTGCCATGGAATTCAATGGGGTTCTGAGTCGCAATCACAAAAAACATCTCGTTCAGTCGCAGCATACTGCCATCAATACTTACCTGTGACTCGCCCATTGCTTCTAGTAATGCTGATTGTGTGCGGGGGGATGCCCTGTTTATCTCATCGGCAAGTAATATATTTGTAAAAACAGGGCCCCGATGGAAATTAAAAGTCTGTGTTGCTGGATCAAAGATTGAGACGCCCAGGATATCTGATGGCAGAAGATCGGGAGTAAATTGAATTCGATGATATTGAGCATCTATGGACTTCGCCAGGGCTTTTGCCAGGGTGGTTTTGCCTGTCCCGGGTACGTCTTCCAGTAATATATGCCCGCCACTAAAAAATGCAGCGAGTAATTTACGTATCGCCCCTGGCTGACCTTTTATGACACTGCCAATGTTGTCATAGAGTTTCTGGTATGTTTCTTTCCCGGTCATCTGATGCTCCTGATTGTGCAATCTCAATTAATCTCAATATAATCAATTATGCGCTATATGTTAATCAGAGGTTGAATGCATGTTTAAAAAGAAGATAGATACGCAGGAAAAGGTTGATGGATTAATCGCTAATCGTTGGAGTGGCAGGGCATTTGATAATAAACGGCCAGTGACGCACGAACAAATTATTTCTCTGCTGGAAGCTGCACGGTGGGCGCCTTCTTGTTTTGGAGAAGAGCCCTGGCGCTATATTGTTTGTGACAAGGTAAGAAATGAGACCGCCTGGAATAAAGCGCTTGCGTGTTTATCAGAAGGAAATCAGTCATGGGCTATGAATGCCCCTGTGCTAATACTTGCATTGGCAAACACGATATTCGGCCACAACGATACACCTAACCGTTGGGCTCAATATGACACAGGTGCTGCAAGCATGAGCATATGTATACAAGCTACTTCACTGGGTCTCATGGTGCACCAAATGGGCGGATTCAATGTTGAAAACGCGGCAAGCTTCTTTGCCGTCCCGGAGCAATATACCCCCATGGCAATGATGGCTGTGGGTTACCAGTTAGCAGGAGGTGAAATAACCGAGGAAATGATGGTGCGTGAGTCTTCAGAACGTCATCGAAACCCGCTTACCGAACAGTTTTTTGACGGTGAATGGGATAATCTCATTCGTTAGTTTTTCTTGTCCTGATATTTTTTATTTCAATATATTTATAATTACGCGAGGACTAACACAGGCTTATACATCATTGCAACTGTACGACAAAATAGGTTTGTAGCTGAATAAATCTAATGCACAGGCGGTTATTGGTTTTTAAATTTAATGATTGAGCGCCTGTCTTTTTTGCTAGGACGTCCTTTTGTTGATGGTGTCAGGGCTGCTTCTGCCTTCAGTTGCGAAGCAAGCAATTCTCTTTCTGAAATGCTCTCTGGAGATTCTTTAAATAGAAGTGATGCACCAGCAGCAGACTGTCTTGATTTAGCCAGGTCTAGTACGGTGATGGCATAACGATATGGCCCCTTGCGAATATTTAGTATATCCCCCGGTTTTACAGATTTGGATGGTTTTGCGCGTTCACCATTGGCTGTGATTTTCCCTGTCTTTATTGCGTTGGATGCAATACTTCTGGTTTTATAGAAACGCGCACACCATAGCCACTTATCAAGTCTGATTAAAAAGTCAGTTTTTTCGTTATCTTTAGGCATCCGTCTGTATAATTCTAATGTTGTTACGCCAATATTATATTGTATAGAGAGTTGTAAAATGTCCATAGATAATACAAGAGAATTCATCCCGCTTGGAATTGCAGTTTTGACTGTTTCTGACACGCGGACCGAAGCTGATGATAAGTCTGGTCAATTATTGGTAAAAAGGCTGGAGAGTGCGGGCCACCGGCTGAGCGATAAACAAATCGTTCACGATGATAAATTTCATATAAGAGCCGTCATTTCAAACTGGTGCATTGATGATAATGTTCAGGTGATAGTGACCACTGGTGGTACAGGGGTGACCGGCAGGGATGGTACACCAGAGGCCGTTGATGTTCTGCTGGATAAAACGATTGAGGGTTTTGGCGAGACCTTTCGCGCAATCTCCTATCAACAAATAGGCACATCAACCATGCAATCACGTGCAATCGCTGGCGTGATAAACGGCACATATATCTTTTGTCTTCCAGGCTCATCAGGAGCATGCGCTACTGCATGGGATGATTTAATAAGCCAGCAACTGGATTATCGGACCAGACCCTGTAATCTGGTTGAGTTAATGCCGAGACTTCTCGAAAAATAGTCTATCGGTTCATTATATTTCCAAGTAGTTTGGGTATAACTTTAATTTTGATATTTAAAATAGATTATCAAGGTTTGTTTGAGTGGATGATTATTGTCATCGCTAATCATGAAATAAAAGTCATCTTTATGTTTCTCAATACCTTCAAAGTTATCATTAAAGTATCCTTCTGCAGGTAAAAATAGAGCAATTACCTTATTCTCAAGGTGGTCACCTTGTATACGAAGATGATGCAATGCGACCTTGAATCCCGCAAAAAAACCGCCAAGCACTCGTTCGATTGCCAGGAGATCACTATCATTTATTATTGCAAGGCCCGTTAGTGCGCCATCGTGAAAATATGCAGGGAAACTTCTAAGCTTGCCGTCCGAAGTATAAAAACCTAGTTTCGATTTATCTTCCTCTTTTAGTGAATATTCAGTGCCAATCAGTAATCCATATTGATCATGCATCAAAACAGATTCAAGTGATTTATTTTCACTTCTATAATTTGCTATATTTTCAAGTTTCTCAGGTATTGTTATCTGTTTTTCAATAAATCCTTCTTGATTATATTGAATTACTCTTGGCAGCCGTTCAAAACTGACGATGTATTTCGTATCTCCCATAATTTGATTGTCAGCATTGATTAAGGTTAAACCTTCACTATCCGAATTTTTCCATCTTAGTTTTTTTCCTTTATCATCACGCAACTGCAGACCATTAATCATCAGTATGTCATTGAGTCGTCCTTCATTGAAAACAGGTCTTAAACTTAACAGATAGCCATTGTCAGACAGGGCGTAAAGTAAGTCCTCATCTGCATCCCATGCTAAATCGGACAATTCTGATACTTTCAGCCCATTAATAGTGACATTAGAAAGTTGAGCAACAGCTTGTATATGAATTAATTCATCTCCATTATCGTCCTTAACAATGGCTTCTGGATATTCAATATTGGCAAAAGATTCAGCAAGGCTCGCTTGACTACTGAGACAGGTGAGGCAGCCGAGGTAGCCGAATATGAATAAAAGGGGATGTAATGCTTTTAATTTCATAGCATTAACCTAGAAACCGCAGTTGGACTGGGTTGAGGTGCGGCGGTTTGGTGTGGATAGGTGGGGGTAAATACGAAGCAATGGTTGGCCATTGCTGAGAATTTTAACCCGGCTAGACGCGCCAAAATGATGTGCCATCGGCCCAGTAGCGTATTTACCATGTGAGTGAATTCAAATAAATGTGATAACGTAATTGATATTATCATGTTACTTGTTACTCGTAGCGATCAACTGCGGTTTCTAGGTTTAATATTAATCAAACTTTCGCGATAATAGAATCCAACAGATGTTTTTGATTTATTAGGATACAGTATCGTTATGACCCGGTTGCCACAAGTATTTCAGTTCGTGATGTGCATCACAATTCTTTCTTTATCAGGAATAAGTTCTGCTGTGAGTGGAGGAGGAATGTCTGTTCCAGTTAAAGTCGTTGAA
The DNA here is from genome assembly GCA_964504725.1 of uncultured Enterobacteriaceae bacterium. Taxonomy (GTDB): domain Bacteria; phylum Pseudomonadota; class Gammaproteobacteria; order Eutrophobiales; family Eutrophobiaceae; genus SMWN01. Next base: position 26,480 of record CAZDFI010000006.1, read on the forward strand.
GCAGAAAATATTGAATTAGCACCTAGTATATGGGTAGCAGGAACCATTATCAGTCGTCATGACGCAAAACTCTCTTCTGAAGTAGAAGGTCGAATTGAATTACTTGCTGAAGTTGGCGATGAGATAAAAGAAGGGGAGATTGTCGCCAAAATAGATGACACAACGATCCGTATGCTGGTAGCGGAAGCAAAGGCAGGGATTTCTCCAATTGAAGCCAAACTCAATTTTTTCAATCGTGAAGCCAAAAGGCTGGATCAATTAGCAAAGGCAAATAACGCGGCAAAAAACAGACTGGACGAAGTGATATCAGATCGGGACCAAATGCGCGGTGAACTCTCGATGAAGAAAACACTTCTGTCTCTGGCGAGAGATAGATTAAACAGAACAACAATCATCGCCCCGTTTACCGGGGTTGTTGCCGAACGCTTTAGGGAAGAAGGTGAATGGGCAAAAATTGGAGATAATCTAATACGCCTGGTGAATGTAGAATTAAAGGAGGTTCAAGGAAGAATCCAACAGGAGAGTGCTGTATTTATTAAAAAGGGTGACGCCATAGAAGTCACCGATGGTCAGATCAAAACGATGGCGACAGTCAAAACTCTGGTTCCAGTTGGAGATGCTATTTCGAGATTATATGAAATACGCCTTGATTATCAAAAACCAGAATGGATGGCAGGCCACGCTGTGCGGATTAGAGTGCCAACTGCCAAACCTCAAAAGGCATTAGTTGTTCCTCGAGATGCATTGGTTATCAGGGAAAATGTTATCAAAGTATTTCGTATACTTGAAAATAATACTGCAGAAGCCGTGCCTGTAAAAACAGGAATAGCAAATGATCACCTTATTGAAGTCATTGGAGATATTAATCAAGGCGACAAAATTGTCGTTCGAGGTAATGAGAGATTACTCCCGCAGCAGCAAGTCAATATTCAAGAGACCAAAATTAATTAAGAATCATTGAGTCGTGAATTTAACCAAGTCAAGTCTGGATAATCACGTTGCAGTTATTGTGGCAATTTTATTGGCGACACTCTTTGGTAGTATCAGTCTGTATCGATTACCCATTCAACTTACGCCTGAAATCAATGATCCTGAAATAACCATTAAAACGAACTGGCGTGCGGCCGCACCCAATGAAGTTGAAACCGAAATTATAGAACCACAGGAAGATGTTTTACGCGGTTTACCAGGAATGACCAGGTTACTTTCGAAGGCACAAAACGGAAGTGGAGAAATTACCATCACTTTTTCCGTGGAAATGGATCTACGCAGGGCCCTGGTTGAAGTCATCAATCGTCTTAATCAAGTGCCCAGTTATCCTGAAGACGTTGATGAACCGACAATCAGTACAGTGGGTGGAAATGCACGGGCGATTGCCTGGTTTATCATCAAACCCGAGGCTGGCAATAATGTAGATATATCGAGCTTCAAAAATTACATAGAGGAAGTTGTTCAAACCCGTTTTGAACGTGTTCATGGTGTTGCACGTTCCGAAGTGTTCGGTGGTAGAGAACGGGAGATTCGGATCACTTTTGATCCGCATAAAGCGGCGAGTCTCGGTGTGCAACTTCCTCTTGCTACGACGCAGATAACTGGCGGTACGGATGTGTCTGGCGGTTATGTAGACATCGGCAAACGTGAATATAGCATTAGATACGCAGGCAAGTATCGACTAGAAGATTTACAAGGATTGATTATTGAATGGCGAGATGGCTATCCGATTTATTTACGAGATATTGCAGTTGTTGAAGAACGGATGGTAGATAGAAATAGCTTTGTCATTACCAAAGGTGAGCTTTCCATCGCAGTCAACGCGCAACGTGAAACGGGCGTAAATGTTTTACAAGTGATGAAAGGATTGCAAGAAGCTGTAGAAGAACTGGCTGAAGGACCCTTGGCCAGGGCGAACCTTACTATTGAGCAGGTTTACGATGAAACAACATATATCGACCGCTCGATTCAAATGTTAGCCAGTAATCTGGGTATAGGGATCCTTTTAGCCGTTGCCATACTCTGGTGGTTTTTAAGACGCCTACGGACTACTTTAGTAGTCGCTGTCTCTATCCCCGTATGCTTGTTAACCAGTTTTATTGTACTCGAGATTACTGGAAGAACACTTAATGTTATTTCCCTCGCTGGATTGGCCTTTGCAGTAGGTATGGTGCTAGACGCGTCTATCATCGTGCTTGAAAATATCGTTCGTTTACGGGAAGAGGGTAAGCCAGCAGATATTGCCTCATTACTTGGTGCAAATCAGGTTTGGGGCGCTTTATTGGCCTCAACAGTGACCACGGTGGCAATATTTTTGCCCGTTGTTTTCCTCGAGGACGAAGCGGGACAATTGTTTGCAGACTTGGCGATTACCATCACCACAGCGATATGTATTTCTCTTTTAGTCGCAATTACAATGATCCCAAGCTTTGCGAAACATTATATTGGTGATCAAAAAGTCATTGATCCTCACCATCAATGGTGGCTAAATATTAGTAAGACAGTCATGTTCTTAAGTAATGGATCTGCAAGACGCATATTCTGGATTATCATTTTAACCACTGTACCGTTGTGGCTTGCATGGACGCTTATACCAAAAGCCGACTACTTGCCAGAAGGCAATCGCAATCTTGTATTTGCTTATATATTACCTCCACCAGGTGCGAATATTGAACAGATAGAAAAAGAGATGGGAGACATCATCGCTGAACGCATATCACCTTATTTAACAGGCGAGAAACAACCACAAGTAAATCACTATTTTTTTGTTGCGTTTTCCCGGGGGGTGTTCATGGGAGTCAGGGCAGTAAAGCCTGAAGAAACAGGGGCGTTGATCCCTGTACTTAATGCTGTCATTCAGGGTTTTCCAGATACCATCGCCTTCGCGAAGCGCGCCTCGTTATTTAGTGGTTTTGCTGATGGAAGGGTCATCGACATGGACTTGCATGGTCGCAATATTACTGAACTCATGAACGCTGCAAGAG
>CAZDFI010000006.1:29464-44627 GCA_964504725.1 uncultured Enterobacteriaceae bacterium
AAAATCCCCGGTGTAAGCGTCAGACCACTTCCTGGGCTTGAGCTGGCGCAACCTGAATTGCGCTTGATCCCTAATGACAGACGAATATCAGAGGCAGGGTGGAACAGGAGTCAGATAGCAGGAATTATACGTGCATTGGGTGATGGCTTGTATGTTGGTGATTATTTTGATGGTGAGGAAACACTGGATGTTATTGTACGTTCAAAATCGTGGCAATCACCCGAAGAATTACAGTCTATTCCGCTGGCGACGCCACGTGCCGGAATTTTACCGTTGAGTGAATTGGTTACTATTCAGCGAACATCGGGACCTGAAGAGATTCGTCGCATGAATCGGCGACGCACAGTTACGCTACAAATTACACCCCCTGATAGTCTGTCCTTAGAAGAAACCCTGAATATATTGCAATCAGAAGTAGAATCAACTGTGCGCGCGGCAATGCCGGTTGACGGGGATATTAATTATACGGGGACGGCAGATAAACTTGCTTCAGCACTGAAAAATATGAAAGGCAGTTTCATATTGGCTATCTTTATTCTATATTTGTTAATGAGTGCGCTTTTTAAATCATTCAAAGACAGTTTATTAGTGATATTCTCAATTCCTTTGGCAACTGTAGGAGGCGTTGTTGCCCTCAAGTTAATGAATATTATTCCTCAAGTATTTTTTGATATCCCATTATTCCAGGCGATGGATTTGTTAACCATGATTGGATTTATTATTCTTCTGGGATTAGTGGTCAATAACGCTATATTACTTGTGCACCAAGCACGTTCCGGTGAACGAGAGGGGTTATCCAGGAGGGAGGCTGTTTCTCAATCGGTGAATATAAGATTAAGGCCGATTCTCATGAGTACGTTGACCAGTATATTTGGAATGCTACCGCTTTTGCTTGTCCCTGGGGCTGGCGCTGAATTATATCGTGGTATGGCAGGTGTCATCGTTGGTGGGATGATGATAAGTACTGTTTTTACACTGATACTATTGCCGAGTATGCTTCGTATTGGCGAGGGTAAACATATAGAAGCCAAATGACAGGCATTTAGAGTCAGAATAATTGAATTTTATGGTTATTTTTAAATCGTAATTATTATTACGTTAAAAGGTTTATAGATGTGAAAAAAATGAATTTTCGATTTCCTGTTTTTTCTACTTTTGTCTGGATCTTTCTGGCGACGCACGCGCATGCAACAAGCTATGAGTTGAAAAATAGTACAGATTCTATTGTTGGCAAGCTGGATTCAGCTGTTGTGGGTAGAGATACTACATTACTGGATATTGCCAGAGAGTATGGATTTGGCTATCAGGATATCAAACTGCTTAATCCTACAATTGATACATGGATGCCAAAAGATGGTGAGCTCGTTCAGTTACCTTCAAAATTTATACTGCCAAATGTGGTACGGGAAGGCATTGTCTTGAACATTCCTGAAATGCGACTGTATTACTTCCCTACACATAAAAAAGGCGAGCCTAATAAGATCTATACTTATCCTCTGGGTATTGGCAGGGAAGGATGGTCAACACCTTATAAACAAACACGCATCATAGCTAAGAAAAAACACCCTGATTGGAGACCGCCGAAATCTATAAGACAAGAACACGAAGAGGCGGGTGACCCATTACCTGAAGTTGTCAAGGCAGGACCTGATAATCCTTTGGGTGACTACGCTTTACGACTTGGTCTACCTGCTTATTTAATTCATGGGACCAATAAACCATGGGGAATTGGTATGCGAGTGAGCCATGGATGCATCAGACTATATCCCGAAGATATCGCAGAATTATTTGATAAGGTGAAGGTGGGTACGCCAGTAAATATCATTAACAATCCATACAAAATTGGGGAAGCTGATGGCGTACTGTATCTAGAGGCACACCCACCTCTAGTTACTGCCAGGAGGGATGAATATGGGGATATCATCGAATCAACGGATCAAGATATGAAAGTTGATTTTACTCAGGTCGTGGAAATGATCGTAGCCTCAACTGAGGAAGATGAATATGTCATCGATTGGGGGATGGTTAAAACTGTTTCTGAGGAGGCCAAAGGCATACCTGTAGCAGTTGGTTTGTATGCTCCGAAACAAGCTGAATCTACGGGTAAAGATAAAAATGGGGAAGATACAAACTGACCTTGTATGAGCATAGGATATTTTTCAATATTCATCCTGGATAAATAAATGGCTATAAAAAACCCCGGATTAGCCGGGGTTTTTTACATTCCTAAAAGCGGTGATTTATTTCATCATTGCCTTTTCAAACATGCGATCCAGTCTTGCTGAATTATCGTTACAGCATTCCAGGGCAGCAGTAGCATCAGCCTGTGCTTGAGAAGCGGCATAAGCTGCTTCAGAAGCCACATTCAATGCATTATTAGCTTGACCAGAAGCCGCTTGTGCTTCCGCAAGAGCTTTGTCAGCTGATGCCTGTACCGCATTAAGCTGTTCAGTACTGACACAACCGCTTGCTAATATTAGTGCGAATGCTAGTGCTAAAATTTTTGTGAGTTTTATTAACATAGTTTGTCTCCCGTTAAACCATTGTATTGTATGAGGTACTCCAAAGTTCTCATCAGCGAATGATGACTTATTTCCTATGTTTTATCAATTGCTTTATTAATCAATTATTCGTAATCTTTGATTCCTGTCATTGACAGAGTATTACCGTCCCTAGCGACGATACTTCGAAGGAGATTTTTTCATCCGCTCGTCATAATTTTCAATAATAAAATCAGCCAGTGATTGCTCGAAGGCCATCACTGGTTTTAATTCACAGTAATCATCCAGCCAAGCCAGAATATCAGTAAGATTCATATGTCCAGCGACTCTATAAGTATCAGGCATTTGCACATTGAAGGCGGTTAAATAGCCCATAATATAGTCTTTGAATCTCTGTTCTTCATCCGTATTTCTTGAGATATTGTAGCTGTGACATGATTTATTGCCTTTGCCCCATATCGCAAAATGACCCTTACTGTCTGCCGCCTGTGACTGTACAGGTATCATGGCGAGTAAAAACAAAATACTACTTAAATGCTTCATTATAAAACAACCCCTTTATTCATTGTATTTTGGTAACGTTAATAAATGTATCCATTGTCCAATACAAAAGGTCTAAATTCCTTTATTCATTGAATTGTAGTGAGACCTGAAATCAACCGTTGAATTCCCTTGATAGCTGATTCTTTATCAGATGCACCGTAGCATACACGAAATATAACAGTCATTGATTAGACATAAAATATGACAGAAAAGATGACTTGATCTCAATTATTTTGGAAGGGCATGGATCTGTTGCTAAATTGAGATTTCAGAAATTCCATTTGATCTGCCAGTATTTTACGATTCGATAGTGCTAGATATTCGGCCCAGTTAGGAATAAATGGGATGGCCAAAAGTCGCATTTTTGCCTCTTCAGGATGGCGATTACCTTTCCTGGAGTTACAGTTTCTGCACGCTGTGACGACATTTGACCATTTATCTCGGCCGCCTCTTGAAAGGGGGCGTACATGATCTCGTGTTAAATTGGATTCATGAAAACTCCCGCCACAATACATACATAAATGAGCATCTCTCAGGAATAGTTCACGATTTGTCAGCGGTGGGAAATCACGTCTAACCCTTTTTTTGATGACGGAGTGCTTAATGGCAACGATTGAATTTACTTTGACCAGTGAACGTTCGCCGCTAATCCTGTTTGTACCACCCCTAAAAGAAAATACGCTGTCGCCCGCAGTCCAGGCAATCATGTCACGGGCATAGAGGCAAATTGCTTCTTGCCAGGGCACCCATTTTACAGGTTGACCTGCGGTATCAAGTCTTAATATAAGTGGTGACATAATTTGAGCTTTCATAACAACTACTGCATTAATTATCCGGTCTGCTGAAAAAATTCTCACATGTTGTATGCTAAAAACAATATAAAATCAAGTCATTAGGCGAGATAATCAATAGGTGAGAAGAATGGAACACATAAATAAATTACTGGAAATTATGAAATCTTTACGAGATCCGGAAAACGGTTGCCCATGGGACCTCGAACAAAATTTCTCAACGATTGCTCCATATACGCTTGAAGAGGCCTATGAAGTTGCAGATGCAATTTCCAGAGATGATATGAATAACCTGTGTTCAGAGCTGGGTGATTTGTTATTTCAAGTGATCTATCACTCGCAACTGGCAGATGAACAAGGCTTGTTTAATTTTAACGATGTTACCTTGAAAATTAATGAAAAACTCATTCATCGACATCCTCACGTTTTTGGAAAAAGTAAAATTACTGACGCAAAGTCACAATCAATTGCCTGGGAGGCGATTAAAAGACAGGAAAGATTAGAGGGAAAAGCAATCACTGATCAGGATAATGGATTACTGGATGGGATCAATAAGGCGATACCCGCATTGGCAAGGGCACAAAAGCTACAAAATAGAGCTGCAACGGTAGGTTTTGACTGGAATGATATTCAGGCAGTACTGGATAAAATTAAGGAAGAATTCGATGAAGTTGAAGCAGAGATAAATTCAGAGTTTCGAAATTCGAATAAAATTGAGGATGAAATTGGTGATCTTATCTTTTCGTGTGTCAATCTGGCCAGACAATTTCAGATAGATTCAGAATCTGCATTACGGAAAACAAACAAGAAATTCGAAAAACGGTTTGCTTATATCGAAAACTCACTCACGGAACAAGGCATTGATTTGAATGATGCAACACTCGAAATCATGGATCAACTCTGGAATGAGGCCAAGTATAAATAAGTTACCAACTACATCTAATATTAATTAGCTTCTTTATTGTGCTCAATTTTGGCATAGGCTGAATGATTGTGAATTGATTCAAAGTTTTCAGACTCAACAACGTAAGATGAAATTCTGTCATCCTGATTAAATTGTACAGCAATATCCCTGACAATATCTTCGACAAATTTCGGGTTATCGTAGGCTCTTTCGGTTACGTGTTTTTCATCAGGCCTTTTCAAGAGACCGTAGAGTTCGCAGGAAGCCACCTTTTCTACCATATCAACAAGTTCTTCTATCCATACAAAGCCTTTGGTTCGAACACAAATAGTGATATGGGAACGCTGATTATGTGCGCCATAGTCAGAAATGCTTTTTGAGCAGGGACAAAGCGTCGTTACTGGCACCACAACCTTTACCAATACAGAAGAATGGTGGTTATTTAATTCACCAATGAACGATACTTGATAATCCATTAGGCTTTTGACGCCTGAAACAGGAGCAGCTTTGTTAATAAAATAGAGGAAACTCATTTCAATATGACCTTCCTCTGCATTCAGGCGTTCGGTCATTTCTGAAAGCATCCTGTAAAACGACTCAACCGTGATCTCATATTCATGCTGATTCAGAATTTCAACGAACCGTGACATATGCGTGCCTTTAAAATTATGAGGCAACCTGACATACATATTGAAAGTCGCGATAGTATGTTGCTCGCCTCCGGAACGATCGCTGACGACTATCGGATGCTGGATGTCTTTGATTCCGACTTGATCAATAGCGATGTGACGTTTGTCCTGGATATTCTGTGTATCCGGGATTTCAGTAGCTTTTTTTGCTGTTATTACCATTTCATGCTCACTGGAAAATTAAACAAATTAATATGCCGCCTTCATGTGATAACAGGCGATCTTTATTTATCAATAACGAGTGTACTCTACTCGTAATATAATTTAATCACCAACTATTTGGCGCTTTGCAGAGGTAAAAATGTTTATTTACTTCTGCCACTTATTTCCTTATTTATTTCTTTTGACAATATAATCGGCTATCCATCTTAATGGATCAGCTTTTTCACCAAATACAGACAAGCTTGAGATAGCCTCTTCATGTAACTGTTTGGCAACATCTTTTGCGCCGTCCAGGCCGAGTAAATTAGGGTAGGTCGGTTTATTCCTTTCCAAATCAGAACCTTGAGGTTTACCCAAAGTCTCAGTATCGCTCTCTATGTCGAGAATATCATCCTGGACCTGAAAGGCGAGACCGATACATTTAGCATAATGTGATACCTTATCAAATAATTCTGGATCGACTCCTGGTTGTGATAAAGCGCCTAGTTCTACGCTTGCTCTGATGAGCGCCCCGGTCTTGTGAATATGCATATTCTCCAATTCGGTGATATTTAACGCTTGCCCCACTGCGGCTAAATCGATGGCCTGTCCTCCTGCCATTCCTCTGGAACCACTGGCCTGAGCAAGGATGTCAATCATCTTGATCCGTTGTTCAGCAGAAATAATCATGCGTTTATCGTGAGCAAGAACGTGGAAAGCAAGTGCCTGGAGAGAATCTCCTGCTAATATGGCAGTTGCGTCATCAAATGCCTTATGACAAGTAGGCCGACCCCTGCGTAAATCATCATTATCCATTGCTGGTAAATCATCATGAATCAGAGAATATGCATGGATCATTTCTACGGCACAGGCAGGTGCATTCAAGGCATTGCTGTTAATATCGAACACGTGACCAGCAGCATAAACCAGCACAGGTCTTATTCTTTTACCGTCACTGAGTACTGCATAGCGCATTGCTTCATGAAGATGTCTCGGTTGTATTTCAGCCGAGGGAAGCCATGTATCGAGCGCAGTTTCCACACAGGATTGATATTCCTGTAGAAGGTTTTTCAATTGTTCCATTGTTTTTTAGTTATTGTCTGGGTTTTCGTCTGATGAAAAAGGCTGCAATTTTTGTGAACCATCTTCAGCTAAAAGAATTTGTATTTTTTGCTCGGCTTCTGTCAGGGCTTTTTGGCAAGAGCGCGTCAATGCAATCCCACGTTCAAAATGAACCAGCGATTCTTCCAGACTGAGTTCCCCTTTCTCCATCTTTTCCACGAGATTTTCGAGCTCTTGTAAATCACTCTCAAAATTCGATGGTTTTTTCTTTTTTGGCAAATGTATTTCCCCTGTTTAACAGTATTGTAACCGTAAGTTCGTATTATCCGCATTATCTACTAATATAAACAGTAATTAATTGACTGCGTAAATACAATGAATGAGCACTTACTTCCATCGAAAAATATGTATCAATTTTGCGATCGTAGCAAAGGAATCCATGATGAAAATTATTTAGAATTAGTCTAAAAAACCGTTTATACTGAATTAAGTAGTAAAGTATTTAAGATAAGAAGCCATATGGAGGAATAGAAATGTCTTTAAAAGGTTCAAAAACTGAAGAAAATCTAAAAGCCGCGTTTGCTGGTGAGTTACAGGCAAATAGACGCTATCTTTATTTTGCACAAAAAGCAGACGTAGAAGGTTACAACGATGTTTCTGCTGTATTTCGTTCAACTGCTGAAGGTGAGACAGGCCATGCACATGGTCACCTTGAGTATCTGGAAGAAGTCGGTGATCCAGCGACTGGCGAACCAATAGGTGCAACCTCTGATAATCTCAAGGCAGCCATCGTCGGTGAAACATATGAATATACAGACATGTATCCAGGTATGGCCAAAGCCGCACGTGAAGAAGGTTTTGACGAAATTGCCGATTGGTTTGAAACATTGGCAAAGGCAGAACGCTCACATGCAAATCGTTTTCAGAAAGCATTGGATGTTCTCGACTAAGCGTTACCCGCAGATGTCATTTTACTTTAACGGAGCCGGGCACACTGCCCGGTTTTTGTTATAGAAGCTAAAAACTATGCCAAATAACTCAACAGAACACAGAGAAGGCGGTCTTGAAGCCCCTACACGCCACCCCATTGACTGGAAAAATCCAGAATATTTTAATGGGGATACTCTAAACACAGAGCTGGAGCGCGTATTTGATATCTGTCATGGTTGTCGTCGATGCGTAAATCTTTGTAATGCTTTCCCGACATTATTCGATCTTATTGATGATTCGGACACTATGGGAGTAGACAGCGTCAGCAAGGAAGATTTTTCAAAAGTCGTCGATCAGTGTTATCTCTGTGATCTATGCTACCAGACTAAATGCCCCTATGTGCCACCGCACGAATGGAATGTTGATTTTCCTCATTTGATGCTGCAATTCAAGGCGATTAATTACAGAAAAGGTAATACAAAATTAAGAGATAAGCTGCTTACCTCAACGGATGCGGTCGGTACTTTTGCAGGTATCCCGGTTGTGGCCCAAACGGTAAATGCAGTCAATAAAAACTCTGTAGCGCGTCAAGTCATGGATAAAACAATCGGTATTCATTCCCAGGCGATCTTGCCAGAATTTCACAGTAATAATTTGCGTAAACGGTTTAGCCGACGTGATAAGAAAGAAATCAGTATCGAGGCAACAGAAACTACGCGTGGGAAAATCGCGCTGTTTGCTACCTGTTATGGTAATAAAAATGGCCCGCAGTTGGGTGAGGATCTGATCACCATCTTTGAACATAATGGCATTACTGTTCGCCTGACCGACAAGGAAAAATGTTGTGGCATGCCTAAATTAGAACTGGGCGATCTTGAGTCAGTGGAAAAAGCCAAGCAGGTCAATATTCCTGAATTGGTCAAATTAATTGATGAAGGGTGGGACATTATTGCCCCCATTCCATCCTGTGTTTTGATGTTTAAACAGGAACTTCCACTGATGTTCCCTGATGATCCTGATGTGAAGAAAGCACAGGAAAATATCTTTGACCCATTTGAATATTTAATGCTGCGACATAAGTCTGGCAAATTTGATACTCAGTTTAAAAATAAACTTGGAAAAATTGCCTATCATGTCCCTTGTCATCAACGTGTACAGAAAATTGGCATGAAGACCAAAGATATTATGCAGTTGGTGCCTGGTACAGAAATTGAAATCCTTGAGCGTTGTTCGGGGCACGATGGTACCTATGCCGTTAAAAGTGAATATCATGAGACATCAATGAAGATATGTCGGCCGATAATAGACAAAATTAGAAAATCTGAGATTGATCATTATGTCAGTGATTGTCCGATGGCAGGTCATCAAATAGAAAATGGGCTAGAGGGTGATATGAAGCCAGAAAGTCCATTTGAATTATTAAAACAGGCATACGGAATAGAATCATAAAAATGAAGAAACTTGATCGAAGTGCCCTCTGGTCGCTTGAGGAATATGCAGAAATGCGCAGTGATTTTAAGAGCAAGGTCATCGCACATAAGCAAAACCGTCAATTACCTATCGGTCCTAATGCAACTGTCTATTTTGAAGATAACTTGACAATCCAGTATCAAATTCAGGAAATGCTCCGCATCGAACGTATTTTTGAAGCAGCAGCGATTGAAGAAGAGCTTGGTACCTATAATCCACTTATACCAGACGGGAATAACTGGAAAGCAACTTTTATGATTGAGTTTACGGATGAAACGGAGCGAAGAGTTGCCCTGGCAAAGATGAGAGGAGTCGAAGACTCGATCTGGATGCAGGTTGAGGGTCACGATAAAATCAGACCATTTGCAAACGAAGATATGGAAAGGACTAATGATGATAAAACTTCTGCGGTTCATTTTCTTCGCTTTGAACTAGATCAGGAAATGGTTACTTCCCTGAAAAACGGTGCGAATCTATCCGCAGGTATTACACATGCTGAATACCACCATACCGTTGATGTGGTTCCAGATAGCGTACGAAAATTATTGTTAGAAGATTTAGATTAAATCAATAATTCATTGTAGTCTCTGCAATACAGCTGATGTATCCTCGTGTCATGTCTGGAACACTGTATTTCAATTAAAATCCATCGAAGGTAAGCACATTTGAGCCAGAGTTATGATGCGTCCGACATAGAAGTCCTGACGGGACTTGATCCTGTTCGAAAACGCCCGGGTATGTACACGGATACCAGTCGACCCAATCACCTGATACAGGAGGTGGTGGATAACAGTGTCGATGAAGCCATCTCCGGGTATGCGGAAAAAATTGTGGTTATCCTGCATAAGGATGGATCGATAACTGTCAGTGATGATGGTCGAGGTATGCCTGTCGATAAACACCCAGGGGAAAAAATCTCTGGTGTTGAAGTTATCTTGACCAGGCTACATGCTGGCGGAAAATTTTCAAATAAGAATTATCAGTTTTCGGGTGGCTTGCATGGTGTTGGTGTCTCGGTTGTCAATGCACTGTCCAGTAAACTTGAAGTCAGCGTTAAACGAGGAGGCAAGGAATATAGTATGTCCTTTGCCTCTGGCGAAGTTAAATCAAAACTCAAGGTTATTGGTGATGTAGGTAAGCGAAATACCGGGACAATAATTCAGTTCTGGCCCGATAAAAAATATTTCGATACGACTAAAATATCCATCTCAAGATTAAAACATGTATTACGTGCAAAAGCCGTTTTGTGTTCAGGCTTGCATGTCTTTTTTACCGATGAAATAAATAAGGATAAAATTAACTGGTGTTATGCCGACGGTTTAAAGACCTATCTGACTGAAGAATTAGTGGGTTGCGAACTGCTGCCTCCAGAACCTTTTCTTGAGAGTATGAAAAGTGATCATGAGGCAGCAGAATGGGCCGTTCACTGGTTACCTGAAGCGGGGGAGTTGGTTACAGAGAGTTATGTCAATCTGGTGCCGACAATCCAGGGAGGAACTCATGTCAATGGATTAAGATTAGGTTTGTTGGAGGCAATGAGAGAATTTTGTGATTCACGTAATTTGTTGCCGCGCGGACTAAAACTTTCGGCTGAAGACGTGTGGGATCGTTGTAGTTATATTCTTTCTGTAAAATTGGACGATCCACAGTTTTCAGGGCAGACAAAAGAACGTCTTTATTCCAGAGAGTGTGCTGTTTTTATTTCGGGGATTGTTCGCGATAGTTTTAGTCAGTGGTTACACCAACATATCGAAATGGGCGAACGGATTGCTGAACTAGCCATTGACCATGCACAGATAAGGCTTAAAGCAAGTAAAAAAGTTGTACGCAAAAAATTCAGTGGTGGTCCTGCACTGCCAGGGAAATTGACAGATTGTTCAATGCAGGATCTGGCTGTCACTGAATTATTTCTCGTCGAAGGTGATTCTGCTGGAGGTTCTGCCAAACAGGCACGTGACCGTGAATTTCAGGCGGTGATGCCATTGAGAGGGAAAATATTAAATACATGGGAAGTCGATTCATCTCAAGTGCTTTCATCAAAAGAAGTGCATGACATTGCAGTTGCTATCGGGGTCGACCCAGGATCGGATAATCTCGATGGCCTTCGTTATGGAAAAATCTGCGTGCTAGCTGATGCGGATTCTGATGGTGCGCATATTGCTACGCTGTTATGTGGTTTGTTTATGAAACATTTTCAGCCTCTTGTTGAAAAAGGACATATTTATATTGCTATGCCGCCCCTATACAGGATTGATGTTGGTAAGGAAGTATTTTACGCGCTGGATGAATCTGAAAAACAGGGAGTTCTGGACAAGATTTCTGCCGAAAAAAAGAAAGGCAAAGTCAATGTGCAACGTTTTAAAGGTCTGGGCGAAATGAACCCCTTACAACTTCGTGAAACAACGATGTCTCCTGAAACCAGACGTTTGGTTATGCTTACATTACCTGATGTTAAAAAAGCCGAAAAATTAATGGATATGCTACTTGCTAAAAAGCGGGCATCAGATCGCAAGGTATGGCTGGAGAAGAAAGGTGATCTTGCAAGCGTATAATAATTTCATATAGAGGACAAAAAATTGGCCGGCAATAGCAATTTTGATTTTCAACAGAACGAACAAAGACCGCTGCAAGATTTTACTGAGCAGGCATATCTTGATTATTCCATGTACGTTATTCTGGACAGGGCGTTACCTCACATTGGGGATGGCCTGAAACCAGTTCAGCGCCGCATCATCTATGCCATGTCAGAACTTGGCCTAAAATCTGTTTCTAAATATAAAAAATCAGCTCGGACGGTGGGAGATGTCATCGGTAAATTTCATCCTCATGGTGACTCTGCATGCTATGAAGCCATGGTACTGATGGCACAACCATTTACCTATCGTTACCCTTTGATTGATGGTCAGGGGAACTGGGGATCTATGGACGATCCTAAATCATTTGCGGCCATGCGCTACACGGAATCAAAACTTACAGCCTATGCTGAAGTTTTATTGAGTGAATTGGGGCTAGGTACGGTTGCATGGCTGCCCAATTTTGATGGGACACTCCAGGAACCAGAATTATTGCCAGCCAGACTGCCAAATATTTTGTTAAACGGCACAACAGGAATCGCCGTCGGCATGGCGACGGATATTCCGCCACATAATCTTATAGAAGTTACGAGTGCCTGTATTCGCTTGTTGGGGTCACCAAAGGCAACTGTTGAAGAGCTTTTTGAGCATATTAAAGGCCCCGATTTTCCAACCCACGCAGAAATTATCACACCTAAAGCAGATATTCTGGAAATATACAAAACTGGTCACGGTTCAGTGAAAATGAGAGCTGTTTGGGAAAAAGAAGACACTAACATTGTGATTACTGCATTACCACATCAAAGTTCAGGCAGTAAGATACTTGAGCAAATTGCTGCTCAGATGCATGCAAAAAAATTACCTATGCTTGATGATTTGCGTGACGAATCGGATCATGAAAACCCCACCCGAATTGTATTAATCCCCAGATCAAACAGAGTAGATCATCATAATCTCATGTCCCATTTGTTTGCAACAACAGATCTGGAACGTAGTTATCGCGTCAACATGAATATCATAGGAATTGATGGACGACCCAGGGTGATGGATCTCAGGTCGATTTTGAAAGAATGGTTGTCATTTCGTACAGCGACAATCAAAAAACGACTGGAATATCGTCTGGATAAGATACTTGCGCAGATCCATATATTAAAAGGTTTGATGATCGCCTACCTGAATATCGATGAAGTGATTCAGATAATTCGGCAGGAAGATAAACCCAAAGCTGTTTTGATGAAACGTTTTAAATTGTCCGATATTCAGGCCGAAGCCGTACTCGAACTCAAGTTAAGAAAATTAGCCAAACTTGAAGAGATTAAAATCAAAGGTGAATTGGCAGAACTTGATAAAGAAAGAAAAGCATTACAACTTACCCTAAGTTCAAAACAACGGTTAAAAACATTGGTAAGCAAGGAACTCAATGCCGATGCAAAGGCCTTTGGTGACAAGAGGAAATCACCATTAGTTGAGCGAGAAGGAGCGCAGGCGATTGATGAAACAAAATTAATTCCTACGGAAGATGTGAGTGTCATATTGTCAAACAAAGGATGGGTTCGCGCAGCTAAGGGGCATGATATCGATCCATACAGTTTAAATTATAGAGCTGAGGATGCTTTTAAATGTATGGCTACAGGGCGTAGCAATCAAAGTACGGTTTTTATTGATTCAACCGGACGATGCTATACCTTGCCTACTCATTCATTACCTTCTGCAAGAAGTCATGGCGAGCCGGTTTCAAGTAAGCTAAATCCACCAGACGGTGCGACCTTTGAAGGTGTCATGCTGGGAGAAGGCGATAAACTTTACCTTTTAGCATCTGATGCCGGTTATGGTTTTGTCGCAAAACTTGAAGATATGGTTACCAAAAATAAAAATGGTAAAGCAGTTGTGAATTTACCAAAAGAATCGCTCATATTACCGCCGGTAATTGTTAATCAATATGAAACTGACTTAATTGCTGCAATTTCCACAATCGGTAGATTATTGATATTTCAGCTTAATCAGCTCCCGTTACTGGCCCGGGGAAAAGGGTTAAAGATTATTCAGATTCCACCAGCAAAGTTAAAAACGCGTGAGGAATACGTGATGGCGATGACAGTCGTCCCTGTCAATGCAATATTGACTATTCAATCCGGGCAACGACATCTAAATTTAAAGCCTGCGGACATAAAACATTATATGGGTGAGCGGGGACGTCGGGGTAATATGTTGCCTCGTGGATTCCGTAATATCTCCGGAATGACAATTACCGAGTCGTAATCTCGCTACATCACAACTTCATCTTCTGAAGTAATCTCTTCCTGGGGCGGATGGACAAGATAGCCGGACACAAAATCTGCGCCGCATTCGATCGCAGTTGAAAGATAATCTGCATTATCTATTTTATCGGCAATGGTAAGTGATCCAAGTTCTGTTGAGCTGTTTAGCAATTCGCGTAATTCATTTGCATCTACCGCCTCTTCTTCTCCAGAATCAGATGTTTCATACATCGGAATTTTGACAAATTCGAAAGATGTCTGATTTGTGCATTTATTTAAAATAGATACTCCCTGGACATTGGTCAGGGCAAATGAAATTCCATATTTATCTCTTAGCACCATCATTATATCCACAACATTTTCCTGATTGGCGATAAAATGTTCAGACCGAATTTCAAACGTAATAGATGGTGCCAGGCTGGGATCTTTAAAATGGCTGATTAGCTTTTCAATCCAGTCGATTAGACCTTTATCTAGTAAACTGTCTTCTTCCAGGGTCACAAGAAAACCTACCTTGTCTTTACCTTCTTTTTTTATTTTATGTAATCTTCCGAGAACATGTCTGATCACCCAGTAGTCCAGGTTTTTTGCAAGTTTATTCTGTTTTAGGACGGGGAAAAACTCGTTATACCCAAGCAATTGACCATTCAGATCAATTATTTTTGTGCGTAACTGATAGATGGTCGTGTCGAAACCCTCGGTAGCTTCTGAAACGCTGATAATCGGTTGAAAGAAAGGCTGCACCCGATTTTCCTTAATTGAATCCTGAATATGTAGTACCAGTTTCTGATCTACAACATTCGTGCTTTGTAAATTCCCACCGAAAACAACAAAGGAATTATCAGCGTTTTCCATTGCCAGTTGAACCGCAGCATCAGCACAAGCTACATTGGTTTTTGCACCTTGAGAATTTTCTTTTATAAACGCAATTCCAATACTGATTTTGTAGTCTACTGTCTTCCCTTCATAATCGAAGGGTGATGACGTGGTTTCGTTGCAGATATTTTCAGCAAACTGGGTATAAACTTCATCATTTTCAACCTCAAGCATGATGACAGCGATAGTATCATCACTTATTCTGATAACTTCAATATTACCAATTTCTATTGCTGCACAGGACTTGACGATAATATCGGCTAAATGACTTGTCAGTTCATCAGCAGGTATCATGCCGATTGTGTTGTGAATTTCATTGAAATTATCAATGGCCACCAGCAGCAGTGCACCATCTCCATGTGCATCATTAAGCATTTGATAGAATTTGACCCTGTTTACAAGTTTTCCCTGTATTAGTTGATCAT
>CAZDFI010000007.1:0-7418 GCA_964504725.1 uncultured Enterobacteriaceae bacterium
AAATCACACAATATAATTCGGAACTGTTTGCCTGTACTGTTTGTATTTTTATCGTTGTTGGGCTGCGAACAAGATCATCAGTCCCCCACTGCGATTGTCGCACCAGTGACTGAACAGGAACCCGTAATCTCACTAACCGAACCTCCTGAGCCAGTGCATGTCCAGACCGATAGCCAGTTCACAATCGGCAATAAACGCTACCTGTATGATATATCAGAGCACTCCATTGACGATTTAAAACTATTACTTCAACGAGCGGAAGAGATCACTCAGTCGGGAACAGAGGAGCTTGAAGATCTCGAGATTGTCATGATACTGCATGGCCCTGATATTGGTTGGTTCACACTGGATAGTTATGATAACAACAAGGAACTTGTCGATCTGGCTAAAAAGCTGGATACATTTGATATTATTGATTTGAAAGTATGTGAAACCACAATGGAAAACCTGAAGATTGATCGAAAACAAATCCCGGCATTTATTGAATCTGTACCCTATGCCCCCGATGAAATAAACCGATTATCACAAGATGGCTATACACACTTATAAACATAACAATAAAGGTGGGAAGTAACATGATGCCTGAAGAAGATGAAAAAACGCTGCACATGACCGTGCTAATGACACCAGACATGGCTAATTTTTCGGGGAATGTACATGGCGGTTCGATCTTAAAAATGCTGGATCAGGTCGCCTATGCCTGTGCAGCGAGATATAGCAAAAGCTACGTGGTGACGGTTTCACTTGACCAGGTTACCTTTAACCAACCAATCAAGGTAGGTGAACTGGTTTCATTTCGCGCTAATGTAAACTATGTTGGAAATTCCTCGATGGAGATTGGTGTCAAGGTAATTTCTGAAAACCTGCAGACTAAAGAGAAACGTCATACGAATTCATGCTATTTCACCATGGTCGCAAGAAGCGAAGATGGAAAAGCCGTCAAAGTCCCTCCGCTTAAACTGGAATCAGAGTTTGAGAAAAAATTATATGATGCTGCAGTCATGCGCAAGAAAATGCGTAAAGAAATTACAGCGAGAAATAAAGAAATTACTTCGGAAATCCCTGATTACAACACCGATATATCCCGGAACACCTAGAATTAAAAATGCGTATATGAACTTCCTGTAGGTTCAAAATAAGTGCCCTCAGGATCTTTACAACGCAATCCCGCTTCTCCTGCAACCTTACCAATACAACACACAGGAATATTTATTCCCTCGAAAGTATTGATGATCAGGTCATGTTGCTCTGCTGGTGCTGTAAAACATAATTTGTAGTCATCTCCAGAAGTCAGCGCATAATTCCAGGCAACCATTTTATCAATGCATTGTTGCATCTCTTCTGATAATGGAATCTTCTCCATTTCAATTTCTGCACCTACATGACTTGCTTCGAGTATATGTCCCAAATCAGAAATTAATCCATCTGATATATCAATCGCACTGCTCGCCACGTCTCTCAAATGAAGACCTGCGTCGATACTTATCTCTGGTCTGTTTAGACTATTAAGAAAAAACTTTTTGTACTCATCCGCTATCACAAGCTTTTGTTGAATAATATCCAGACCTACACCAGCATCGCCTAATGTCCCACTAACATAGATCAGATCGCCTATCTGTGCACCATTACGCTTAAGCGCTTTACCTGTTGGGACTAATCCTTGTATCTGTATAGTAATCGATAGTGGTCCTCTACTCGTATCACCTCCGATGAGGTTAAGCGAATGCTGTTTGGCTAGTTCGAGAAATCCAGAGGCAAATTGTTCTAGCCAGACTTCGTCACTTTCTGGAAGACTAATGGATAATAGAACCCACTTCGGCACTGCACCCATAGCCGCCATGTCACTGAGATTAACGGCCAATGCTTTATATGCAATATCAGATGGAAGTGTGTCTGCTGGAAAATGCGTTTCTTCTAACAGGGTATCTATTGAAAGTACGATTTCCATATTATGAGGAATTTGAATAACAGCTGCATCGTCGCCGATACCACATTGGACAGATGAATCATCATCTGTAAGATTCTGGAAATACTTTTTGATTAATGCAAATTCTGATAAGGCCATCAACCTAGAAACCTCAGTTCAATCAAGAGACGTTCTTCATTTCTGCCGTTCTGATTTTTTGTGCTGCCTTATCCAGCACACCATTGATGTATTTGTGCGATTGTTCTGCGCCAAACATTTTTGCCAAATCAACCGCCTCATTCAAGACAACCCGGTAAGGTAGCTCTGGATGGAATGTCAACTCATAAAGCCCAATAAGTAATATTGCTTTCTCAACTGGATCCAAATCTTCCAGAGTTCTATCCAGTAATGGTATTAATTGTTCATCCAGGTTTTTACATTCCTTGACTGTTCCAAGCAATACCTCTTTAAAATAATCTGTGTCTGCTTTTTTCAATTCCGAGCGTTCATTGACGAATTCATTAACTACGTCCTGTATCGGCGCATCTGACATACTCCATTGATACAATGCCTGTACTACTGAGCGACGTGCGCGTATACGTGCGTGCCTGGAAAATGATTTCTTGCCTGGTGATTTATCTTCCAATGATTTTTTCTGTGCGACCATTAGCCTAATGCTCTGAAAACATTAATCATTTCTATTGCGACCTGTGCTGATTCTGAACCTTTATTACTTTCTTCTGTACCGGCCCTGTCTATGGCTTGTTCTGTGTCATCTACAGTCAACACACCAAAGATCACAGGGATATCATTTTCTATCGAGATTTGCCCCAGTCCGCGAGTGCATTCTGAAGATATATATTCGAAATGAGGTGTTTCACCTCTAATCACTGCCCCCAAAGTAATCACTGCATCGCATTCAGTATTCTTAATTATATGTTGAACAGTAGATGGGATTTCGAATGCACCTGGCACACGGACAATAGTGATATCTTGATCTGATAAACCGGATTTTTTTAATGTGCCAAGACACGCATCAAGCAGGCGATCAACAACGAAACTGTTAAAACGACTCGCAACCACAGTAATCTTTGCGTTATCCAGCTTTAGCTTACCTTCAATTAAATTGTATTCAGACATATAGCAAGCACATAATCAGGTTACATATTCAACAATTTCAAGACCATAACCGGAAATCGCATGAAATCGTTTTGGCGCACTAAGCACTCGCATTTTTTGCACGCCCAGATCAGATAATATCTGCGCGCCAAGACCTATGGTACGTTGGTCTTTTGTATTTTGTTTATTCATTTGTCCCAACTCTTGTGAAGTTCCCTTACAAAACAATTTTAATTGATCAACCAACTCCTGTGTTCCAAATTGATTACACAAGATAACAGCAATCCCCTGACCTTCAGTTTGTATACGCTTTAACACATCACTGATTGGCCATGCGGTATTCTCTCTTAAACTTCCTGTCAGATCATGAATTGGGTTTTGCATATGAACACGCACCAGCGTGGGTTCATCCGATCTAATCTCACCCTTAATCATTGCCAGGTGTAAATTATTATCAATACTGTCTTCATAAGCGACTATCCTGAATTCACCATACTCAGTCTGCATATCATACTCAGCAACCCGCTTAACTGTTTTTTCATTTTCGATGCGATGTTGAATCAAGTCTGCAATCGTGCCAATTTTCAAGCCATGCGTCTCGGCAAATATCTCCAGATCTGGTCTTCTCGCCATGGCACCATCATCTTTTAGTATTTCTACGATGACAGCCGCTGGTGTGAGTCCTGATAACTTGGCCAAATCACATCCAGCTTCAGTATGCCCTGCTCGTAACAGGACACCTCCAGGATGCGCCATCAGAGGAAAAACATGCCCTGGTTGCACCAGATCAGATGGTTGCGCATCTATTGCTACAGCTTTCTGTATGGTAAGTG
This sequence comes from uncultured Enterobacteriaceae bacterium, assembly GCA_964504725.1. Classification (GTDB taxonomy): domain Bacteria; phylum Pseudomonadota; class Gammaproteobacteria; order Eutrophobiales; family Eutrophobiaceae; genus SMWN01. Next base: position 3,859 of record CAZDFI010000007.1, read on the forward strand.
CCCTGTCGGCTGCAGAAATCCCTGTCGTCACCCCCTCCGCTGCCTCGATAGAGACAGTGAAGTTGGTACCATGGCTTGAATAAGTATTTCCTGCCATCAATGGCAGATTCAATGTTTTACAGTGTTCACGTGTCAGGGTAAGACATATCAATCCTCTGCCAAAACGTGCCATGAAATTGATATCTTCTGCTTTCACAGCAGAGGCTGCTATCACAAGATCACCTTCATTTTCACGATTCTCATCATCCATCAGGATAATGATCTTGCCATCGCGAATATCTTCAATTAGTTCTATTGCTGTATTAAGCGCCATTAAAATCTAGACCAATAGTGTTAAACCAGGGAGCTCATTATTATGACATACTTTCATCGATATCTTTCCGAACCTTAGTTTTTATCTGTCACGAGTGACTCTAAATAACGCGCCACGATATCAACTTCAAGGTTCACTTGCGTGCCTTCGATATATTCGGAAAATACTGTTTCTTTGATTGTGTGCGGAATGATATTAATGGAAAACATTGATTTATCTACATCATTGATTGTTAAACTAACACCATCAACGCATATCGATCCCTTCTTACAAATATATTTTCCAAGTTCGATGGGGAAATATATTTCAAAACGTTCAGATCTTGCATCTGCATACTTTTGACGAATATTGCCTTTGCCATCAACATGACCACTGACCATGTGTCCACTCAGTCGTGACGAAAGCAGAAGTGCCTTTTCCAGGTTCACCTTGTCACCGACGGCAAGTTCATTGAATGTTGTGCATGTAAGCGTCTCAACAGAAACATCTGCAGAAAAACCATTCCCCTGTAGTTCCACCACAGACAGGCAGACACCATTGACGCTGATACTGTCACCCGATTTTATATCCGATAGATCAAGCGTGTGTGTATTGAACACAAATCTTTTGTCGGAACCATTATCCTCAATTAATTCTATGCGACCAACGGCTTCTATAATTCCAGTAAACATATTTATTCTTGTCTGTTGATTGTTGCTTTAATTCTAATGTCTTGACCGATAGTTCTAATGTCTGAAAAACTTAGTGAAACTCGATCTACCATTTTTTCGATCATTGGTAATTGAAACAGGCTTTTTGCATCTGGACCTAATAAAGTCGGAGCAAGATAGAAAATCAGTTCATCAATTAAACCAGCCTGCAACATTTCACCTGATAAAGTAGAGCCTGTCTCCAGCAGTACTTCATTGACTTCCTTTTCCCTGGCCAGATAACGTAAAACATATTCAAGAAACACCGCACCTCTTTTTGCTTCAACCGATATCAGCTCAACTCCGATATTCGCAAGTTTTTGTTTTTTATCTGAATCCTCTGATGCATGAAATATTATAGCGTCTCCGGGCAAACTCAATATTTTTGCATCAAGTGGAATATCGAGTTCAGAGTCGAGTATGACTCTCAATGGTTGCCGCTGACCTTCTGTTCTTTTTTCCTCTGACAATCTGACATTCATCGAGGGATCATCAGCAATAACTGTTCCAACCCCGGTCATGATAGCGGAGCTGCGTGCACGTAACCTTTGTACATCCATTCTCGATTCTGCACTGCTTATCCATTTGCTCTCGCCATTCGCCAACGCTGTTCTGCCATCCAGACTCATAGCCAGTTTACACCTCACAAACGGACGTCCTTCCCTCATACGCATCTCGAAACCAGGGTTCAATTCACGCGCTTGTGCCTCCATCAAGCCACACGCCGTTTCAATGCCTGCATCATTTAATTGTTGCAATCCCTTACCTGAAACGAGCGGGTTTGGATCGAGCATTGCTGCCACCACTCTCTTGATTCCAGAGTCGATCAAGGAATCAGTGCAAGGTGGTGTACGCCCATGATGAACACATGGCTCTAAAGAGACATAACAAGTCGCCCCGGTAATATTTACTGACGCATTTTTCTCTGACGCAATTTTCAGGGCCTCGATTTCAGCATGTGGCTGCCCTGCCCTTTGATGCCAGCCTTCTGCCAGGACAGTATTGCCCTTAACAATGACACAACCTACACGAGGATTTGGATCGGTACTATAAAGACCACGCCGCGCAATTTGTAAGGCACGAGACATATGTTGATAATCTGAGGCAGCCCACATCAACTCTCTTCACCATCAGACTTTAAAAGATCAAGCTGACTTTTCTTTATTTCGGGAGGTAAATCATTTTCCAGACGCTCAATCTCATCCAGAAATGCACGCACATCTTCGAAACTCCGGTAGACTGACGCAAAACGAACATAGGCAACTTGATCAAGCGTTCTCAACTGTTCCATCACCCAGTCACCCAATTTGCGCGAATTTACTTCCCGTTCGCCTTCAGTCCTGAGTTTATGCTTGATTTGTGAAATAGCCACCTCAACTCTTTCCATTGCTACGGGTCGTTTTTCGATGGCCCTTAGAATACCTGTACGAAGTTTATCTTCACTGAAGGGCTCACGCCGACCATCAGATTTCAAAATTCTGGGGAAATTTAATTCCGCAGATTCGTAAGTCGTAAAACGCTCTTTACATTTTGTGCACTCACGACGACGACGAATCTGATCACCTTCACCAACCAGACGGGAATCAATAACCCGCGTATCCATATCAGAACAAAATGGACATCGCATTCACATACCCTCCTTTTTCAACTGGTTTATGCCCTGATTTTTCAATTTAAAGTATTTCAAATTTACCCTTACTTAACGACAACAGGGGATCGTATGACCGATCCCCTGCAAGCCTGAACTACGTGTGTTACGAATGAATTATCCGTAAAGTGGCTTGCTTTTACAAAGTGCAACAACCTCACCTTTTACTTTTTCAACGATGCTTTCATCACCCATATTGTCCATGATGTCACAAATCCAGTTAGCAACCTGTTTGCAATCGGCTTCATCAAAACCACGTGTTGTAATTGCTGGCGTACCAATACGTATACCACTAGTTACAAATGGTGACTGGGGGTCGTTTGGAACTGCATTCTTGTTACAGGTGATATTGGCGCGCCCTATTGCAGCATCGACTTCCTTGCCCGTCAGTCCTTTTTCAATCATATCTACCAGAAACAAATGATTGTCTGTCCCGCCAGAAACAATTTTCAGACCACGTTCAATGAAGGTGTCAGCCATGGCAACTGCATTCTTTTTAACCTGTTGAATATATCCCTTGAAACCTGGCTCCAAACACTCCTTGAAAGCAACGGCCTTTGCAGCGATGGTGTGCATATGTGGACCACCTTGGTAAGCAGGAAATACCATGAAGTTTATCTTTTTCTGAATGTCCTCATTGGCTTTACCCATGATAATACCGGAACGTGGACCACGTAATGTTTTGTGCGTTGTTGAGGTTGTCACATCAGCAATCTGCACAGGACTTGGATATTCGCCTACAGCGATAAGACCAGCGACGTGGGCAATATCGGCCATCATCAATGCGCCAACCTTGTCTGCTATCTCACGGAATCGTTCCCAATCTACTATTCTGGAATAGGCAGAAAAACCTGTAATAATTAATTTTGGCTTATGCTCCAACGCGAGTTCTTCGGCCTGGTTATAATCA
>CAZDFI010000007.1:7428-10556 GCA_964504725.1 uncultured Enterobacteriaceae bacterium
CCATGGGCCAAACTCATACCCATGATGTGATCGCCTGGTTCCAACAAGGCATGATAAACCGCACCGTTTGCCTGTGAACCGGAATGTGGCTGTACGTTCGCCCAATCTGCACCAAACAGTTCCTTAAGTCGATCGATAGCCAACTGCTCTGCAACGTCAACGTATTCGCAACCACCGTAATAGCGCTTGCCCGGATAGCCTTCAGCATATTTGTTTGTTAAATACGAACCCTGACATTCCATTACACGTGGACTTGTCATATTCTCTGATGCAATCAGCTCAATGTGCTCTTCCTGACGCACACGCTCTGAATCCATTGCATTCCATAGCTCTTCATCATAACCGGCAACTTTCATATCTTTGCTAAACATGGTGTTCCTCTCAACTAGAATAATGTGTGTTTCTATTAGACCTTGCTCGGTCGCGCTGATGGCTCTTTTGGCCATCTTGACGCAGGATCGTCTGTTCGAATCGAACGACAGAGTAGCAAAAAATCAGCCTTAATGCATTGTTAATATTAGGGTTATCAGAAATTTATGTTCATCAGTAAATGCATAAAAAGATCTCCATTAGAAGTGTAAACCCATGAGGGTAGAAGGAATAATCGGTTGATTTTCAATGTATTATCAGGCATTTTCCTGCCGCTGCTAATCATAAATGAACTGGGCACCCTATGACGGTCATCTATGAAGCCCCAGACCAGGACCTTGATTGAGAACGTTAAATAGAGAGCAATATACGCAAAAAACATGGATCCAGCTGAAATTAAACGTGTACAAGCCGAGGCTGATTTAATTCACTCATCTGAAGCAGTTGAGGCGGCCATTGAAAAAATGGGGCGGGAAATAACGGCAGTTCTCTCAGACAAAAACCCTGTCATCCTCTGCCTTATGATTGGTGGCGTGATCCCAACAGGAAAATTAATTCCTCTTTTAGATTTTCCGTTACAAGTCGAATATATTCACGCGACTCGCTATCAAGGTGAAACCAGTGGCGGCGCATTACGCTGGATTAGAAAACCTGCTATCTCACTACAAGACAGGCACGTCCTGTTAGTCGATGATATTCTTGATCAAGGAACAACCTTAATGGCAATCATTGAGGAATGTAAAAACAATCAGGCAAAAACAATCCATACTGCTGTGCTGGTAGACAAGCAACTGAATAGAGAACGCAGTTTTAAAAAAGCTGACTTCACCGGAGTAACAGTTCCTGATCGTTATGTCTTTGGTTACGGCATGGATTACAAGGACTATTTACGCAATGCACCAGGTATTTACGCAGTGAAAGGATTATGAGCAAAATAGCAATCATTGGAGGCTCAGGCCTGACTTCACTGGCAGGCGTCGAGATTGATGAAACAAGAAAAGTGGATACGCCCTATGGCAGTCCATCCAGTGCTCTGGTTTTTGGACATTTTGGAGAAAAAGAAATCGTTTTTTTACCCAGGCATGGTAATCCACATGTCATCCCACCTCACAAAATAAATTACCGCGCTAATATTTACGCGCTAAAAGAGTGTGGCGTGGAAAACATCATTGCAGTCAATGCTGTTGGAGGGATAACCTCTGAGATGTTTCCCGGAAGGATCGTTATTCCTGATCAAATTATTGATTATAGCTACGGCAGAGATCACACATTCTATGAAGACAACCTCAGCGAAGTGACACATGTTGATTTTACATGTCCATATAGCATTTCTCTGATAAAAATATTTTCTGACGCCCGTATCATTTCGGATATGAATGTTTTTATTGGAGGTGTTTATGCAGCCACACAAGGTCCTCGGCTGGAGACTGCCGCAGAAATTAACAATTTTGAAAAAGATGGCTGCGATATTATTGGAATGACGGGGATGCCAGAGGCAATCCTCGCACGCGAACTGAAAATCAACTATGTATGTCTTTCTCTCGTTGTAAATTGGGCGGCTGGTAAAACAGAGGAAGAAATCACCATGGAGATAATTGAAAATAATCTTGAAGATGGAATAGGCAGAGTACAAACTATACTTGAAGAGACGATAAAACTAATAAGCTAATACAACGCCATAACAATTAATCACTCTCGCCCTGTTTAGTAAGCCTTTATGCGTAATTATTACGGTAAGGCAAAACATGTAAACCAGACTTATTTTTGCGCGATTGCCAAAGGTCGTAGGCATTTTGAAGACGAAGCCAGTGGTCGGCAGACGGTTTTTTAAATACCAACTCTAATCGTAATGCCATCTCTGGTGTTATTGCACCTCTACCATTTAAGACTTTTGAAAGTGTTTTACGACTAACATTTAAATGCTCAGATGCATCTGTAATGGTGAGTTCTAAAGGGGTGATTACCAACTCTTTTAGAATTTCACCTGGATGTGCAGGGTTACGCATACTCATTAGTGATAATCCTCATAATTAACTATTTCAACATCTCGATCTATGAATCGAAATGTTACTCTCCAGTTGCCACCAACAGAAACCGACCAAATATTATTACGGCTACCTTTTAATTCATGTAGTCGTAAACCGGGTAAATTCATATCGTTTGGACTCTCTGCTTGATCAAGGTTGGTCAGTATTAACCTTAACCGTTTAACATGTTTTGATTGAATACCAGACGATTTTCCAGTTTTGTAAAAACGTTCTAATCCCTTATGAATAAAACTCCTTATCATTAAATAAATTGTAACCTATGAGGTTACGCTGTCAAGGGGTATTTTGGACTCAACGTTGAGTTAATGGGTAGCTTGCAAAACAGATGAGGAAATTACAATGGAGATGATTGAAAATAATCTTGAGGGTGGAATGGTTGGAGTAAAAACTATAATTGGAGAAACGATAAAACTAATAAGCTAACGGCTAAGCTCACGGGCGGCGACGCTAGGAGCCGTCCGTGTGGAGCGCATGGTTAGGTGCGCAGCCTTATAAAAATTAGAAGAGATCATCCCAATCCTTGTGACGAGTAAACCTCAATAGGAGCAAATCATTAAGGACTCTTAAGCCTGTGTGGGCAAACATGATCCCATTGGCAAAGATAAGTCCGGTCTACACACCAACCGTTAATGATGTTACAAATGTCAGCCAAGTGGATTCCTCGAATGCCGGGATGCTGTATAGTAGAAAAAGAAAATACTTAAGAATTGA
>CAZDFI010000007.1:10566-24957 GCA_964504725.1 uncultured Enterobacteriaceae bacterium
AACGATGACCAAGATCGCGCCATGGAGCAGCCTTTCACCCGCGAACATCACTCTATCTTTCAACTCATCAGTTTCTATAACACGGGCAAAGGAGAAAGCAAGTGCTGCGAGGGTCGCAATAATTGCAAAAGTTGTGTTCGTGATGAGGGTCGTATCTTCTTTGAACCGAAGAATGATCTGAAATGCATACACAAAGCCTACAATTCCGATAATAGCCACCGGCGCCTTATATACAAACTGAATTATCCGTGGTTGTTCAATACCGCTCATTTTCATGCGCACCTAACAGTTTATTTTACGGACGCGTCCGTATATTTCTGGCGGTATATTTTTGCTCCATTTCATGCTAAAAATTCCATCTTTTTCCATTAATTTCAATATCTTACAGCTAATTTTAACTGAATACTAAAAAGTAATACTACCGATGCTTCCGTATATCACTTTTTCATTTTTATTTAAAAATATTATTTAACCCTTTGTATCTAATATAAATTATTCTTCGATTAAACCCGTATGGTCTGATACATAGCCATGGCGGACTATTTTTAGCCTGAATTGCGAAATAGTATTTTATGGGTGTCAAAATCGCATCTGGCTACTCTTCCACTGCCAGCCGTGTCACTCGCATCACAACACCAAATAGCGGATGATCAAAATAATGTAATTCGTTTAATTTAATTCGTCGTGTTTCCTTCATTTGCGCATACGTCCCACTCATAATAATTTCTTCCGTGTCTTTTTCTAAAGTGCCTCCTCCTTCGGACACATTCTCATCCGTAAATGAAGTTATAGATTCAGTAAATAGATCAATAAAATAAGTGATATCCAGATCCAGATGAAGTAAATGTCCACCTCTTAATTTTACTGTACCGTCTATCTTTGCGTCCGGATTCTTGATATGTACTTTTTTTGCCCTTGATGCTGTTAACCCAGGCTGTTGCCAGGCGATATGATGCACTGGTCGATACTCACGGGATAATTTAAGAACTTTGTTCACACCACCGAGTTTATGTCTGCTTGAGGGCAACATTTTGAATGCATTAGAACCATCGGGATCAGTAATCAATTTCATAGTGTTACTATAATCCGGCGCATCACCTGATCTCCATAATTCACCGCTGGTATCGTCTACCAGGTGTTCAAAAACAACCATCTCTACCTGATACCATTTGGCAAATGCAAGGTTGCTAGACAGCAAAAGAAAACTACCAAGTAATATTTTTATCATATGGGTACCACTATTAATTCTGGATGAGCCAGATTGAGATTCAAAATCTTCAAGAGCAAGGCGGTAAGTGCTTGTAATAGTAATTCTATTGCGAGTGCTTGACAACGCAGCTATTGGAGATTTTGGATTCAAGGTGCTCGTGCACGAATTGATAGTGGTACCCATGTTATTATGCAGCATCCCTGTTTGTAATGTCTGTAATAAGTCTGGTCAGTATTGTGAACCTGTCATCAGGTTCCGGCAACTCTTCATTAATTCGTAATTTGTCCTGGCCATCCAGTTTATATGTAAATGGATTATGTTGTATTAATGAAATTATCTTCACAGGATCGACATTATTTTTCTCATTAAATTGCAATCTGCCTCCATGTGGGCCCAAGTCTATCTTGCGAATTCCGAGCGGATTCACTAATAATTTTAACTCTGCGATTCGGAAAAGATTTTTGGCGAAATCAGGTAGCAAACCAAAACGATCGACCATCTCGACCTGAAGTTCCTTTAATTCCTCTTTATCCTTTACGCTGGCAATCCGTTTGTACATGATAAGACGCATATGTACGTCAGGTAAATAATCCTCGGGAATCAGTGCTGGAATATGCAGGTCGACCTCAACACCATGATCTAACGGTCTGTCCAGTTCAGGTTGTTTGCCTGATTTAAGTGCGGTCACTGCACGGTCCAGTAAATCCATATAAAGCCCGTAACCTATTTCCTGGATTTGTCCGCTTTGCCCTTCACCCAGAATCTCACCGGCACCGCGAATTTCAAGATCATGTGTCGCCAGGGTAAAACCAACACCTAATTCTTCCAGGGCCTCAATGGCCTCCAGCCTTTTTATCGCATCGGCTGTCATTTGCTTCCTTTCTGGGACAATTAAATAAGCATATGCACGGTGATGCGAACGTCCGACCCGGCCTCGCAATTGATAGAGTTGGGCCAATCCAAATTTGTCAGCACGATTAATGATAATCGTATTTGCACTAGGCACATCAATGCCCGTTTCTATAATGGTTGTACATACCAGGACATTAAAACGTCGGTGATAGAAATCCTGCATCACCTGCTCAAGTGTTTTCTCTGACATTTGACCATGCGCCCACCTGACAGATGCCTCAGGTAGAAGTGCTTCTACCTGTTTGGCCATTTTTTCTATGGTTTCAACTTTATTGTGTAGTACATACACCTGACCACCACGTTTGATTTCACGCAATAGTGCTTCTTTCAAAAGGGCGTCATTCCATTCGCGGACAAATGTCTTAACGGCCAGGCGCTTTGAGGGAGGTGTGGCAATGATTGAAAATTCACGTAAGTCGGCCAGTGCCATATTCAGTGTTCTTGGTATTGGTGTTGCTGTGAGTGTCAGCACATCAATCTCGGCCCGGATCGCCTTAAACTTTTCCTTCTGTCTGACACCAAAACGATGTTCTTCATCAATGATTAACAAACCCAGTCGGGCAAATTCGATATTCCCCTGGATTAATTTGTGCGTACCAATGACGATATCAACAGTACCGTCTTTTATTCCTTCGAGAGTTTTACCCTGTTCCTTACCCGTACGAAATCGCGATAACAATTCAACACGCACAGGCCAGTCGGCAAACCTGTCTTTAAAATTTTGATAATGTTGCTGTGCCAGTAATGTTGTGGGCACGAGGATGGCGACTTGTTTGCTATTTTGTATTGCAACAAATGAAGCACGCATGGCTACTTCTGTTTTACCAAATCCTGCATCACCACACACAAGACGATCCATCGGTTTGGACTGAGTCATATCATCAATCACTGACAAAATAGCATCCATCTGCCCTGGTGTTTCTTCAAATGGAAATGCTTGCACAAAAGCGCGGTAGGCATTTTCATCAAGCTCAAAATTAAAACCAGGACGTGCTGCTCTCTGCGCATGCAATTCAAGTAATTCAGCAGCCACATCAACTACGCGCTTTGCAGCCTTAAGTTTTGCCTTTTGCCACTGTCCGCTGCCTAAACGATGCAGCGGCGCATGTTCTGGATCTATGCCGGTAAAACGGCTGATCAATTCAAGTGCGGAAACGGGCACATAAAGTTTGTCACTTTCAGCGTATTCAATAAAAATGAACTCAGCAGGAATATCTCCAATTTCCAGCATGATTAAGCCTTTATAACGACCAACACCATGTTCCTCATGAACAACAGGCGCACCTAATGTTAACTCCGTCAAATTACGAATAATGTTTTCTGAATCCGTCTGCCTGCGTTTACGCAGGCGACGCTGCATCACGCGTTCGCCAAACAACTGCCCCTCGCTAATCAGGGCAATCCTGGGATTCTCAAGTTGTGCGCCCTGCTCCAGGGGCGCAACTGTTAATCCCAGACGCTCTTCCCCCTGTATAAATTCAGACCAGTCTGTTAATTGAACAGGTTTGATATTATGTTGCTGAAACAGATCTAATAAGGTCTCTCTTCTGCCCGCCGATTCCGCGACGAGTAATATTCTCCCTTCAAAATCACTGACAAAGCGCTTGAGCAGTGACAAAGGATCTGCAGACCGTGCATCAATCACCAGACTTGCCGGCAGCGTTGTATCGTAATTGCTTGTTCCAGCACGAACTTGTTGTTCCCTGTTGGTGACGTGGATCTGATGATAGTTTTTTGTTCTGCTCAATAAATCATGGGGATTGAGAAACATGTCCCTTGGTGGCAATACCGGACGCTCTATATCATGTCTTGTTTGCTCATAACGTGTTTCAATGTCTTGCCAGAATGACTCTGAAGTTTCGATCGCGTCTTCATCAAAAATGGCGATGCTATCATCAGGTAGATAGTCGAACAGGGTATTGGTCTCTTCATAAAATAATGGCAAATAATATTCAATCCCGGCTGGGGCAAGTCCCTGACTAACATCCCGATAGACCGGGCATTGATTTGGGTTACCTTCAAAACGTGATCGCCAGGCTGATCTGAAGCGGGCTATCCCTTCATCAATGAGGGGGATTTCCCTTGCCGGTAATATTTTAATTTCTTCTACCTGATGCAATGAACGCTGGGTTTCAGGATCGAATGTTCGAATACTGTCTATTTCGTCATCTAACAAATCTATGCGATAGGGTTTTTCTGCACCCATCGGATATAGGTCAATCAACGAACCGCGTATTGCCACATCTCCATGCTCAATGACTTGTGTACTAAATGCATATCCACTTTCACTGAGCTGTTTTCTGAATGCATCAACATTAAGTTGCTGGCTTTTTTTCAAGATCAGGCTATGTGACAATAAAAATGTACTGGGCATCAGGCGATGCATCAGTGTCGTCACAGGTACAATCAGAATACCTCTTTTTAAAGTCGGTAATGAGGTAAGTGTTGCTAACCTTTCTGAGATAATATCCTGGTAAGGTGAAAATAAATCGTAAGGTAGCATCTCCCAATCAGGAAAAGACAGGAGGCTGTTAATATCATTATCGTCAAGATAAAAGCGAAGCTCTTCCGTCAGTCTGCTCGCTGATAGCGAGTCTTTCGTCATAATGACTACTGGAGATTCTGCATGAGCGACTAACTGACTGATAGCCAGCGCCTTTGAACTGCCGTAAAGCCTGCCCCAAAAGCTTTTTTCACCCGCTTTGAATGAGCATTCCGGATGGAATGCACTTGCTCGACTATTATCAGACATCAAATGCTATACATCTATACGTGCGGCACTGATTTCATTCTCAATATCTTTTAGCGCCTGTACTGGATCTGTTGCTTGTGTTATCGGTCTGCCTATCACCAAATAATCGCTGCCTGCCTCGATAGCTTGCCCTGGTGTCATCACACGCTTTTGATCATCATTATCAGAACCACCCGGACGAATACCAGGTGTGACTAACCTGAATTCCTTGCCTAGCTGGTTTCGTAATATTTTTACTTCCTGTGCTGAACACACGACACCGTCAAGACCAGCGTCTTTGCTTAACTGCGCCAACCTGATTACCTGATCTTCAACGGAACATTGCAGACCCAGTTCTCTTAATGACTCTACGTTCATGCTGGTGAGTATCGTTACGCCAATCAGAAGTGGATGATGTGACTTCTTGTCGAGCGCCTCTTTGGCAAGCGACATCATCTGCTTGCCACCACTTGCGTGTACATTCACCATCCACACACCTAAATCCGCAGCAACTGCACATGCCTTCGCTACCGTAGTAGGAATATCATGGAATTTCAGATCAAGAAATACATCAAAACCTTTAGCAATCAATTTCTCGACAAAAGCTGGCCCTGATTTGGTAAATAATTCTTTACCCACTTTTAGTCGACATAAATCAGGTTGCAGTTTTTCAACCAATTCCAGAGCCTGTCCAGGATCGTTAAAATCCAGAGGCACTATGATACGTGGGTTACTCACTTTCTATTCCCCTTCTACTCCATGGACAGGTTTAACCGTGTTCCAGTTTTTACAACTCGGGCACTGCCAGTGCAATGCCTTGGCATCGAAACCACAATGATTACATTTATAAATTGTTCGATCCTCAAGTAATTTACCCGTCAGATCCTTGATCGTCATTAAATCATCTTTGGCCTTACCTTGAGCTGGAATAAGGGCGTATTCGACAAGTCGATCAACGCCTCTTACGGTCGGTCTTTTTTTGAGTTCTTTGGTAATAAACTTCATTGCTTCTTCTTCGCCGTCTTGCTCAGCAATAAGTTCTGTAAGCATTATAATTGGTGTTATGCCACCATGTTTGTCGACCATGGTACGTAAATAATTTCTGAATTCATCCAGTCTTTCTAATCGTTTGTAACATTCAAGCATCAGAGAAATGGCTTCCGGGATATATTCTGCATCTTGTTTTTCAACACGCTTATAAATGCGTATAGCCTGCTTGAGCTTACCTTCCTGTTTGAGGATATCCGCTTCGATTAAACTTGCACGGACACAGTTCTCATCAATCTTGACTGCCTTTTTCAGGAGGTCTCTTGCGCTTTTATCCTCTCCAATCACTCGTAATTCACTTGCCTGCTCACAATAAAACTGGGCGATAATGTAATTCAATGAACGGGACGAAGATAATTCCAATCGAAGTGCCGTCTTAATCGCATTTTCCCAATCTTTTTCCTGTTGATAGATATCCAATAGCTCAGTAAATGCAGACACCGAATACAGGCCCGTTTCCACTAACTCATTAAATAAACTTTCAGCACGATCCAGTAATCCTGATTTCATGTAGTCCATACCAAGTTCGAGCAATGCCAATGCCCGCTGTTCCCGGTTCAAATGAGGTCTGGCGATCAAATTCTGATGGATGCGTATAGCACGATCAACTTCCCCTCGACGCCGGAACAGGTTCCCTAAGGCAAGATGTGTTTCTACAGTTTCACTGTCTACTTCCAACATTTTGACAAAGACTTCTATCGCCTTGTCTGGTTGCTCATTTAACACATAATTCAGACCTTTAAAATATTCAGGATGTAACCTGTCTGTATAGGATGCGTCTGAAGAAGTTTTACCATGCCTTCCATATAACCATCCGCTAAATGCAGCGACAGGTAATAGCCAGATGATTGTCATCCAGCTGATTTCCATCAATGCGTATCCTTCATTGGCATAACCCTGAGGTTATCAAGTTCCTTTTCAGAGAGTTTCATTTGTTTCTCTAGTTTTGAAATTCTATGTTTCAAGCCAATAATTTTTGGTAACCAGGCCAAAATACCTAGTAACGCACCAATACTGAGGGAAATAAACAGTAGAAATGGAAGTGAGATATCCTGACTGTCGACCAAATAGTCGAAAGTTATCATCTGATTGTTTTTCAGGAAAAACACCAACGATACGATAAATATCGACAGAAGCAGAATGATGTAAAAGTATTTTTTAATCGTGTGAGACATATTTTCTCTTCTTGTATCAGTGTGTTGAGTATGACAACAATAAGCAGAGAATACGTTGAATACAATAGCCCGCTGCTGCGGAATATTAAAAAAGTGGGGAAATGCTGTTCCTGGGTGCCTGTCCTAGGCTTCAGGGGATGGCTGCTTATCGACTCTTTCGCGTAACTCTTTACCCGGTTTGAAATGAGGCACGTGCTTTGCAGGAAGTGAGACCGGTTCACCTGATTTAGGATTTCTACCCACACGAGGTGGTCTATAGTGCAATGCAAAACTGCCAAAACCCCGGATTTCTATCCGTTCACCATTTGAGAGTGTCGTTGCCATATGCTCTAGAATAGTCTTCACGGCTAACTCGACATCCCTGTAGGCTAATTGTGTTTGTCTTCGAGCAAGTGCTTCTATGAGTTCTGATTTTGTCATCATTTATCTCAATTTCAGTACAAGACCGTTTCTTGTGTTACCACCAGACATTACAATTCAAACTATCTGGTTCCCCGTGTTCCTTAACAATTTCAATACTTTACATCAAATGTGCCCCTACTTCTATAGTAAGGACACAGGTTTTTACTATTTATCCAGATGTTCTTTCAACAAATCACCCAGGGTACTTCTCCCTGTTGTATCAGAATCCGAACCATATTCTTCCACAGCAGATGCTTCATCATCTGTTTCCTTTGCTCTAACGGATACATTGATTGAACGCTTTTTACGATCGATTGCAGTAATTTTGACTTCCATTTCGTCACCCACCTTAACCTCGGTGCGCGCATCATCTATCTTCGTATTTATCGTAATTTCCGAGGATCTCATATATCCCTCAACACCCTCTGCCAAAGTCAACGTAACGCCTTTCATCTCAACACTTTCAACAATACCTTTCACGATAGTGCCTTTTGAATTTTCAGCGACATAATTTGAAAATGGATCTTTCACCATTTGTTTCACGCCCAGAGAAATACGTTCTCTTTCTGCATCCACTGCAAGCACGACGGTTTCAAGTTCATCACCTTTACTATATTGGTGAATAAACTCCTCTCCTGTACCTGACCAGGTAATATCTGAAAGATGAACCAGCCCATCAATTTCACCGTTAAGTCCGATAAATATACCAAAATCGGTAATGGATTTAATGGTTCCAACCACTCTATCACCCTTGTTATGGGTCGCAGCAAACTGCTCCCATGGGTTAGGCTGACATTGTTTCATCCCTAAAGAAATACGACGTCTTTCAGCGTCAATATCGAGAATGACAATATCCACTTCTTCACCGATTTGCACCAGTTTTGATGGATGGACATTCTTGTTTGTCCAATCCATTTCAGAGACGTGAACCAGTCCTTCAACACCCTCTTCAAGCTCTACAAAACAACCATAGTCTGCAAGATTGGTTACTTTTCCACGTAGGCGTGCACCTTCAGGATAACGTTTGCTTAGATCACCCCATGGATCATCGCCCATTTGTTTCAGGCCAAGTGAAACACGATTACGTTCACGGTCGAATTTCAGTACCTTGACTTCAATCTCGTCACCAACGGTCACAATCTCACTTGGGTTTTTAACTCTTTTCCAGGCCATATCTGTGATATGTAGTAATCCGTCAATACCACCCAAATCAAGAAATGCACCATAATCTGTGGTGTTTTTGACAATACCCTTAACAACTGCACCTTCTTGTAAGGATTCAAGTAATTCAGCACGATCAGTTGTGTTTTCTGTTTCTACGACTGCACGACGCGAAACAACTACGTTGTTTCTACGTTGGTCGATTTTGATAACCTTGAATTCCAGCGGTTTACCTTCCAGGTAGCTGGTATCTTTTACCGGACGCACATCAATTAGCGAGCCTGGTAGAAATGCCCTGACCTTATCGATATCTACGGTAAAACCACCTTTAACTCTTTCCAAAATAATGCCGGTGACTATTTCATCTGCTTCATGAGCTTTTTCCAGGGTTGTCCAGGCCATCAGACGTTTGGCTTTTTCTCGTGACAGTTTTGTCTCACCAAAACCATCCTCAACAGCATCCAGAGAAACATCTACTTCATCACCAATACTTACTTCGATTTCACCTTTCTCATCAAAGAATTGTGAAATGGGGATGAGTCCTTCGGATTTGAGTCCTGCGTTGACGACGACAGTATCTTGATTGATATCTACCACCGTCGCACTGACGATGGAACCTGGGCGCATTTTGCCCTCTATTTGACTTTGTTCAAAAAGTTCGGCGAAACTTTCACTCATGAAGAATAATTACCTATATTCCAGTTCTGCCTTGTCAGTTTTTGACATGTCAGAATCTGGTGCGTTTATGCAATTGCATTGCTGCGACACTGCATAACGGTTAGTTAATAAAATTAGTCTAAGAACGATTTACCACACACAACTACAACGCCATTATCATGACCCATCATCATAACAGTGGACAGGCATCCGGCAGGGTTTCCTGGACCAGATTTTCTATCTTTTTTATAACCTCAGAAATTTCCATTTTTGTCGTGTCGACAACGATGGCATCGTCCGCAGGCTTCAGTGGTGATATGGTTCTTTGACTATCCCTTGTATCTCTCTCGGCTATATCAGCCGCGAGGCGCGGGAGGTTAACACTAAACCCTTTCTGCTTCAACTGCTTATACCGCCTTTTGGCGCGTTCGGCCGCAGTGGCAATGAGGTAAATTTTTAGCGGTGCGTCGGCAAAAACTACGGTGCCCATATCTCGTCCATCGGCAATCAGTCCCGGGGCTTGTTGAAATTTCCTTTGTCTCTCCAGTAATGCAGATCTGACTTTGGGCAAAGTCGCAATCTGCGATGCAGAATTACCACATTCTTCTGTTCTTATTTGCTGACTAATATCATCGCCTTCGAAGATAACCGTGACATCCATGCCTGGCTGAGGCTGCTGGAACACCACATCCAGTGATTCGGCTATATCAGCAATAGCTGCCTCATTATTCGTTTCAAGATGATGCTTTTCTGCAGCAACTGCCAGAATCCTGTACAGGGCACCACTATCAAGGAAATTCCAACCCAACCAACAAGCCAAGTGGCTGCATATCGTACCTTTTCCAGTACCACTGGGACCATCAACAGCAATGACAGGGATGTCAGACATTTAAATCTGTTCCTGAATGACCAGATCAAGACCTGCAGCATTCGCAACATCAACAAAACCGGGAAACGAGGTTTCGACGTTAGAACAATCTTTAATCGTAATAGGTGCGGAGGTACTCAGACCAGCGATGGCAAATGCCATGGCAATCCTGTGGTCGGCAAAACTATTAATCTCACCACCTGACATCGGGCCACCAGTGACTATTAGCCCATCAGACTGTTCATCAACGTCGATCCCTAATGTCTGTAACCCTTCGCTCATTGCGGTGATTCTGTCACTTTCCTTAACACGTAATTCTTCTGCACCAGTGAGTCTGGTCCTGCCTTTTGCACAGGCGGCAGCTACCATAATCGCAGGAAATTCATCTATCGCAGCGGGTACCCTTGATTCCGGAATATCTATTCCATGTAATTCTGCTGATCTCACACGAATATCTGCGACGGGCTCTCCACTGACAATATTTTCATTCAACAATGTAATATCCGCACCCATCTCTCTTAATATATGAATCACAGCATCTCTATTTGGATTGATGCCGACATTTTCAATCATAATATCCGAACCATCTGCAATGCAGGCCCCGACAATAAAAAAAGCAGCTGAGGAAATATCAGCAGGAACCGAGATGGTTGTACCTTGCAGAGCCCCGCCGCCTTCAAGGGCTATTGTTTTTCCTGAGCACTCAACCTGGTAACCAAATTGCATCAACATGCGTTCAGTATGGTCACGCGTGGCAACAGGTTCATGAATACAAGTCCGACCTTTTGCACTCAAACCAGCTAACAGCACACTGGATTTTAGTTGCGCACTGGCCACAGGCATTTCAAAGTCTATTGCAGTTAAACCGATGCCGCCTTTTATATTTATTGGTAAAGTGCCTTCTTCTGAGCAAGTAATCTGCGCATGCATTTTTTGCAGGGGATCAACAATCCTTCGCATCGGTCGTAACATCAATGACTGATCACCTGTTAGTTCACATTCAACTCCAAGCCCTGCAAGTAAGCCCGAGAGCAGACGCACAGACGTACCGGAGTTACCCATGTCCAATGCTGTTTCAGGCGTTGCAAGACCATGTTTGCCGACCCCCTTGATGAAAACTTCATTTTCTGAGGTGTGTTTAATTTCTACCCCCATCGCCTGGAACGCAGCCATCGTTGCCAGCGTGTCTTCACCATCCAGAAATCCTGTAATCCGACTTTGCCCCTCTGCAATGGCGGACAACATCAAAGCGCGATGGGAGATTGATTTATCACCGGGAACACGAAACCTGCCGCGTAATTTTCCACCTGGTGAAATACAATAATTAATCATGTTTTGGACAAATAAGAACACTCAAGTTATGCATGCGTATTATCGGAGACATTATGCTGGTAATTATTCGGGGGAATCGTTTCTCTTGTTTCGCTGATCAGTAAATTTATCCCTAGAAGTCTTGGCTCTTTCAAACAGTTCTAATAACGCATTACTATCATCATGCTTGATAGCATCTCTAATTTTATTCAGGTGTTGATCGAATTGATCCATCACCTTCAGGAGTTGCTCGCGGTTTGAAAAACAGATGTCGTGCCACATGCGCGGATGACTCGAGGCTATCCGGGTGAAATCAGCAAAACCACCTGCCGCAAACTCAAAGATCTCATCCCGTTCCTGCATCCCTGATAAACAATCAACCAAAGCGTAAGCAAGCATATGTGGCAAATGACTGGTTGCCGCCAGAATCGCATCATGGTGTTCCACCTCCAGATTGACGACTTCCGCACCAGTAAGCTGCCACATTTCTGTAATCAGATTCAGTGCTTCATCATCTGTCTCGGCAACAGGTGTGAGAATAACCCGATGTGCATCAAATAATTCTGCGAATGAAGCTTCGACACCACTTTCTTCTTTGCCTGCGATGGGATGTCCGGGAATAAAACGTGTAAATGAATCATCCAGATTTGCTCTCGCAGATTTGACAATCTCTCCCTTGGCACTTCCGACATCAGTAACAATTACCGTTTCCTTCAGCGCATCTGACATCGTTGAAAATAATAAATCAGCGGTGGATAGTGGTGTTGCCAATACAACAATGTCGGCATCATTCACAACTTCTTTAATATCCAGGCTGTAAGTATCTATCACACCCAACTGGACAGCTTTTTTCAGGTTATTTTCATCACGTCCGTAGCCTGCAACAGTGTTTACTGCATTAACATTTTTTAGTGCGCGCGCGAGTGACCCACCAATCAGACCGACGCCGATGATTGCTATTTTCCTGGCTATAAGATTGGTTATCATGACACTACATTTGTTCCTGTTAAAACTTTATCAAGTGCTTTGATAAATTTTTCATTCTCTTCTTCCAGACCAATTGTTATCCGCAGATGATTCGGCATACCATAATTATCAACCGGTCTTACGATAACACCTTCATGTAGCAGTTTTTTGTACATTTCCAGACCTGATTGTTTTATATCAACACAAATAAAATTCCCAGCTGATGGAATATATTGTAATTTCATTGCATGAAAAGCATTTGTTAACTGTTGCATTCCTGTCTGGTTTAACTTAACACTCTGTTGCAAATGCTTATCATCAGCCAACGCTGCCTCTGCGGCAGACAAAGCCAGACTATTCACATTAAAAGGTTGCCTGACCCGATTCATCAAGTCGGCAATGTCTTTGTGTGAAACACCATAACCAATTCTCAAACCCGCAAGACCAAATGCCTTTGAGAATGTACGCGTCACCAGTAAATTAGGAAATTCATTTACCCATTGAATACAATTGGGATAGTCATCCTCTTCGACATATTCGAAATAGGCCTCATCCAGGACCACTACCATATGCTCAGGAATCGACTCAAGCAGTGTTCTTAATGCTTGTTTATCCAACCAGGTTCCTGTCGGGTTATTTGGATTGGCAATAAACATGATGCGTGAATTTTTATTGACCGCTGCCTGCATTGCGACAATATCATGACCCCAGTCTTGCGCCGGAACCACCACCGCTTTCGCACCCACCGCCTGTGTTACCAGAGGATACACGGCAAAAGCGTGCTCTGAAAAAATGACCTCGTGTTGTGGCCCAGTAATCGCTCTTGTGATCAATTCAAGTATTTCATTTGAACCATTTCCGAGTGTGATCTGATCTGGACTGACTCCATGTAATTTTGACAACGTCAATTTTAGATCATGACCATTACCATCTGGATATCTCGATAACTCTGAAAACGATAATATTGCTTGCTTGGCTTTCTCTCCAGGGCCGAGTGGATTTTCGTTTGAAGCCAGCTTGATAATATTTTTAATACCGAGCTCGCGTTCCAGTTCTTGCACGGGTTTACCCGGCTGGTAAGGATACAGACCAGCAACGCCGGGCGTAGCCAGCTTAACTAAATCACACGCCATAATTTTCCAGCAAGATCCATTGGCTTCAGACCCAAGTAATCATTGAAGTATGTCACCAGGAATAATAAATATTTCGCAACGCCGCCAATTACAAAACCGCACGGGGATATGATCCTAATAACTTAACCATAGAGGCACTCTTATTTAACTTGTCTAATGCCAGTGCCACCGTAGCTTCCTGTGCATGGCCTTCAATGTCGACAAAAAAGACATACTCCCACATGCCTTTGCGCGATGGTCGAGACTCGATACGAGTTAAGCTGATGCCATTATCAGAAAAACAGGCAAGCATCTCCTGCAATGAGCCAGGGTTGTTCGGGGCTGAAAAAAGTAATGAGGTCTTGTCATCATCACTTGGCAAGGTCTCATGCTGACCCAGAACCAGAAACCGTGTTGTATTATCGGTTTCATTCTCAATGTTTTTTATCAATATGGATAAGTCATAAAATTCGGCTGCTGATTCACCGGCGATCGCCGCTGCATTCACTTCTCCGACGGCCAGGCGCGCAGCCTCCGCGTTACTGTTCACTGAAATACGTTCTGCCTTTAACAAATGGGTGTCCAACCATGCACGACATTGCGCCAGTGACTGTTCATGCGAATAAACTCGCGTGATCTTGTCTATTGAATCTTCATTACTCAGCAAGTGATGATGAATACGTAATTCAACTTCACCACAAATCATCAAACTGGAATTTATTAACATATCCAGTGTGTGATTCACCACCCCCTCGATTGAATTTTCTACGGGGACAACACCATACTGACATGCCCCGGATTCCACTTCTCGAAATACCTGATCAATGGTTCCCATCGCC
>CAZDFI010000007.1:24967-32119 GCA_964504725.1 uncultured Enterobacteriaceae bacterium
CGGAGTGACCAAAGTGTTTTAACGCCGCAGCCTGTGTGAAGGTTCCTTCAGGCCCCAGGTAGGCAATATCTAACGTTTGTTCCAAAGCAAGGCAGGCCGACATAATCTCACGAAACAAGCGGGCCATTTCCTCTTCAGACAGGGGCCCCTGGTTCCTGTCTATTATTTTTCTCAGTACCTGTGCTTCACGCTCTGGACGGTAAAATCCATTATCATCCGACTGTTCACTTTTAACACGAGCGACTTCGGTTGCAACTTGCGCACGTTCGCTAATCAACTCCAGTAAACTTGAGTCAATTTCATCGATTCGTGCTCTCAGCTCATTTAATGTTACATCATCAGACATAAATATTTACAGTGTGTGTTATAACAGCCAGGTTATAAATTAATTTTATAAATTATCAGTTACTTTTTGAATCAAGCATGCTTGCGTTCAAAGTCATGCATAAAACCAATCAATGCATCAACACCTTCCTCAGGCATTCCATTGTACATACTGGCACGCATTCCTCCGACACTACGATGGCCCTGTAGCGCAACCAATCCGTGATCTTTTGCTTCACTGATGAATTTTTCATTTAACCTGTCATCAACCAGTGTAAACGCCACGTTCATATCAGAGCGAAATTTTGGATTGACAGGATTGTCGTAAAGTCCGGAATTATCAATCGCCCGATACAATTTGCCGGATTTAATCTGGCTCATTTTTTCCATGGCCTTCAGCCCCCCTTGTTCTTTGATCCATTTCAATACCAACCCTGACATGTACCAACTATAGGTCGGGGGCGTATTAAACATCGAGGCGTTTTTCGCCTGGATAGCATAGTCATACATGCTCGGGATATGTTCCGGCGCATAGCCAATCAAATCTTCGCGAATAATGACAATGACCAAACCTGATGGACCAATATTTTTTTGTGCTCCCGCAAAAATAACACCATAACGCGAGACATCTATAGACCTGGACAATAAATTAGACGTCATATCAGTCACCAGCGGCACATCTCCCACGTCTGGAATTTCGGGAAACTGAACCCCACTAATCGTTTCATTATCAGTGTAATAAGTATAAGCAGCATCAGGGTTCAACGACCATGTCTCGGGTTCGGGGATCGACCTGAGCTGCCCACCACCAACATCTTCTTCAGGCCCGGCAATAACATTGACCTTACAGAAGCGTTCTGCTTCAGCAATCGCCTTCCCTGACCAGAGTCCAGTGTGGAAATAGTCAGCCGAATTTTTACCCGCAAGTAAATTTAAAGGCACCATAGCAAACTGACTACTCGCGCCCCCCTGTAAAAAGAGCAGCTTGTAATTATCAGGAATGGCAAGTATCTCTCTGAAATCTGCCTCTGTCTGTACAGCAATAGACATAAATTCATCACTACGATGACTCATTTCCATCACTGACATTCCACAGCCTTGCCAATCAAGAAATTCTGCTCTGGCAAGCTGCATGACTTCTCTTGGTAACATAGCAGGACCTGCACCAAAATTATAAACCAATCCCGAATAATTCTCGTTGGTGGCTACTGCTTTTAAGATGTTAGCTTTCTGTTTCATTTTCTTCTGCTACTGTCTCTTTCTCTGAAGTTTCATTATCTGGGTCTTTGTATTCAACAATTCGTTCCAGGCTTACCAGATGTTCTTCTTCTCCCAGTTTAACCAATGTCACGCCCTGTGTATTTCTTCCCAATACTGAAACATCATTAACGGGTGTACGTATCAAAGTACCCTGATCACTAATAAGCATGATTTCATCATCTTCATCAATTGCAACGGCACCGACCACCTGGCCATTACGTGACGTTGTTTGGATAGAGATAACGCCCAAACCACCCCTGCCTTTTACGGCATAATCTGTAATCGCGGTGCGCTTGCCAAAACCATTTTCTGTCACCGTCAATACAGAGCTTTCATCTGATTCAACGACGATCAATGAATTCACCCTCTGACCCTCAGCGAGTCGAATACCACGAACACCTCGAGCAGTTCGGCCCATTGCCCTCACTGCGGTTTCTTTAAAACGTACGGCTTTACCTGCATTACTGAACAACATAATGTCATGATTACCATTAGTAATTTCAACACCGATCAACTGATTATCGCCAACCAATTCAATTGCCCTTAGGCCACTGGGTCGTGGTCGAGCAAAATCTGTCAACTGGCATTTTTTGACAGTTCCATCTGCTGTCGCCATAAAAATAAATTTATCTTCAACAAATTCGCGGATTGGTAAGACAGCATTAATTCGTTCGCCCTCTTCCAACTGTAATAAATTAACAATCGGTTTGCCTCGGGCGACTCGACTGGCCTGAGGTAATTGATAGACCTTCAACCAATAGAGCTTACCCTTACTGGAAAAACACAAAAGTGTATCGTGAGTACTGGCAATGAATAATTTGTCAATGAAATCTTCATCCTTCATATTCGTTGCTGACTTACCTTTACCACCACGACGTTGTGATCGGTAAGTATCAATCGGTTGAGATTTTGCGTAACCCGCGTGCGAAAGCGTCACCACCACATCTTCTTCCGTAATCAGATCTTCCATACTTAAATCAAGCTGATCTTCAAGTATTTCAGTGCGGCGTTCATCCCCATACCGATTCCGAATATCTTCCAGCTCTTCCCTGATGACCTGCATGAGTCTTTCCGGTCGTGACAAAATATCCAGTAGGTCGACAATGGTTTCAAGGATATCGCCATATTCCTTGACGATCTTTTCCTGCTCCAACCCGGTCAATCTTTGTAGTTTGAGATCAAGAATAGCCTGTGCCTGAACTTCAGATAATCGATAACCCCCATCGACAAGACCAAAGCCATCGGGTAAATCTTGTGGACGTGAGGCATCTGAATCTGCCCGCCCCAGCATCTCCACCACAATTCCCGATTCCCATACAGGTTTTAATAAAGCCTGCTTTGCCTCTGCAGGTGTGGGGGAGGCCTTGATTAAGGCGATAACTGGATCAATGTTCGCCAGTGAAACAGCAAGGCCTTCTAAAATATGTGCGCGCGCTCTTGATTTGCGCAAATCATAACGTGTACGGCGGGTAACAATTTCGCGACGATGACGAATAAACGCATCTAGTAACTGCTTCAGGTTTAATAATCGCGGCTGACCATCTTTTAGTGCAACGATATTAATACCGAATACATTTTGCATCTGCGTATGTTGGTAAAGGTTATTTATTAACACCTCGGGGACTTCACCCCTGCGCAGATCGATGACCATACGCATACCGTCCTTATCAGATTCATCTCGCAATTCCTTAATGCCACTGATTTTTTTATCCTTTACCAGTTCGGCAATTTTCTCCATCAAGCGTGCTTTATTCACCTGATAAGGTAGTTCAGTGACGATAATACTGTGGACACCCTTTACTTCGTCAGATTCGACATGTGTACGTGCACGCATATAAATTTTACCGCGACCGGTTTCGTAAGCTTCGCGAATGCCTTTTGAACCATTAATAAATCCCGCCGTCGGGAAATCAGGTCCGGGAATAAACTGCATAAGTTCCGCAATTGTCATTTCACCATTGTCCATCAATGCGATAGTTGCACCAATAACTTCAGTCAAATTGTGTGGTGGAATATTGGTTGCCATACCGACCGCGATTCCACTGGAGCCGTTGACAAGCAAATTAGGAATTCGCGCGGGAAGAACCGTGGGTTCATGTTCTGAGCCATCATAATTCGGAGTGAAATCAACAGTTTCCTTATCCAGATCCTCCAGTAATTCATGCGCAATACGTGTCATGCGAACTTCTGTGTAACGCATGGCAGCGGGTGAATCACCATCTACTGAACCAAAGTTTCCCTGGCCATCGACCAGCATATATCGCAATGAAAATGGCTGTGCCATTCGCACCATGGTGTCGTATACCGCAGTATCACCGTGGGGATGATATTTACCGATCACATCACCAACGATACGGGCTGATTTCTTGTAGGCTTTGTTCCAGTCATTGCCCATCACGTTCATGGCATACAAGACACGACGATGTACAGGTTTCAAACCATCACGAACATCAGGTAAGGCCCTTCCCACAATGACGCTCATAGCGTATTCCATGTAGGATTGCTTCATTTCGTCTTCGATATTGACGGGGTTTACGGAACGCGCTATTTCACTTTCTGTCATACAAATTCAGGGCTCAATTAAGAAATAATCTGCCCCCTGTTTCCCTTATCCACAAAGGGCGAAATATTACCACATCAAGCCAATTCTCTGTAGAAAAAAGTGGTGTAAAAACAGATTATTTTCAATCAAATAGCGACTTTATTTTATTAATATCAGGAGCCTCAATAATGCCTTTTTCAGTGACGATATAATCAATTAAAGCGGCAGGTGTCACATCAAAGGCAGGGTTCCATGATAAAACATTCTCCGGTGCGATTTTTACACCTGAAAAACTCAAAATTTCTTCTTTTGCTCTTTGTTCGATAGGGATCTCTTTGCCACTCCTGGCACTGAGATCGAAACTGGATGTGGGAGCCACAACCATCACTCGAATACCATGATGTCTTGCCGTGACCGCATGTGAATATGTCCCTATTTTATTACAGACGTCGCCATTTGCTGCAATGCGATCTGCGCCCACAATAAGCCATTTCACACCACCCTGACTGTATAGGTGACATGCGGCACTATCCGCCAGTAAGGTTGTTGGAATGTTGTCTTGTTGTAATTCCCATGCAGTCAGTCTCGACCCCTGCAACCACGGACGTGTTTCGCAGGCAAAAACAGTGGATATCTTGCCTTGTATATGTGCGGTTCGGATAACGCCCAGGGCGGTTCCGTAACCACCGGTCGCCAACGCGCCTGCATTGCAATGGGTTAACACCTGGCATTCATCTTCAATTAATTCTGCGCCCAGCTCACCCATACGAATATTAGCCGCAATATCCTCATCATGTATGGCTATTGCTTCATCCAATAGAGCAGGTTCTGGGTTCCCTTCAATCGACTTAAATAAGCCACTCATTCTATCAATTGCCCACTGGAGATTGACCGCTGTCGGTCTGGTTGCTATCAGCAAGGCGAGATTATCTTCAATCAGTTCTCGCCATTCATCCGGTGATTGGGTATAAGCCTCTCTGGCTGCCAGCACGACCCCATAGGCTGCTGTAATACCAATAGCAGGGGCCCCTCGAACAACCATGTCCGTGATCGCCTCAGAGAGTGCGCGAACATTATCATAATGATTGACTTGTAATTTGTGGGGCAATAATCGCTGATCTATCAGATCTACCCCTTCTGGCATGTCTATTCCTCCTGACACCCATTTCACCGGGCTTAACATGTCACGCTTTTTCGTTACGATTGTGTCCGATAAATCTTTCGACAACAATTAAAGTCTCCCTATCAAGTTTTTTTTCGTACAATCCATGCTCATAATTCAAACATCTGCAAATGACTGACTATGGTAACAGGATGAATATCGATACGCTGATCAATGCTCGTTGGGTGATTCCGGTAGACACTGCAAACAACAAACCTGAGGATAATATACTGGAATATCACTCGCTTGCCATTAATGACGGCAAGATAGTTGCCATTTTACCGACTGAAAAGGCACAAAAAATATATACGCCTATTGATGAGCATCATCTTGAGAACCACGCTGTGCTGCCAGGGTTAATTAATTGCCACACACATGCGGCAATGACCCTGTTCCGCGGTCTGGCTGACGATTTACCCTTAATGGAGTGGCTCAATGAACACATCTGGCCCGCAGAGCAGCAATGGATAGGTCCTGAATTCATCAATGATGGGACGCGACATGCCATCGCAGAAATGATTCGTGGCGGTACCACTTGCTTTAATGATATGTATTTCTTCCCGGATCAGGTTGCGGAAGTTGCTGTAGAGACCGGCATTCGTGCAGTTGTAGGTTTAATTATGATCGATTTCCCCACGGCATGGGCAAAAGATGCTGATGAATATCTCGTCAAGGGTGAACAGGTACACGACAAATACCGACACAACACACATATTCATACAGCCTTTGCGCCTCATGCACCCTATACCGTTTCGGATGCACCGCTACAACGTATCAGTGTATTGGCCGAAGAACTCGATATCCCGATTCATATGCATATTCATGAAACGGCAGATGAAATCATTCAAAGTGAAAAGCTACATGGCAAACGTTCCATCCAGCGACTGCATGAACTCGGCTTACTCAGTCCACGTCTGATGGCAGTGCATATGACACAACTCACTGGTGAAGAAATTGCACTACTTAGTGCTCAAGGCGTGCATGTCGTGCACTGCCCGGAATCCAATTTAAAACTGGCTAGTGGCTTTTGTCCTGTCAGTGAATTACTGCAACAGGGTATTAATGTCGCATTAGGCACAGATGGCGCCGCAAGTAATAACGATCTGGATATGCTCGGTGAAATGCGGACTGCTGCTTTATTGGCAAAAGGGATCACTGGCAAAAGCAGTGCGCTACCCGCACATGAGGCACTGGAGATGGCAACGATCAATGGAGCCAGAGCACTGGGCATCGATCACATCACGGGCTCGTTAACAAAAGGCAAGGCCGCTGATGTGATTGCCATTAATCTTGCTACTATCGAATCGCAACCACTTTATGACCCCGTCTCGCATATCATCTACGCAGCCAACCGCAACCAGGTAAGCGACGTTTGGGTTGCAGGCAAACAACTTCTGAAAAATCAGGAACTCACAAGCATTGATGAAAATATCGTATTAAGTAAAACATGTGAATGGCAAGAAAAAATCAATTCCGGAGAAAATCTATAACCTTAAATAAGAAAAATAAAACAGAGGTTATTTTATTTTTTCATCTACATTTATGGATAAACTATTTCCTGTAGAAATAGTCCACACTCTCACACGTTAAAAGGTCTTTTGATGAAACTCAAATTATCATCAATTCTGCTTCTAGGTCTTGCTTCTACTGCGTGCACATCTTTGCAGCAACCAATCACACAGGATCAGAGTCAGATCTATGATAAGGGAGTCCAGATGTGCTCATCTTTTATCGTCATCACCGAGGAGACAATTAGCTCAGCAAACGTTATTGATGCTGAAGCCAGGCGAATACCGGGTTATCCCTATCTACGAACAAATCGTTTTTTCTCGGATTTCCGTCATGAAAATCTGGATGACCAGGA
>CAZDFI010000007.1:32129-39490 GCA_964504725.1 uncultured Enterobacteriaceae bacterium
ACCAGGACTTCGACGCATGGGTAAAACATCTACTGACACTGAGCATGGATGGATGGCGCGCTGAACTCGCTAATCTACCTAAAACAGATAGAGATAAACTTATTAAGTTGGCGGGTCATATTAACTATTCTCAAATTAATAATTCGGAAATGAGTTTCGAAGACGCGTTGCAATATTGTGCTGTTCTTCTGATAGCAACCAACCTTAACGATAGCGATGAACAGCAAAGATTAAAATTAAGCGCGGACACCCCTGATGAATACAATTCATGGCTAAGACTATTTGGGCTTTATCCCATCAGCGCTGTGGTATTTCGCTCCGGAATAGATCGTTGGCATAAAGATATCAGGCGCATGTATGAATTACCTCTCAGCAAATTACCCGTGTCGGGTAGCCTAAATCGGTACGTGCCAGTTGCATTGATACAGCTTACCTCATCAGAGGTTTCTAAAATCATAAATAATTCGTCCTATAATGCATTGAAAATTCCTGAACCCAGAGATGAGGATGTTAAACTGTTGTTTGATAGTTTCGCACCAATTTTCGAGATAGATGTTGTAACGGACGATGATCGAATAGGCACTGTAGAATTGAATAATAATAGACAAGCAACCATTAACATTCATTTGCCAAAGGTATATCAACATTTTTCCTATACACGTGTTGCCGAAAATATTTTATTACAACTGAACTATACGATCTGGTTTCCTTCCCGACCGAAAACATCAACTTTTGATCTGCTCGGAGGTCATCTGGACGGCATTACCTGGCGTGTCACATTATTGCCTAATGGTAAACCATGGCTGTATGACACTATCCATAACTGCGGCTGTTACCATCTTGTGTTCCCAACAAGGAATACAACGATCTTAAAACAACCAAAAACTATCAATGAACCTGTTCTTATCCCACAAGTTATTCAGCATGTATCACTGAATGTTCAATCAACCCCCAGGCCCATTCTGCGTATTGCTCATAGATCTCATTACATAGAACGCGTCTATTTCGACACATCAAATCAAGTGAAGTCCATCAACTATCAACAGGCGAAGAGTAGAGAACTACGTTCATTAAAATTACCTGACGGCAGTTTCCAGAGTTTGTTTGGGCAAAATGGACTGATTAAAAGTAGCCAACGCAACGAACGTTTCTTATTTTGGCCAATGGGCATTCCCAGTCCGGGCGCCATGCGGCAATGGGGGCATCATGCAATCGCCTTTGTAGGACGACGCCACTTTGATGATGCCAGATTATTTGAGAAATATTTTGCTATCAACACACTGGATTTTTTAAGTCGTGAATAAACCATACTTTAAAATGATATTAGTGATTCTAAGCCTGCTGCCTGGCGCTTCCTTATGCGCGGAGATAAATTCTGTCGAGGTTAGTCAAGCAAAAGGCGTGTACCACATGCACATAAATATGACTGTAAACGCAGATACCGACAGCATTAAGAAAGTCATTACTGACTACGAAAATCTCACCCTGACCAATCCTTATTTAAAAGAAAGTGAGTTAATAAATAAATCAGAAGATGAACGAACAACAGTAAGTATGCTTACCGAAATATGTATATTTCTCTTCTGCTACAACATCAGACATGTCCAGACCTTCCATCCTGTCAATAACGGTGTTTTATACAGCCGTATCATCCCAAGAATGAGTGATTTTAAATCTGGGTGGTTGCGTTGGGAAATTAAGGAAAAAGATTCAAACAGGATATCCCCAGTCACACAAATAATATTTGATACCGAGATAACACCTGATTTTTTTATCCCTCCTGTTATTGGGCCATATCAGATGAAAAAGAAAATGTTTGAAATTGCAAAAGACACCATTAATAATCTGGAAAAAAAAGCGAAACTTACTTCTCTTCACTAATTTTCCTGGCTAAAACGCAGTGATTTCCTGTATTCGGCGTAAACCTTCTTACATCGATCACCCAACTCTGAGTCTTCATCAATCATATCTACATAAAACCGAACTAATCCACGCATACTTCCTGCTACCTTGCCAGGCGTTGTTGGTGGGTTAGAATTCTTTTCTATTTTCCTGAGATATCTTAAAAGAAACCACTCTATGGATTGATATTCAGGATCTTGTGACTCAATCGCCTTGATATGTTCGATAACATAAACCCGAAACTCACCGAAGTAGATTTGTCTCATATCTTATTAAATAACAAAGATAAACACTTACATATAAAAATAGAACAAGTTTAGTAAAATTTCAGGAATAGTTTTCTCCCATGACAACTTCAAATCTTTATGTAACACCTTCACATAAAGGATGTGTATATTATTAATCATAACCACCAGCCCGGATACGACTGACGTCCTATCAGGTAGCCCCTTGTTTTCCCCAGATATTCACAATAGTACAAAATAATTCTGCTGTTATTTCAGAATCATAACGTGCCGAGTGTGCCTGTTCATGATCCCATTGGATACCAGCTGCAATAGCAACTCTGGATAACACTGTTTGACCATAGACAAGACCACCCAATGTTGCCGTATCAAATGTACCAAACGGATGAAACGGGTTTCGCTTTATACCCGAGCGTTCGACCGCGGCATTAATAAATCCCAAATCGAATGAGGGATTATGACCGACAAGAATAGCCCGTTTACAACCATAGGCTTTCATCCTCTGACGTATTACCTTAAAAATATCCTGTAGCGCCTCTTTTTCAGAAACTGAAATTTGCTTACGAAAAGGATGCTCAGGGTCTATTCCGGTAAATTCTAATGCAGCCGGATCCAGATTGGCCCCTTCAAATGGTTCCACATGTCGTGAGATACATTCATCCGTTGTCCATAGGCCATTTTCTTCAACTGTAAATGTTACCGCTGCCACTTCCAACAATGCATCGGTTGCCGAATTGAATCCGCCCGTTTCTACATCCACTGTGACCGGGTAATAACCCCTAAACCGACCAGAGACAATTTCTTTTTGTTTCTCGCTAACTTCTTTCTGGCTCACTTCCTTCTTGCCAATTTGTGTCTGGCCGTTTTCTCTCTGACCGTTTTGTTTTAGGCTATTTATGGCTTTATCCTCCACTGACAATGTTCTCCTGCCCGGAATGGTATGATTTCCGAGTCTCCAAAAGGCAGGGTTTCAGGGATCTGCCAGGTTTTCTTTTCCAGGGTGATTGTGCCCTTATTTCTTGGCAGTCCATAAAAGTCTGCCCCATGGTGGCTTGCAAAACCTTCAAGCAAATCAAGACAGGCTGCCTGCTCAAAGACCTCAGCATAGAGCTCAATTGCATTGTGTGCGGAATAAATTCCTGCACAGCCACACGCTGATTCTTTAACCCGTTTTGCGTGTGGCGCGCTGTCTGTGCCAAGAAAAAATCCAGGATTGCCGCTGGTTGCTGCGTCGACAACGGCACATCGGTGTGATTCCGCCTTTAGCACAGGCAAACAATAATTGTGCGGGCGTATGCCACCAAGGAATAATGCATTACGATTTAATAAAAGATGTTGTGGTGTGATGGTAGCGGCTAATCCAGCTGAACTTTCTTGGACAAAATCAACAGCATCTTCAGTGGTGATATGTTCAAAGACAATTCTCAACTCAGGAATTTTTTCCATCAGTGGAGACAATACTCGTTCGATAAAAATCACTTCTCGATCAAAAATGTCTACCTCTGGATTGGTTACTTCGCCATGGACCAGTAAAGGAAGATTTTGCTCAGCCATTGCTTCCAATACGGGATACACCTTTTCCATGGCGGTGACCCCACTTTCAGAATTTGTCGTTGCACCCGCAGGATAATATTTTACAGCATGAATAAAACCACTCTGTTTCGCCCTGATGATCTCCTCTGCTGTCATTTTTTCAGTCAGATAAAGTGTCATGAGTGGATTAAAATCTTCCGTTTCTCGAATGTCTTCAGGCAAATTTTCAAGAATACATCGTCGATATTCCAATGCTTGCTCGGTTGAAACTACAGGTGATTCGAGGTTGGGCATAATAATCGCGCGCGCAAACTGCCGGGCAGTATCAGCTAGAACATCTCTCATTACCGTACCCTCTCTGACATGCAAATGCATATCGTCGGGTTTCGTTAGTGTCAATGTTTCCATACGTTTTAAGGTATCATATACGTTCTTTTTTGTCTGAAATTGTGTAGAGATCATATATGGAATACAAACGACTGGGGCGAACGGATATTGAAGTAAGCTCGATATGCCTCGGCACGATGACATGGGGCGAACAAAACACCGAAGCCGAAGCCCACGAACAACTTGACTACGCTATTGCTGCCGGGATTAACTTTATTGATACCGCAGAACTTTATCCTGTCGCACCAATGAAAGAGACGCAAGGCAGGACAGAAACCTATTTAGGCAACTGGCTAAACAAACGAAAAGATCGCGACAAATTAATCATTGCCTCAAAAGTGTGTGCCTCTGCAGATTGGATACCTTATCTGAGAAACGGCAATGCCCGCCTGGACCGACAAAATATTGAAGCCGCCCTGGATGCCAGTTTAAAAAGATTACAAACCGATTACCTTGATCTTTACCAGTTGCATTGGCCAGAACGCGACACCAATTATTTTGGCAAACTGGATTACTACCACGCCCCTGAAAAGGATGGTATCCCTATTGAAGAAACGCTTGGGGCGCTGAATGATCTGGTGCAAACTGGCAAAATAAGACATATAGGAATCTCCAATGAAACGGCTTGGGGCACCTCTGAATATTTACGAGTCTCAGATCAAAAACAACTTCCCCGAATTGTTTCAATTCAAAACTCTTATAATTTATTAAACCGTACTTTCGAAGTCGGCCTGTCGGAATTTTCACATCGTGAAAATGTGGGACTATTAGCCTATTCGCCAATGGCATGTGGCGTGTTAAGCGGTAAATATCTCAATGGCGCTAGACCAAAGGGCGCACGGATCACATTATTTAGTCGGTTTTCCAGATATACCAATGAATGTGGTGTCGCTTGCACAGAGATCTATGTCAATCTCGCAAAAGCCAGCGGCCTGGATCCTGCACAAATGGCTCTGGCCTTTGTCAACACACGTCCGTTTCTAACCAGTAACATCATTGGCGCAACAAACATGACGCAACTAAAATCAAACATCGCGAGCCTGGATGTTAATATTTCGAAAGATGTTTTACGCGAAATTGAAAATATTCATATCAAGCAAGCAAATCCGTGCCCCTAAAGAACAAAAAGTTTAGAATACACATAGGATACTCATTTGCCTGTTAGACCTTATAGGAAGCTTATAGATGAATTTGACAGCCCTGACCGCTATTTCACCACTAGATGGTCGCTATGGCGATAAAACTGCCGAGCTAAGACCAATATTCAGCGAATTCGGTCTGATGCGCTTTCGCGTTCAGGTTGAGATTCGATGGTTGCAGGCCCTGTCAGACCAGGTCGATATTCAGGAAGTGCCCTCTCTCACCGATGAAGCCAATACCGTGCTTAATCAAATCACTGACACTTTTTCCGAAGCAGATGCCATGCGTATCAAGGAGATTGAAAGTACCACCAACCATGATGTCAAGGCAGTCGAGTATTTTATCAAAGAAAAAATTGCAGGAAATAAAGCACTGGAAAAGGTTTCTGAATTTATTCATTTCGCATGTACATCAGAGGATATTAACAATCTTAGCCATGCACTCATGCTTAAGGAAAGCCATGAACGCATCATGCGCCCTGTGCTTGTCGAGATTATTAACGCAATCACTGTGCTGACTGTTAATTATGCAGATCAAGCCATGCTGGCAAGAACGCATGGACAAACAGCGTCGACGACGACGATGGGAAAAGAAATGGGCGTTTTTGCGCATCGTCTCAATCGCCAATTATTACAACTTGATGAGATCAATTTTCTGGGCAAGATCAATGGCGCAGTGGGTAATTTTAATGCACATTATTCAGCATACCCTGATGTGGACTGGCCCGCGTTGTCAAAAAGTTTTGTAGAAAATCTGGGCCTCGAGTGGAACCCTCATACCACTCAAATTGAGTCTCACGATTATATGGCTGAATATTTCCAGGCCATGAGCAGGTTCAACACCGTCCTGATCGATTTTTGTCGTGACATATGGGGATATATCTCTCTTGCTTATTTCAAACAAAGTACCGTTGCTGGAGAAATCGGATCTTCAACCATGCCACATAAAGTGAACCCTATTGATTTTGAAAATGCAGAAGGAAATCTCGGGCTATCGAATTGCATACTCACCAACCTTGCTGAAAAACTACCCGTTTCTCGTTGGCAAAGAGATTTAACTGACTCAACAACTATCCGTAATAATGGCTCTGGAATCGCTTATGCCTTACTTGCCTATAAATCCTGTCTAAAGGGGATCTCCAAACTTGAGATAAATTCGAGTGTACTTGCCAATGATCTGGAAAATGCCTGGGAGGTCCTGGCCGAACCGGTACAGACTGTGATGCGTCGATACGGTATTGAAAAACCTTACGAGAAACTAAAAGATCTCACACGTGGTCAGTCTATCAATGCAGAAATACTACGCAACTTTATCAATTCGCTGGAAATTCCTGAAGTGGATAAAAAGAGATTATTGGATTTAACGCCAGCTGATTATGTAGGTAATGCCTCGCAACAAGCAGAATCATTTTCAGCCAAGTAAGTTAGACACAATGTGCAAACAGATTTAAAGCGTATCGATAATGTACGATATTGAGGATTACAGACTTGGGGAGACCAACAAATTATTACAGCTTGAAACACGCGCTGACAATATTCAAGTTGCCAACCATATGGCAAACCAATGTCAAAGAAGTCTGTTCATTATCAGTAGAAAACTGGATCCTGCGGTCTTTGATACGACAGAGTTTACTGATGCGGTAAAATATCTTGCGCTCCGTCACTGGAGAGCGCAAATTCGGATTATCGTATTCGAACCGGACACCATCGTAAAACGTGGACATCGCCTGCTTGAGTTGTCCGGCAGATTAAGCTCCTTTATTGAGTTACGAAAGGCACATTATTCATTTGATAAATATAACGAGTGTTTGATATTGGCGGATGCGACAGGCTACATTCACAGAAATAATGGTGAGCTCTATGAAGGCACACTAAACTTTAAAGATCGGCGAACCTCTAGACATCTGCTGAATAAATTTACAGACATGTGGGAACTGGCAACGCCGGATCCTAATTTTAGAAGGATGATTCTATGACAAGATTATTATGACGAGTGGCTTTCACAAACTGACCATTTATCTTGTCATGCTACTGCCGCAGATAGCCCTGGCGGGGGATATGCTATTAGAAGTAATTCCCCTTCAAAACCGTATGGTTGATGATGTGATACCTATTATTCGTCCGCTGATCGCTCCCGGTGGGACAATCACCGGGG
>CAZDFI010000007.1:39500-44290 GCA_964504725.1 uncultured Enterobacteriaceae bacterium
GGTGAATAATCAACTGATTGTTAAAACGACATCTTCAAATCTTGCAGAAATTATGCACTGTATTGATTAAAGTAGATAAAATAAAATAGCCCTCGTCAATACACTAATTAACCTTTATATTTAATTACTTTTTAAGCATTATATAAGCAGATGCATATTCTTCGCGGCAAGACTGCACTTTCCGAATTCAGAATTAGAAAATTACTTACTGCGTTACAACAGAAAGTATCTGGCATTGAGCATCTGGACTGTCAGTTTATTCACTTTATTCATTCCCGGGGCAAACTTGATGAGAATGGAATCAATCAACTCAATGCCATTTTGCTTGGCACTGAACAAAAAAACATCTCCCCTGAAACCAGGAACAATAAAGCTACTATTCTGGTAACTCCAAGGCCCGGCACCATTTCACCCTGGTCAAGTAAAGCAACTGACATACTTCACAACTGTGGAATGGATAATATCATCCGGATTGAAAGAGGCATTGCCTGGACTATTGCAGGTTCTGGTTCTGACCCTGGTGATTCTAATATAAGTAAAACAGATATCGATCTGATTAAGCCCCTGCTTCATGACCGTATGACCGAAACAGTCATGGATGATATCAATCTGGCAGAGATTCTTTTTCAAACATCGGATGCAGTTCCTCTTAAAACGATTGAACTATTGACCCCAGAGGATGAGGACCTGGGTAGAGAGGCTTTGGAAAAAGCCAATATCGAAATGGGACTGGCACTCTCGGTATCAGAAATTGATTATTTGCTGGATAACTTCAGAGACATCGGTCGCAATCCTACTGATGTCGAACTCATGATGTTTGCCCAGGCTAATTCTGAACATTGTCGTCATAAAATATTTAATTCCAGCTGGACAATTGATGGCGAGGAAAAGACCAACACACTGTTCGACATGATTCGACAAACACATGAGAAAAATCCTGGAAAGGTATTATCTGCATACAGTGATAATTCTGCTGTGACTACAGGTTATTCTGCATCCAGGTTTTTCGCCGATCCCGAATCACATCAATATAAGATGAACGAGGAAGACGTACATCTGTTAATGAAGGTAGAAACTCATAATCACCCGACAGCTATTTCACCTTATGCAGGAGCATCGACAGGTTCTGGTGGCGAAATCAGAGACGAAGCCGCGACCGGTCGTGGGGCAAAACCAAAAGCGGGCTTGACTGGTTTTTCCGTATCAAATCTCAAGATCCCCGATTTTCACCAGGACTGGGAAATAGATCATGGCAAACCTGATCGTATCGTCTCTGCTCTGGATATTATGTTAGAAGGGCCCATCGGCGCGGCATCATTTAATAATGAATTTGGCCGCCCTGCTCTTGCTGGTTACTTCCGCAGCTATGAACAAAAAGAAAATGACATCATACGCGGCTACCATAAACCCATCATGCTCGCCGGAGGTTACGGCATGATACGCGATGTTCATGTTGAGAAAGGCAGCATTCCGGTCGGTTCAAAAATTATTGTCCTCGGTGGTCCCGCAATGCTTATCGGGCTGGGAGGCGGTGCTGCATCATCGATGGCATCTGGGGAGAGTGAAGAGAACCTTGATTTTGCTTCTGTGCAAAGAGACAACCCGGAAATGCAACGTCGCTGTCAGGAAGTCATTGATGCCTGCTGGGCATTGAACGAAACAAACCCCATTGTCTCGATTCACGATGTCGGTGCCGGGGGATTATCAAATGCACTTCCGGAATTAGTCAATGACAGTCACCGGGGCGCCACATTTGAATTACGTAAAATCCCGAATGATGAACCTGGCATGTCACCCATGGCCGTCTGGTGTAATGAATCACAGGAACGATATGTCCTTGCCATTGCGCCAGAATCTATTGCACTCTTCAGCCGATTTTGTGAACGTGAGCGAGCACCTTTCGCTATTCTTGGCGAAGCAAACAAAGAACAACAACTGACTTTGAATGACGAATTGTTTCAAAACAAAGCGGTCGATTTACCTTTATCAGTACTACTAGGCAAATTACCTCTCATCAATAGAGACGTGCAAACACAAACACATACATGTAGTGAATTCAAAACCGAAAAACTGGATCTGAAGGAAACAATACATCGAATATTGCATTTACCTGCCGTTGCAGACAAACATTTTCTCATCACCATTGGTGATCGTTCTATCTCTGGTCTGGTCGCCCGTGATCAAATGGTTGGACCCTGGCAAACGCCAGTCGCGGATTGCGCCATTACCTCCAGCTCGTTTGATGCTTATACAGGAGAGGCGATGGCAATAGGTGAACGTGCGCCCATCGCATTAATCAATGCCCCCGCTTCAGGACGTATGGCCATTGGTGAAGCAATTACCAATATCGTCGCCGCAAGAATTCTTGAGTTAGACAATATTGTTTTATCAGCCAACTGGATGGCAGCCTGTGGACAAGGTGATGAAGATGTAAAACTCTTCAACACTGTACAGGCGGTCAGCGAACTCTGCCAAAGCCTTGGCATATGTATACCAGTGGGTAAAGATTCCCTGTCGATGAATACTGTGTGGATAGATCGGGATTCCGGCACTAATTTACAACAACAGGTTACTTCACCACTGTCATTAACTATCACTGCATTTGCACCTGTCGTTGATGTTCGTCAATCACTCACGCCAGAACTTAAAACTGATCAAGGCAAGACACGGTTGTTATTGATTGATTTGGGTCTTGGAAAAAATCGCTTAGGCGGTTCTTGTTTGACGCAGGTCTATCAGGAAATATCTGGAGATACCCCCGATGTTGAAAATGTGCACGACCTGAAAATATTTTTCAGATCGATTCAGTTGTTGAATGAAATGGGACTCATTCTGGCGTATCACGATCGCTCCGATGGTGGATTATTTACCACTCTCTGCGAGATGGCATTCTCGGCTCGTACAGGTATCGACCTTAATTTTGATTTTTCAAGTCTGGATACATCTGGCGACATGATTACAGCTCTATTCAACGAAGAGTTGGGTGCCATCATTCAAATACGATCAGATGACCTGGAGCAAGTTTATAATGTGTTTAATGATGCCGAATCTCTACGAGATCATATTCATGACATTGGTACCCTGAATCATGATCATCAATTAAGAGTGGTTAATAATAATGAATCTATTTTCATGGAAGAACTATTTTCATTACATCGTTCGTGGTCAGAAACAACTTTCAGGATGCAATCTTTGAGGGACAACCCTGTCACTGCTAAACAGGAATATGATCGTCTATTTGATAGAGATGATACAGGTTTGTTTACGGATATTACTTTTGACGCAGATGAAAAAATTCATGCGCCCTACGTAAACTCCGGAGCAAAACCCAGAATGGCCATCCTGCGTGAACAAGGTGTCAATGGTCATGTTGAGATGGCTGCGGCATTTCATCGTGCTGATTTTGAATGTATCGATGTACACATGAGCGACATTATTACGGGTGAATTATCTCTTGATTCATTCAAAGGCCTGGTGGCTTGTGGCGGCTTTTCCTATGGTGATGTCCTCGGTGCCGGCAGGGGCTGGGCAAATTCTATTTTATTCAACGAAACAGCACACAATGAATTTCAATCATTTTTTGCAAGGCAAGATACTTTTGGACTGGGTGTTTGCAATGGCTGCCAGATGTTCTCCCATTTAAAAGATATTATTCCTGGTGCAGATCACTGGCCTGTCTTTAACCGTAATGACTCTGACCAATTTGAAGCACGTCTTGTGATGGTAGAGATACTTGACTCACCCTCTATATTCTTTACCGAGATGCAAAATTCTCGTATGCCTATTGTTGTTGCTCATGGCGAAGGGCGTGTTGTATATCAGAATGATCAAGCAGCAAACAATGCAATTGCAACTGTGCAGTATATTGATCATTCAGGTCATGCTACAGAAGACTATCCAAAGAATCCGAACGGTTCTCCCAAGGGTCAGACCGGATTTACAACAAATAATGGGCGCTTCACTATTATGATGCCGCATCCCGAACGCGTCTTTTTGAAAAAACAATATTCATGGCTGTCTGATGGGTACTCTGCTGAAAATGGCCCCTGGATGAGAATGTTTTATAACGCGCGCAAGTGGATTACTTAATATGTTAGATGTGTTAACTGCTTTAAGTACTTTATTTTATTAAATATTTTTACCAGAATACTCCCTTTATCCTAGATTCTGGTATAGACTAGTACTATTTATACAGTGCTGTGAGCGGTTATGGCAGAATCTAAAGACATTTCAAGGCAAGATATTGAGCTATTTCGCCAGGCTGTAGGTGATGTAGATAAGATAAAATACGATGATTTTGTATTAGCCAAACCCAAGATCCCCCCTGTCCCAAATCAAACAATCGTCAGTGAACAGAATTCGCTCAAACAAATGGCCAATAACCCATTTGATATACTGGACGTTGAGAGTGGCGATGAACTCTATTTCAGGAGAAGTGGAGTTCAACAGCAAATTATGCGGAAGCTGCGTCGTGGTCAGTTTGCAATAGAATCCGAACTTGACCTGCATGGTATGACTGTCAGTGTCGCCAAAAAAGAATTAAATGATTTTCTTGTCTATTGTCAATCAACAAACCGCCGCTGTATTAGAATCATTCACGGTAAAGGTCATGGGTCGGTAGACAAGATTCCTGTTCTGAAAAATAACCTGAACAAATGGTTACAGAATTACGATTCGATTCTGGCATTCTGCTCTGCACCAACTCACGATGGAGGTACGGGGGCTATCTATGCACTTATTAAAAAATACTAATTATTTTTTAATGTAAAATTTGGCAAAAAATAATTTAA
>CAZDFI010000008.1:0-19299 GCA_964504725.1 uncultured Enterobacteriaceae bacterium
ACGGATGGCGGAAATGTCGGAATTGCAGGAGCCTTTTCCGACCGTACATCCTGTAAATAGCCGTTCTCGCACGTCCTGTGCTCCACGGCATAAGGCCATCCCTGGCCAAAAAAAAGCCCCGCATTGCGGGGCTTTTCATAAACTACGACGAGTAATACGTCTAGTAGAACAAGCTGACTTACATCATGCCGCCCATACCACCCATACCACCCATGTCACCCATGTCTGGCATCGCAGGAGCATCTTCTTTAGGTGCTTCAGCAATCATGGCTTCAGTGGTGATCAACAAACCAGCGATAGAAGCTGCATTCTGTAGTGCATAACGCGTGACCTTGGTTGGGTCGAGAATACCCATTTTGATCATATCGCCATATTCACCAGTTGCAGCGTTGTAACCTTCGTTGTCCTTACGATTGAGTACTTCGTTAACAACAACAGAAGCTTCGCCACCTGCATTATTGACGATCTGACGTAGAGGCTCTTGCAGTGAACGGCGGATGATATTGATACCAATATTTTGATCTTCATTATTGCCTTTCATGTTATCAATTGCTTTCAATGCTCGAAGTAATGCAACACCGCCTCCTGGAACGACACCTTCTTCAACCGCTGCACGAGTTGAGTGTAACGCATCTTCCACGCGTGCTTTCTTTTCTTTCATTTCGATTTCAGTTGCCGCTCCGACCTTGATGACTGCAACACCGCCCGCCAGTTTGGCAACGCGTTCCTGCAATTTTTCAGTGTCGTAGTCTGAAGTGGAGTTTTCAATCTGTTGACGAACCTGGTTGATGCGAGCTTCAATATCGCTTGCTTTACCGGCACCATCGATCACGGTTGTATCGTCTTTGGTAATCACAATACGTTTTGCAGTACCTAAATCATCCAGACCCACTTTCTCAAGCGTTAGTCCGACTTCTTCAGAAATCACAGTACCGCCAGTCAGCGTAGCCAGATCTTCCAGCATAGCTTTACGGCGGTCACCAAAACCTGGTGCCTTAACCGCAGCGACCTTAACGATACCGCGGATGGTATTCACCACTAATGTTGCCAGGGCTTCACCTTCCACATCTTCTGCAATGATTAACAGGGGTCGACCTGATTTGGCGACGGCCTCCAGGATAGGCAGCAAATCACGGATATTTGAAACCTTCTTGTCGTGTAACATAATGTAAGGTTCTTCTAATTCAACACTCATGGACTGCTGGTTGTTGATGAAATAAGGAGACAGGTAACCACGGTCAAATTGCATGCCTTCAACAACATCCAGTTCGTTGTCCAGGCCTGAACCTTCTTCAACGGTAATTACACCTTCTTTGCCCACTTTGTTCATGGCTTCAGCGATGATTTCGCCAACAGCCAAGTCGTCGTTCGCAGAGATGGTACCTACCTGCGCAATGGACTTTTCGTCGTCACAGGGCTTGGAGTTTTTTTCCAGTTCTTCAACAACAGCGATGACTGCCTTGTCTATCCCACGTTTCAAATCCATCGGGTTCATGCCTGCTGCAACAGATTTCAGACCTTCAGTCACAATTGACTGGGCCAAAACGGTTGCTGTGGTTGTACCGTCACCAGCGATGTCGGAAGTTTTTGAAGCCACTTCCTTCAACATTTGCACACCCATATTTTCGAACTTGTCTTTTAATTCGATTTCTTTGGCGACAGAAACACCATCTTTTGTGACTGTTGGCGCACCAAAACTTTTATCCAGTACGACATTACGACCTTTTGGGCCAAGGGTAATCTTGACGGCATTGGACAGGGTGTTCACACCTTTCAGCATGCGCTGTCTTGCGTCATCACCAAATTTGATTTCTTTTGCACTCATTTTTTAATTTCCTCTAAATAATTCTGCGACTGCGAAGGATTAACCCTCGATGACGCCCATGATGTCTTCTTCACGCATGACGAGGAGTTCTTCATCGTCTAGCTTGACCTCTGTGCCGGAGTACTTACCGAATAGTACGGTGTCGCCGACGTTGACTTCCAGTGGGCGTTTTTCGCCACTATCGAGTGTTTTGCCGGGACCTACTGCAATGACTTCACCGCGAATTGGTTTTTCTGTCGCAGAATCAGGAAGCACGATGCCGCCTGCACTGGTGGTTTCCTCTTCCATGCGTTTAACAATCACGCGATCTTGTAAGGGACGTATATTCATATATTTTTCTCCTGAAAATACGGGTTTAAAATTAGGGTTGAAATTATTGTTAGCACTCTACCCGAGTGAGTGCTAATTATAGGAGGGAATATTCATCTGTCAAGCAATGCCTATAAGGCCGAGGGCCTGTAAGCTAGATATATCAGGGTTCTTTATGCTCCCAGAACTCCCCCTCCAGGGTGATTCTCTCTCCGTGACCACGTGACTCAGCCCTCCTGTTATGCTGGGTAACAATGGCTCTTTTCAGGACAGAATTGGCAAGATGGGTGCGAATTGCTGGTACTAGACAGATAAAACCAATGGTGTCTGTGAGAAATCCCGGTGTCAGCAGGAGTACGCCAGCGACGAGTAACATTAGCCCTTCAAGCAGGGTGGCTGCAGGCAGTTCACCTCGATCCAGGCTTTGTCTGATTTTTGTAAGGGTTAAGAGTCCCTGTATCCGCAATAAGATTACGCCAAGGCCAGCGGTGAACAAAATGAGAGCGATAGTGAGCAAAGCACCAATCTCACTGCCAATGGCAATCAGTAGATATATCTCGATGAGTGGGGTAAAAATGAAAAGTAAGATGAATAAATTAAACAATAGCGCCCGCCTTTAGTTTCGTTGTTTGTCTGATTTGATTGGCTTAATTAATAATGTGTTGGCAGAATAGGAGAATTCAAGTCATTTGGAAAAAATAGTTGAGGATGTTTTGGCCAAAAAAGTAGAGCATTTGCTGGTTTTGACCACCTGCCCGGGGTCGATCACTGCCAAACGGATATCACAGGATCTGGTTGCGAATAACGTCGCTGCCTGCGTCAATATCATTCCCGGATTAACTTCATATTTTAAATGGAGTAGTA
Organism: uncultured Enterobacteriaceae bacterium; assembly: GCA_964504725.1. GTDB lineage: Bacteria > Pseudomonadota > Gammaproteobacteria > Eutrophobiales > Eutrophobiaceae > SMWN01. Next base: position 2,999 of record CAZDFI010000008.1, read on the forward strand.
AGTTGGTACTAGCCGATGAATTCTTGCTATTGATTAAAACAACCAACCTATGTTTCCCTGCTGTTAAGAAGAGAATCCAGTCTTTACATCCGCACGAACTTCCGGAAATTATCGCTGTCCCAATCAAGGATGGCCTCACAGAATATCTCCGTTGGATTGAAGACTGCACTAAATAAATGAATATGTCCGCATTGCGATTACTGTCACTCGTACTGACAGTCATTACCGCATCAACTTTTTATACTAACGTTTCAGCAAAATCCTTGTCCGAAGGGATAGATAATATATTTAGCAAGTTAAGCGGAACCGAACAACTCGAATTTCTTGATCCAGAAGATGCCTTTATTGTTTCTGTTGACGTTGTTTCAATGGATAAAATCAAAGTACATTGGCAGATTGCAGATGGCTACTATCTTTATAAAGAAAAATTTAATTTTTCAATTCAAGAAGACAACATCGCCATTACTGATATTAAGCTGCCAGAAGGAAAGCTGAAAAACGATCCTGATTTCGGCAGTGTTCGGGTAAATTATCATGAAGTAGATGCGCATTTGTCAGTACAAAAAAGTGATGAGTCATTGCTTGATGCAGAATTACTTGTCAAATATCAGGGTTGCAAGGAGGACGTGCTTTGTTACCCGCCGATAAGCAAGACCTTCTCGATCAAATTAATAAGCAATTTGGATGCTGCGACTGTTTTGCCAAGTACAATCGAACCAGGCACAATTGAATTTGGGACGAGACAGCTTTCCGAACAAGACACAATTACTGAACACTTGTCAGATGGTGGCTTCCTGAAAAATATCATTATATTTTTTGGTTTTGGATTACTGTTGGCAATGACACCTTGTGTGTTTCCCATGATACCTATTTTATCGGGGATTATTGTTGGTGAGGGAACCAGTATTACTCCCCTGCGCGCATTTTATATGTCACTGACTTATGTGCTTGCCATGGCATTAACCTATGCAGTGCTGGGTATTATTGCCGGGTCACTCGAACTGAATTTACAAGCTGCAGCACAAAATGTCTGGGTAATTACTGCTTTCAGTGCAGTGTTTGTTTTGCTGGCATTATCCATGTTCGGATTTTATGAATTGCAATTGCCAAGCAGTTGGCATACCAGGCATTCTGGTACAAGTGGAAAGCTAGGAGGAACTCTACCAGGAGTTGCAGTCATGGGTATATTGTCTGCCATTATTGTTGGTCCCTGTATTGCGCCACCATTGGCCGGATCATTACTTTATATCAGTCAAACTGGTGATGCGATTCTCGGCGGTTCCGCATTATTTGTCATGGGCATGGGTATGGGCGTGCCTTTGCTCGTGATTGGTACTTCAGAAGGAAAGTTATTACCCAAAGCAGGTGCCTGGATGGAATCTATAAAGCATGTCTTTGGCGTGTTGATGTTAGGTGTGGCCGTATGGTTTATGGAACGTGTCTTGCCCGGCCCACTTGCGTTAACGCTATGGGCATTATTGTTTATTATCTCAGCAATATACATGGGGGCGTTGGATAGATCAGCAATGCAATCCAAGTGGCAAGGGTTGTGGCGCGGCGTGGGAATAGCGATGCTTGTCTATGGAATCATTTTAATCATTGGTGCTGCGAGTGGGGGGAACAATATGTTCAAACCTTTGCAGAGTTTGTCCACTAACTATCAGACCAGTGAAGCCAGATCGAGCACATTATCTTTTCAGTACATTAAAGGCGTTGACGGTTTGCAGTCCGCTTTGGATAAGGCTGCTAATGAGGGTAAGTTCGTGATGCTGGATTTTTATGCCGACTGGTGTATCACATGTAAAGAAATGGAGCACGAAACATTTATTGATCCAGGCGTGCAATCAATGTTGAGTGAATTTGTATTATTAAAGGCTGATGTGACAGAAAATGATGTACTGGATAAAGCCTTGCTCAAAAAATTTAACTTATATGGGCCCCCGGCCATACTTTTTTTCAACAAAAAAGGCACTGAGAAAAAATCACATCGCGTCGTTGGTTTTATGAATGCGGCCGATTTTACAACACACATTAACGAAGCCGTATTTGAATAGTAGGGACAGTAAGTAAATGACAAGAGGAACATTAATAACGACTGTAACCGTGATAAGTTGTTTTATCGCCGGGGTTTTTCTTTCTGACATTATTCGTTCGAATAAGTCACCAGAGGAAATAATTCCTGTACCGCAAACGAGTCAGCAAGATTTGTCCGGAACACTTTCACCTGATTTCACGCTGATGGATGTGACAGGACAGCAGCGAAATGTTTCTGAATGGAAGGGTAAGGTTCTGGTGATCAACTTTTGGGCGACCTGGTGCCCGCCTTGTCTGGAAGAAATTCCCCACTTTATTAAATTGCAGGATAAATATGGCCATCAGGGTTTGCAATTTGTCGGTATTGCGCTTGAGGGCGTAGATGAAGTGCTTGATTTTGCCAAAGAGCAGGGAATCAATTATCCTTTGCTCGTGGGTGAACAGGAAGTGATCAAACTGGCGAGTAAATTTGGCAATCGTATTGGGGGATTACCCTATACAGTGATTCTTGATCGAGAGAGCCGCATCAGTTTCATAAAGCAGGGGCCATTATCTGTATCAAAAGCAGAGCAAGAAATCACTTCTCTCCTATAAATTCAGGGGAGATCTAGTTCGGTTTATCAATATTTAGACTAAATAATAATCTCGAAATATCCATTAATTTCTGTTAATATGCGGGAAACTGCGTTGATCTTCCACAAAATAAGTTTAGGAACCAAAAATGGCTAATTTGCTTGTACTTAATGGTGCAAATCTTAATATGCTGGGGTCACGAGAGCCCGAAGTTTACGGCACAACAACTCTAAAAGAAATCGATCAGCAGCTTCAATCAATTGCTAAAACACAAGGGCACAAACTAACAAGCTTTCAAAGTAATGCCGAGCACGAATTAATCGATCAGATCCATTTGGCCAAAACAAATAAAGTCGATTTCATTATCATTAATCCAGGGGCTTATACACATACCAGTATTGCAATTCGTGATGCTTTTCTGAGTGTCAATATTCCATTTATTGAGGTGCATCTGTCAAATGTTTTTGCTCGTGAAGAATTCAGAAAACAATCCTATCTTTCCGATTTAGCCAAGGCTGTTATCAGTGGCCTGGGGGCATTCGGTTATGAGGCGGCATTACAAGCGGTCGAGAAATTTCTTGAGGATGCAGAGCGTGAGGCATAAACAAAATAAATCGAAGTCTTGGCAAAGAGGCTAAATGAAAAATATCGTAAGAAAACGGGCACAAATAAATCAACATAAAAACAATATTAAGATCATCAGGGTAAATTTATGGATATCCGTAAAGTAAAAAAACTTATCGAATTATTAAAAGAATCAGGCGTCGCTGAAATCGAGATACATGAAGGGGAAGAGTCTGTCCGTATTAGCAGTCATCATGCGACGAATTCACATCAAACAGTTGTGCAGTCACCACAGACCTTTGTTCCTCAGGCTAATGCTGTGCCCGTTGCCAGTGAAGAGTCTATACCTTCGATAGATGAGGGTCACATTGTCAAGTCGCCTATGGTAGGTATTTTTTATTCATCAGCTTCTCCAGAGACATCTGCATTTGTCGAAGTAGGTAAGGCAGTAGAGAAAGGTGATGTTTTATGTATCGTCGAAGCGATGAAGATCATGAATCAGATTGAATCAGATACTAGCGGCGTGATCAGTAAAATCTTTGTCGAAAATGGCGAGCCAATAGAATACGGACAGCCCCTGTTTGCAATCAAGTGAACTTGTCTGGAATAGAATTCCAGTTAAACATAATAATAACAACGTAACTATCTTGTTTAGAAAAAATCATGCTTGATAAAATTGTCATTGCCAATCGCGGCGAAATAGCATTACGTATACTTCGTGCCTGTAGAGAACTTGGTATTAAAACGGTTGCTGCGTATTCCGAAGCCGATCGCGAACAAAAACACGTATTTCTTGCTGATGAATCAGTCTGTATTGGCCCGGCCGCATCGATCGACAGCTACCTCAATATTCCCGCCGTAATCAGTGCCGCTGAGGTGACCGATGCAGTGGCAATTCACCCCGGATATGGATTTCTATCAGAAAACGCTGATTTCGCTGAACACGTTGAGGAAAGTGGCTTTGTGTTCATTGGTCCGCGTGCTGAAACCATTCGAATGATGGGTGACAAGGTTTCTGCAATCGCTGCAATGAAAGATGCGGGTGTGCCATGCGTGCCAGGCTCTGATGGTCCTGTTAGTGAAAATTCGGAGGATCTTTTTGAGATCGCACGCGAAATAGGTTATCCCGTTATCATTAAAGCCTCAGGCGGCGGCGGCGGACGTGGCATGCGTGTAGTGAATAGTGAGGCAGCATTAAAGACCGCTATTGCTCTAACCAAATCTGAAGCAGCGACGGCTTTCGGTAACGACGTGGTTTACATGGAAAAATATCTACAGCATCCGAGGCATATTGAAATTCAGGTGTTGGCAGATGAGCATGGCAATGCTATCCATCTTGGAGAGCGTGATTGCTCCATGCAACGTCGTAACCAAAAGGTTATCGAAGAAGCCCCGGCACCAGGCATTACCGAAGAAATCAGAAACACGATAGGCGAGTGTTGTGTCGAGGCTTGTCAACGAATTGGCTATCGTGGTGCGGGGACATTTGAATTTTTGTACGAGGAAGGCAATTTTTATTTCATAGAAATGAATACACGTATACAGGTAGAGCATCCAGTCACCGAATTAGTCACGGGTGTCGATATCGTAAAGGAACAATTACATATTGCCAATGGTGATGAGCTGACTTACAAACAGGAAGATATTCAAATCAGGGGCCACGCTGTTGAATGTAGAATCAATGCTGAGGATCCGGAAACTTTTATGCCTTCACCTGGGACGATTACTCACTATCATCCACCGGGGGGCCCTGGAGTACGTGTCGATACCCATGTATATCAGGGCTACAAAGTGCCGCCGCATTACGATTCTATGATTGGTAAATTGATTGTGCATGGAGAAAATCGTGATTTGGCTTTAAGGCGTATGTCGATTGCCTTGTCAGAAATTATTATCGATGGGATAAAAACCAATATTCCTCTGCATCAGAAACTGGTGACTAATGCTGCTTTTATGGCTGGCGGAACTGATATCCATTATCTGGAAGACAAATTGGGGTTAAAGTAGAGGTGCTCTAATCATAATGTCGTGGCTGCAGTTGACACTGGAAAGTGACCTTGAAAGTGCTGAACAGTTATCTGAACTTCTTGAGCAATTCGGTGCGGTTTCCGTCAGCATGTCAGCAGTCAGTGGTGAAAAAATATTTGGTCAGGCAATAGAAAAAGCCCCGGTGCTTTGGCAACAAACACGTGTCGTCGCACTCCTTCATGAAGATACCGATCTGGATACCCTGCTTGGTTGCCTGAGCAATCGTGTGGGTGCAGACCGGATCGGCAAGCATGAGATATCAATCCTCAAAGATCGCGACTGGGTAAATGAATTTAAATTTGGTCACGGGGTAAAGATATTTGCTGATCGCTTGTGTGTTTGTCCAAGTTGGTGTGAATTACCACGGGATGATATTGCACACATCATCCTTGATCCGGGTCTGGCCTTTGGTACCGGCACACATGAAACAACCGCTGCCTGTCTTGAATGGTTGGCCAGCAATGACATCGAAAACAAATCGGTGATTGATTTTGGATGTGGCTCCGGCATATTGGCATTGTCTGCTGTCAAACTGGGTGCAGAAAAAGTATATGCTGTCGACATTGATCCTCAGGCGTTACAAGCCGCAAAAGAAAATGCAAAAAGAAACGGAATCACTGATCATCTGGTCATAGCTCATGCCGATGAGATGCAGCTTCCTGTGGTAGATGTTTTAATTGCCAATGTCTTGCTAAATCCATTACTGGAGCTGGCTAATCATTTCTCTGAGCTTGTTCAGCCTTGCGGAGATCTGGTGCTGTCCGGCTTGTTGTCGACTCAGGCTGAGGAATGTTTGGTGGCATATCAAAGCTGGTTTAATATGGACGAACCTGTCTTTAAACAAGAGTGGTCCCTGTTACATGGAACAAGAAAATAAGCCAAGAAAATAACCCCATAAAATAATTTTGATGCAAAATTCAAAGTCACCTTCAATGCCTGGAGGTTTGTTTACCTCTTGTCCCAGTTGCCTGAAGCAATTTCGCATTCAGGCATCACAACTCTCTACTGCAGCCGGTCTGGTTGAGTGTGGTGTGTGTGGTCATCAGTTCAGTGCACTTTCGCGGTTGAGTGATATCCCGCTGACGCTTGATCAAATAAATTATGAATATGATGATAAGTCTGCACAAAAACCAGTAGCAGAGCAGGATCAGGAACCAGAGTTTGATATTCCTGACTCAAGAAATGAAAAAGAAGCCTATTCCAAAGGAGTGAGGCATGAGGACGTTTTGCTGAGCGATCTTCCAGATGAATTACGCGAAGAACTTCCGGTCAAGAGAAGCTTGGTCGCGACCATTTGTTGGGGGCTAGGCGCTGTTTTATTATTAATCATTATTGCTGCACAGCTATTCTGGTTCAACCGCGATAAATTATTATTGCGCTTTCCGCAGTTCGAACCTGTCGCCAGAGAAGTATGTGAAAGATTCCAGTGTGAAATCCTGAGGTATAAGGATATCAGCTTGATCAAGCTGATAAATCGGGATGTTCGTAACCACCCATTGTATGAAGGAAGTTTGTTGGTGAACGCAACAATGGCAAATAAGTCTGAAACAATTCAACCTTTTCCGCTGATCCAGCTCGCCCTGTTTAATACCGGCGGAGAGGTAATTGGGTACAGGGAATTTAAGCCAGAAGAATACCTGGATGACAGCATTAGTATCCAGGCAGGCATGCTACCGGATTCTCCAATTCATATTGTGCTGGAGGTGAGTGGGCCGACGAAGGATGCAGTTAGTTTCGAATTTCATTTTCTCTAATCATATATTTGCCAGTCGTGTTATTATTAATCCACCATTCTTAAGTAACCGCCAAAAAAAAGAAGCGGCCAGGAAATGAGATTAGGTCCATATACACTCGATAATAATTTATTACTTGCTCCTATGGCGGGCGTTACAGATAAACCATTTCGCCAGCTATGCAAAATGTATGGCGCAGGTCTTGCCGTGTCCGAGATGGTGGCATCAGATCCGACACTTTGGAATAGCAAAAAATCGCAGTTAAGATTGAATCATTATGAAGAAGAGTCCCCTCGCGCGGTGCAGATTGTCGGTGCAGATCCTCAGGCGATGGCAAATGCAGCGCGGTATAATGTTGACCTTGGTGCACAAATAATTGATATCAACATGGGTTGCCCGGCCAGGAAAGTTTGTAATGTATTTTCTGGTTCAGCGCTCATGCAGGATGAAACTCTGGTTGCAAGCATCCTCGAAAGCGTCGTCGATGTGGTTAATATCCCGGTCACGCTGAAGATTCGCACGGGTTGGAACAAGCAAAATAAAAATGCAGTTACGATTGCGCAGATTGCAGAAAATTCAGGCATCCAAATGTTGACAGTACATGGTAGAACCCGTGCTTGCGGTTTTAGTGGCGATGCAGAATATCGGACTATTAGAGAAGTAAAGGCGCATGTTTCAATTCCGGTCATTGCAAATGGTGATATCACTACACCTGAAAAAGCCGTAGAAGTTTTAAATGTATCTGGTACAGACGGCATTATGTTGGGACGCGTAGCATTGGGAAATCCCTGGATATTCAATGAAATCAATCATTTTCTGAAAACGGGGACACACTTGTTGCGACCACGTGTTGAAGAGATTCAGCAAGTTATGCTACAGCATTTAAATGGTCTTTATGAATTATACGGTGAATACACAGGGGTACGCGTCGCGCGTAAACACGTGGGTTGGTATTGCAAGCATCTGCAGAGTGGTGAAATTTTACGTAGCAGGCTCAATAAAACGGAAACCGTTAAGAACCAGCTGTTTGTAATAGAAAATTATTTTAATTCAATAAATGATGGGGAAGCATTGGCGGCATGATGGCTAAAGCGATTAGCAAGAAGAAACCACAAAAAAAATGGAAAGAGAGGCGTGCTGAATCTATATATCATTGTGTAGAGAACGCTTTGAATAACTATTTTGAAGATATGGATGGTCACGAACCAAGCGATCTTTATGAGTTTGTTTTATCACAGACAGAAAAACCCATGCTTGAGGTTGTTTTGAAGCAAACGCAGGGGAATATTACAAGGTCAGCAGAAATTTTAGGTATAAACAGGGCTACACTACATAAAAAATTAAAGAAGTACGCATTGGAATAATACGTTTGTTTCCTCTCCAATATCACTGATAGTCACTCCAGAGCAAATCAAATTATGAGCAAGATCAAACGGGCACTCATCAGCGTTTCAGACAAAACCGGTATCGTTGAGTTTGCACGGTATCTGGCAAGTCGTGACATCATTATCTTATCAACGGGTGGTACAGCCAGTCTGCTCGCTGATAATGATATTGAAGTTGTCGAGGTCTCTGATTTCACAGGCTTCCCTGAAATTATGGATGGCAGGGTGAAGACATTGCACCCCAAAATTCATGGCGGGCTGTTAGGTAGACGCGGTAAAGATGATGCGGTCATGGCTGAAAATAATATTGAGCCCATTGATTTGGTAGTGGTCAATCTGTACCCCTTTGAAGCAACCGTGAGCAACCCTGATTGCACACTGTCTGAAGCAATTGAAAATATTGATATCGGCGGACCAACAATGTTACGTTCAGCAGCAAAGAATCATGCCTATGTAGGTGTTGTTGTCGATGCCTCTGATTATGAAAACATCATCGATGAACTTGATAAGAATGCAGGATCATTAACTGATGAAACACGGTTTTCTTTGGCACAAAAAGTCTTCGCACATACTGCAAATTATGATGCCAATGTCTCGAATTATTTGGGCGCCATTTCAACAGAAGGTGAGGATCTGGATTATCCGCTGACTTTTTCCGTACAGTTTAAGAAAATTCAGGAGTTGCGATATGGGGAAAATCCACACCAAACTGCCGCATTCTATGGGCAGCCGAACCCACCTGCAGGGACACTCGCCGGCGCAAAACAATTACAAGGTAAAGCGCTCTCTTATAATAATATTGCAGATACGGATGCTGCGCTTGAGTGTGTGTTGGCTTATCAGGAAGCTGCCTGCGTGATTGTTAAGCACGCAAATCCATGTGGTGTTGCAGTGGGCGAAAGTGTTCTACAGGCTTATGAAAGGGCATATCAGACGGATCCTACCTCAGCCTTTGGTGGAATCATTGCATTTAATTTACCGCTTGATGCCGAAACGGCCAGGGCAATTATTGACCGACAATTTGTCGAAGTCATTATTGCACCCTCCATCAGTCAAGAGGCATTGGATGTCCTTTCTGGGAAGGAAAATGTTCGTGTCCTTGAGGCCGGGGTAAGAGAGCATGCAATACAACAGTTAACAATGAAGCGCGTCAGTGCTGGAATGTTAATTCAGGATAATGATCAAGGGGTCGTTGAAAGGGGTGATCTTAAAATTGTCAGCAAACGTCCGCCGACAGAAAAGGAACTGGAAGATTTACTGTTTACCTGGAAGGTGGTGAAGTATGTGAAATCCAATGCCATCGTTTATGCCAAAGATAAACAAACGATTGGTATTGGTGCTGGCCAAATGAGTCGGGTTTATAGTGCCCGTATTGCCGCAATCAAGGCAGAAGATGAATGTTTGGAAGTCGCTGGATCAGTGATGGCATCGGATGCCTTTTTTCCATTTCGGGACGGGATTGATTCAGCAGCAAAGGTAGGTGTGACGGCCATCATTCAGCCCGGAGGTTCTATGCGTGATGATGAAGTGATTGCTGCTGCGGATGAGGCGAATATTGCCATGGTGTTTACTGGGATGAGACATTTCTTGCACTAATGAAAGTATTGGTGGTTGGTGGTGGTGGCCGTGAACATGCTCTGGCATGGAAAGCAGCACAATCAAAACAGGTGGATCGTGTATTTGTTGCGCCAGGTAACCCGGGCACGGCGAGTGAAGATAAAGTTAGTAATGTCACTATCAATGCCGAAGATATTCAAGCATTGAAAACCTTCGCGGAAAAAGAAAAAATCGATCTTACTATCATTGGCCCGGAAAACCCTTTGGTCGATGGTATTGTTGATGAATTCAGACAAGCAGGATTAGCTTGTTTTGGCCCCTCGAAAGATGCAGCAATCCTTGAAGGTTCGAAATCTTTCAGTAAGGATTTTTTGCAACGTCATAATATTCCCACTGCTGAATATCAGGTGTTCACCGATGTTGATGCTGCAAAAGCTTACATCAAAGAAAAAGGCGCGCCGATTGTGGTCAAGGCAGATGGCCTGGCGGCGGGGAAAGGCGTCATTATTGCTTCATCAGAGGATGAAGCGAATGTTGCCATCGACGATATGTTAGCCGTGAATAAATTTGGCGAGGCAGGTCATCGTGTTGTCATTGAAGAATTCATGCAAGGTGAAGAAGCCAGTTTCATTGTGATGTCTGACGGTGAAAATATTCTGCCATTAGCGAGCTCACAAGATCACAAGGCAAGGGATGAAGGTGATAAGGGACCAAACACAGGGGGCATGGGTGCGTATTCTCCAGCACCCGTGGTGACGGATGCGATGCATGATCGCATCATGCATGAAGTTATAGAGCCAACGGTTAGAGGCATGGCAGAGGAAGGGCGTGAATATATCGGTTTTCTGTATGCGGGAGTGATGGTGACAGCAGATGGTACACTGAAAGTACTGGAATTTAATTGTCGTTTTGGTGATCCGGAAACACAACCCATTATGATGCGACTGAAAAGTGATTTGATTGAATTATGCCAGGCAGCATTGAATGGGATACTGAATGAGATGAGCGCTGAATGGGATGAACGTGCTGCCCTGGGTGTTGTGCTGGCATCGGCAGGCTATCCTGCCAGCGCCAGTAAAGGAGATGTAATTTCAGGTCTGGAGCGCGAAGCCTGCCCGGAAGGTACTAAAGTTTTTCATGCCGGGACAGCAGAGAAAAATAATGATGTGGTAACAGCAGGCGGGCGTGTTTTGTGTGTGACGGCACTTGGAGAAACGGTATCACAGGCACAGAAATCAGCATACCAGGCGGTGTCAAAGATTAATTGGGACGGAATGTTTTACCGAAAAGATATTGGCTACCATGCGATAGCCAGAGAGTGAAGCTGGAAGTCCGGATTACAAATTGTGTCAGGTTAATTATCACTACTATTCTAGTTATCCACGCCATCCCAAGACAGAAAATTTCTCAACAAAGTTAATCCTGCATGCTGACTTTTTTCCGGGTGAAATTGTGTGGCAAACACATTCTCTCTGGCTACCGCTGATGTAAACTCAGTGGCATAGTCTGTTTTTGCTGCAATATCTTCATCACTTTCTGTTTGGACATAGTAGCTATGGACAAAATAAAAGCGGCTACTATCTTCGATATTTTTCCACAAAGGATGTGGCTTTTGTTGGTTCACCCGGTTCCAGCCCATGTGTGGAATTTTACAAATGTCGCCATGTTCGTCTTTGACATTGTCCTGGAAGCGAATGGCTGTGCCCGGGATGATGCCTAATCCCTTAACTCCGCCATCTTCATCGCTTTCCTGCATCAATGATTGCAGGCCCAGACAAATTCCAAGGAAGGGTTTGGTACGGACACATTCCTGGACGATATTATCCAGACCTGAATCTTCTAGTCGTTGCATACATTGACCCATAGCACCTTGCCCCGGGAAAACAATTCGATCAGCAGACAAGATCTCCTGCCGTTGATCTGTGACCAGAATTTCATGCTGGTTATCCGAGACAAACTCCAGGGCCTTGGCAACAGAACGGAGATTACTGGTGCCGTAATCAAGGACAGCGATTTTACTCATAGCAAGGGTTTCAGTTTATAAAGCACCTTTGGTAGAAGGCAGGATACCTTCCATCTTTGGATCAAGCTCTACGGCCATGCGTAAGGCACGGCCAAAAGCCTTGAATATGGTCTCGGCAATGTGATGTGCATTGCGTCCCTTCAGGTTATCAATATGCAAAGTCACCATGCCATGATTAACAAAGCCCTGAAAGAATTCAAAAAGTAAATCAAGATCGAAATCCCCCACCCGGGCGCGGGGATATTCGGCAGAATATTCCAGTCCGGGCCTGCCGGAACAATCCAGAACGACACGTGACAAGGCTTCGTCCAGAGGTACGTAGGCATGACCGTATCTTCGTATGCCTTTTTTATCACCTAAGGCTTTTACAAAGGCTTGCCCCAGGGTAATACCAACATCTTCTACCGTGTGGTGTGCATCAATTTCCAGATCACCTTTTGCCTTGATAGTTAAATCAAACATGCCATGACGAGCAACCTGATCCAGCATGTGCTCAAGAAATGGCACATCTAAATCTAAATTTGCTTGCCCTGTCCCATCGAGGTTAATACTGACCTCGATTTGTGTTTCTTTGGTTTCCCGGTTAATTGTTGCGCTTCTGTTAGCCATTGCTCTTATAATGCCCGCTGTCCTGAAAAAATAATCGTAATAGGATAACCTCTTGACCCAACACTTGCCATCCTATGCCCGAATTAATATATCTAATGACATAAATCAGCCATGGAAAATTTGGATAGCTTAAATGATTGAAATTGAATCAATACGTACCTATTTGCTTGCACTACAAAACGAAATCACAGATGCATTATGTCAACTTGATAGTAAGCTGGAATTGCAAGAGGACGAATGGAATAGAGATGAAGGCGGCGGGGGTCGTAGTCGCGTGATGTGCAATGGAGATGTTTTCGAGCAAACCGGAATCAATTTTTCTCACGTGTTTGGTGAAGAATTATCCGCATCAGCGACGGCCCACCGACCAGAACTTGCTGGCAGAAATTTTCAGGCGTTGGGTGTCTCATTGGTCATTCACCCACTTAATCCTTATGTGCCAACAACACATATGAATGTCCGGTTTTTTATTGCAGAAAAGGAGAATGCCAAAGAACAAGATGCCAGGAAAGAGGATAGAGATCCCGTCTGGTGGTTTGGTGGTGGTTTTGATCTGACGCCCTATTATGGTTTTGATGAAGATGCTCGTCATTGGCATGAGACAGCGAAGGATGCGTGTGCTGAATTCGGAGCGGATGTTTATCCGCGCTATAAAAAATGGTGTGATGATTATTTTTATTTGAAACACAGGCAGGAACCAAGGGGCATAGGCGGCCTGTTTTTTGATGACTTGAACGAATGGGAGTTCGATAAATGCTTTGCTTTCTTACGCAGTGTTGGTGATGCCTTTCTCCCAGCCTATACGCCGATTGTCCAGCGCCGTAAAGATATTGAATATGGAGATCAACAACGACAATTTCAGTGTTATCGGCGCGGGCGTTATGTCGAATTTAATCTGGTTTATGATCGAGGAACCTTGTTTGGTTTACAGTCTGGTGGCAGAACGGAGTCAATCCTCATGTCCTTACCCCCCTTGGTCCGTTGGCAATATGATTGGCAGCCAGAGCCAGGCACTCCGGAAGCCGAACTCTATGAGAAATTTCTGAAACCCAAAGACTGGGCTTAAAGGTTTCTGCTGGTTATTCTCGTGTTTTTTTATCCGGAGGTATCTGCAACCAGAAGGTGACGGGCCCATCATTCGTAAGACTTACCTGCATGTCCGTACCGAAATGACCCGAATCGACGATGGCGTGTTTCTGTTTTGCGGATGAGAGCAAATATTCAAATAATTTTTTCCCCGACTCAGGAGTAGCCGCAGAACTAAAACTGGGGCGCATGCCTTTTTTTGTGTCTGCAGGCAGGGTGAATTGTGGAACAAGCAGTAAACCTCCATTAACTTCAGAAAGAGAAAGGTTCATCTTGCCGACCTTGTCTGGAAAAACACGGTAACCCAATAATTTGTCTAATAGCCGATCGGCTTGCTGATGTGTATCGCCTTTTTCGATGCCAATGAGAACCAGAAGGCCTACATCAATGCTGGCAATGATATTACTGTGAATTGATATCTGGGCTGAATTCACCCGCTGTAGGAGTCCGATCATGACTGATCAAGACATGAGGCTATATGATCTTCATGTAATCGAGAATAATTACTGTGAAGACGGCAACAGGGCTGACAAGTACGATCCATTCCATATTGCGTCTGGTAAACCAGCCGGTGAAATGCAAAATCAAGATGGCTATTGCCAGCAGGTATACGATGTAAAAAACCATCCCATGGCCCCCTTACGTTATTAGTGAATGCTTTCCAATTTTGAGTGATATCAGGCTTAGTAGCCTATCAGAACCGCGACGATTTCACCTTGAACCCCGTCACAAATATATCATTAAAATGCCTGTGTGTGGGTAAGAAAAAAATACAAATCCACCCAAATCAGAATTTAGAGGGCAAACTTAGCAATACTGGATTATTCCAGAACCTGGACGCCACTATCACTGGCGATAAGCAGGACATCAGCAGGTCGTTGGGCGAACAAACCATTGGAGACGACGCCAGTGAGCATGTTAAATTTTTGTTCCAGCTCAACTGGCTTAAGAATACTCAGGTTATGTACATCGAGAATGATATTGCCGTTATCTGTGGTAAAGCCATCACGTAATATCGGTTGTCCGCCCAGTTTGATGATCTCTCTGGCGACGTAGCTTTGCGCCATGGGAATGACCTCTATCGGCAAGGGGAAAGTCCCGAGGACATCGACCAATTTTGTTTCATCAATAATACAGACAAATTTTTTGCTCACAGCAGCAACGATTTTTTCTCTGGTCAGCGCACCCCCACCACCCTTAATCAGGTGTAGATGTTTGGTGGCTTCGTCCGCCCCATCAACATAAACAGGTATGTCGTTAGCGCTATTAAGGTTAAACACCGGGATGTGATGTTGTTTCAGTAGTGCTTCAGTGGCAACTGAACTCGATACTGCACCATCAATCCTGTGTTTAATACCAGCGAGTAACTCGATGAAAAAATTGACTGTGCTGCCTGTGCCTACGCCAACAATTGAGTCGTCTTCTATATATGCCAGCGCAGCCTCGGCGGCCTGTTTCTTTTGTTCATCTTGTGTCATATGTATTTTCCAGTGAACTGATAATGTTTAGCCAGGTAATTTGGGTATAGTAATAGATTACGGTTTTAATGGTATCTTACACGTATGGAAGACTACAAAAAAATGATTGCAGATGCCTCAAAGCGAGTCTATGAGGTTGCCCGAAAAACTTCTTTAGATTTTGCGCCAGAGGTTTCAAGTCGGCACGGTAACAATATCTGGTTAAAGAGAGAAGATCAGCAACCGGTTTTTTCTTACAAATTACGTGGTGCATACAATCTAATGGCGAGTTTGTCAGGATCTGAAAAACAAAAAGGGGTTATCGCCGCATCGGCCGGGAATCACGCGCAAGGTGTCGCGCTTGCTGGAAAAAAACTAGGCATTGAAGCGGTGATAGTCATGCCGAAAACAACACCAGAGATTAAGATCACCGCGGTAAGACGTTTGGGCGCTGAAGTCGTCCTGCATGGTAATAATTATGACGAAGCCAAGGATTATGCAATCGCTGTGGCGGAAGATCAGGGAAAATCGTATATCCCGCCTTATGATCACCCTGTCGTCATTGCCGGTCAGGCCACCGTGGCTGTTGAAATATTACAGCAACATCCTGGTACGCCCGATATTATATTTGTGCCCGTCGGTGGTGGTGGGTTGATTGCGGGTATTGTTGCCCACCTTCAGGATGTCGCCCCGGATATCACCATTATTGGTGTTGAGCCTGATGAAGCGCCCTGTATGCACGCGGCACTCCAGGCAGGAGAGCGTGTTGAACTGGAGCACATCGGGATATTTGCCGATGGTGCGGCAGTCCGTCAGGCCGGTGAAGAGCCATTCCGCATTATCAAGGATGTTGTTGATGAAATCCTGTTGGTCAACATCGACGAAATCTGTGCAGCAGTAAAAGATATTTTCGAAGACACTCGATCAATTCCAGAGCCAGCTGGTGCGCTGGCTCTGGCTGGACTGAAACAATATGTCGCCAGAGAAGAGATTAAAGATAAAGAACTGGTGGCCATCTTTAGCGGCGCCAATGTAAATTTTGATCGCCTCCGCCATATCGCTGAGCTTGCCGCGCTAGGGGAACATCGAGAGGCACTCATCGGCACAACGATTCCAGAAAGACCCGGAAGCTTCCTTGAATATTGCCGTGATTTGGGGCCCAGACTAATCACAGAGTTTAATTATCGCTATGGCGATTCACAAACCGCCCACGTGTTTGCAGGTTTGCAGTTACGTCACGGCAAAGAAGAAA
>CAZDFI010000008.1:19309-31956 GCA_964504725.1 uncultured Enterobacteriaceae bacterium
CTTGATAGATAGTTTGAAAGGTAACGGCTATGAAGTCGTGGATCTCAGTGGCGATGAAGTAGCGAAGATGCACGTACGTTATATGGTCGGTGGTCATGCTACGCAGGTAGAGAACGAACTACTTTATCGCTTTGAATTTCCGGAACGTTCAGGTGCGCTTTTACATTTCCTTGGACAAATGGGTAATCGTTGGAATATCAGTCTATTTCACTACCGTAATCATGGTGCTGCCTATGGTCGGGTTCTGATGGGGATCCAGGTGCCTGTTGATGAGCGCCCTGAGTTTCAGGATTTTCTGGATGGTTTGGGGATGCAGTATTGGGATGAGAGTGGTAATGCAGCATATGAAATGTTTTTGAGTTAGTAGGTTCAGGCGTTCCCGTCATTCCCGAGCGACTTCCGTCATACCGGCCTTGAGCCAGTATCCAGTCAATACGAGACATCTTCTATTCTTTTTTACTTATTGATTTCGCCTGCTTGACATCTTTTCTATTGTACATACAATGTACATATGATTAAGTTCGAATGGAATTCGACCAAAGCAGCATCAAACAAAAAGAAGCACGACGTTTCTTTTGAAGAGGCACAATCTGTTTTTTACGATGAACATGCGATCCAATTTTATGATCCCGAACATTCAAAAAGCGAAGATCGCTTTATTCTTCTTGGGATCAGCTTTAAATTAAATACTCTTGTTGTTTGTCATTGTTTCAGGCGAGAGGAAACGATTGTAAGAATTATTTCAGCCAGGAAAGCGGATAAAGAAGAAGAGCGCGACTATTGGAGTAAAAGAAAATGAAAAAACATTACGATTTTTCAACAATGAAAGGGAAAAAGAATCCCTATGTTAAATACCTTAAACAACCGGTCACTATGCGTCTTGATCGTGATTCTGTTGAATATTTCAAATCTTTAGCAGAAGAAACAAACATTCCATATCAGAGCCTTATCAATTTATATCTCCGCGATTGTGTGACTCAACATAGAAAGATTGATATATCCTGGCATAAATAGTCTTAATGGAGAGTGGCCTCGCCGCTAAAAGGCGAAACCTGACTAAAACAAAGCACAAATTCATACTGAATACGATACGAGAAAGGGAAAATAGAAAAAAAATTAGGCGGGCATCAACCGCGGTGCCGCTACAAGCCTCAGAACTTGAACCGTGAGTTCAAGTGGGAACAAATCATGACATATCAGGCTTCCCACGAATGGATGTGCACACCACGCCACAAATTATATTCCCTGGTAATGTAGAGTAGGCTCAAGTTACCACCAGCCTGTTGGCGAACACTGCAGAAGATACCCTAAACTTCTTGTCGCTACTACAATCCGGCGTTGTTTCTTGTTGATATGACAACTAAATCCCTATTTGACTACCTCTCATCAGGGCATCGTCTATCTTGTTTTGTAAGCGCCGAACTACTCCGTCCACGTTCAGAGTATAGCCCTCATTTTCCTTTTTGTATGCAAGCATTTCATGGGCAATATTCAGCGCTGCCAGCACTGCGACTCGTTCGCTTCCAATGATTTTTCCAGAGGTTTTTACTTCCTGCATTTTATCATTCAGCAAGTTTGCTGCATCGTTAAGAAGGTCGCGTTCTTCTTCGCTGCACGCAATCAGGTATTCTTTCTCAAGGATGGTGACGCTGACCGGCTTTGCTGCTTCGCTCACGGACGCGTTTCCATTGCCCGTAGTCTGGAGATCATCGACTCAATACGGGACCTGGCCTGTTCAGTTTTCTCTATCAGTTCAGCACGCTCAGTTACCAGGTTGCCCTGCTGGTTACGCAGTGCAGTATTTTCTGATGTTAATTTATCAACCGTGCTGATAAGTTCATCAACGCGAGTTTCCAGTGCTTTAAGATCTACTGTTTCATTATTTTGATCTGTCATGGATTTATCCTGAAAAGTTGTGCCTGACTGTGGTCAAAAATCCCCGTTTGTTTGCTATCATCTACGCAATATAGAGCGAGCGGTGGAAGTGGTCAAGATATACAGGGCAAAAGCTGTAATGATGTCTGTTTTTTTAAATTCCCTAGAGACCAGTGTTGATTCTGGATTTATCTGTTTTTGAAGATAATAAAGGGATTTCCCAGCGACCTGTGCCCATACTTACGGTTGAATATATAGATGTTCCGGGAACCAGATAGCATGCAAAATTATGACGAATTAAATGAAATATTAATCACTTCTGGCGCTGGTTTTCATGCCTCAGAATGCCATGGTTTTTTATGTGCGTTGATTTGCGGTAATGGGCAAGTTCAGGGACAAAAAATAAAAGATTATTTTCTGCTTCAGACCGATGAAATTATTAATCCAGAGGATTGCTTTAATTATTTGAAAGCACTGGCTGAAGATGTTGAAGCAAAGATGTATTCAACCGATTTTGAACTGGAACTGTTACTTGCAGATGAAGATGATCCGCTTGCAGAGCGAAGTCGTTCACTTGCTGAATGGTGTCAGGGGTTTATGAGTGGGTTGGGATTGTCTGGTGTGAAACAGGAGCAAATTCCTGCTGAATCACAAGAATTGATCAGTGATATTTACAAAATTGCCAGTCTGGATGCTGATAACAAAGATGAATTAGATCAAGGGGATGACTTCGCCCTGATGGAGCTTGCCGAATATGTACGGATGGGAACCATCTTTATATTTGAGGATTTACAGGGCAATGTCGATAACACGGATAACCATAAGCCAGAGGTATTACATTAATGGATATAAAGGAGTTAAAGCGTCGCCGCAAACGCTTAATGGATATGATAGGTGATGAGAGCATTGCTATTTTGCCTACCGCCTCGGTGCATATCAGGAATAATGATGTTGAATTTCCGTTTCGCCCGGACAGTGATTTTTATTATCTGACGGGTTATCCGGAACCCGAAGCAGTGGCTGTCATCATCCCTGACCGGCCTCATGGCGAATATGTTTTATTTTGCAGAGAGCGCGATGCAAAAAAGGAAACCTGGGATGGAAAACGTGCCGGTCTCGAAGGTGCTTGCGAGATTTATGGTGCAGACGATGCTTTTCCCATTGAAGATATGGATGATATCTTGCCCAACCTGCTTGAAGATAGAGAACGTATATTTTATACCATGGGCAATGATGCTGTTTTTGACCAACGCGTCTTGAGTTGGGTGAATGAAGTTCGAGACAGGGCGCGTTCAGGTATCAATGCACCAGATGAATTTATCTCGCTAACGCATATCCTGCATGATATGCGGCTTTACAAAAGTCGCCAGGAAATTTCAGCGATGCGTAAGGCAGCCAGGATCTCTGCTGTGGCGCATAAAAGTGCAATGCAGGCTTGCCAGCCAGGCTTGATGGAATATCAGGTTGAGGCCGAATTAGTGCATAAATTTATGCAGCAGGGAGCGAGGATTTCTGCCTATCCATCGATTGTCGGTGGCGGTGCAAACAGCTGTATTCTTCATTACACAGACAATAATGATGAGCTCAAGGATGGAGATGTTTTATTGATCGATGCCGGTGCTGAATATGAAGGATATGCGAGTGATATTACCCGAACCTTTCCGGTCAATGGTAAATTTACCCAGGCACAGAAAGATATTTATCAGGTTGTTTTAAATGCACAGTTGGCCGCGATTGAGCAGGTCAAACCGGGGAATCACTGGAATGATCCCCATAAGGCAGCGATAAAGGCGGTCACCCATGGTCTGGTTGAACTGGGCATTCTCAAGGGCAAAGTGAGCACGCTGATAAAGGAACAAGCGTATGCTAAATATTATATGCATCGTACCGGTCATTGGCTGGGTATGGATGTACACGATGTTGGCGATTACAAAGTTGGTGGTGATTGGCGAATGTTGGAGCCGGGGATGGTACTCACCGTTGAACCAGGATTGTATTTGCCAGCCAGCATCAAGGGCTTGGCGAAAAAGTGGTGGAATATTGGTGTCAGAATAGAAGACGATGTTTTGGTAACCAAAGATGGTTACGATGTACTGAGCAAAGACACACCAAAAACAATTGACGAAATAGAAGCGTTAATGGGCAAAGGGCATCTCCATTAATCCGTGGATAAGCCTATTGAGTCCAAAATCTCCAATAGCTGCGTTGCTAAGCAATTGCAATAGAATGACTATTACAATCACTTATCGCCTTGCTCTTGGAGATTTTGAATCTCAATATATCTCACCCAGAATTAATAGAGGTGCCCTGAACTCCCTGAATATCATTCGGACAAATATGTTTTATAACAATCTCTCATAAATATGGCCCATAAATATGACGCATGATTATGACATCATTATTGTTGGTGGCGGCGCAGTTGGTGCGGCATTGGCCTGTGCACTGAGTAATCGCAAGGGTAATAATAAGGGCAATAGCAGTCTTCGCATCGCTGTCATTGAGGAAGTATCATCAAAATCAGATATTCAACCAAGTTATGATGACAGAGGCTTATCCATCTCCTTGTCATCAAAAAATATTCTCGACAACCTTGGTCTATGGAAAAATATTTCTCCTCATTCAAATCCTGTCAGGAATATACACGTGTCAGATCAACATCATTTCGGTTTTGTCAGGATGGATGCTAAATCAATGAATGTGCCAGCGCTCGGTCATATTGTATTGGCTCGTGAGCTTGGTAAAGCATTTATGAAAAATATCGAGGCAGCAGACAATATCAGTTTGATATGTCCCGCATCGGTGACTGATGTGGAAATATCTGATTCACTCGCCAGCGTAACAGTGAATATCAAAGGCATAAGTAAAATAATCACCAGTAAATTATTAGTGGCTGCTGACGGGGCTGAATCCAGAACCAGGGCAATGCTTGGTATAAAAGCCACTGTTAAGGATTATGAACAAGTAGCCATCGTCAGTAATGTCATTCCGGAAAGGCCGCATGCAGATACAGCCTATGAGCGATTTACTGAAAGTGGGCCGCTCGCTTTATTACCATATACGGAACAACGTTGTATTTTGGTATTTACTGTCGCCGCAGGAGATGCAGATAACTACTTACAAATGGATGAGCAATGCTTTCTGAATCGTTTGCTGGAACGTTTTGGTCGTCGTCTGGGTAAGTTTTCGAAGTTAGGCCAGCGTAAAAGTTATCCTTTAAAAATGTTGCAGGCAGAAGAGCAGGTAAAACATCGTGCAGTTGTATTGGGCAATGCTGCGCACACAGTGCATCCGAATGCTGCGCAGGGATTTAATCTTGGTCTGCGTGATGCAGCGGCACTGGCCGAAGCATTGGTCGCCGCACAGGAAAATAATCTGGATATTGGTGAAGTGTCGATACTGAAATCCTATCTTGAATCCAGAGCAGAAGATCAACAACGCGTATTGAGTTTTACCGACAGTCTGGCCAGGAATTTTTATAACAGGCAGCCACTCAAAATCATCGCGCGAAACCTTGTCATGCTGGCAACGGATCTGACGCCGCCACTGAAACATCATTTCACACGCAGTGCCATGGGTTTTTGGGGCCGCCAGCCGTCCCTGGTTTCAAGCGCGTCATCGGTGTCAAAATAAGGGTGCGTCAGCATTGAATACTTCGGGACATATTCATGTGGACGTCATCGTTGTTGGTGCGGGTGTCGCAGGGGCGACTTTTGCGGCCATCCTGAAAGATAGTGGTATCAGTTGCGCTTTGGTTGAAGCGAAATCTGGCAAGAATATAAAAGACACTGGTAAGTTGGCGACTGCTGATCCAAGAACACTGGCGTTAACCCAGGCCTCGAAAAACATTATGCAAGCCATCGGTGCCTGGGATGAAATACCAGAAGATCGTCTTGGCTGCTTCCGAAAAATGCATGTTTGGGATGAGAATGGTCTGGGTGAAGTAAATTTTAATGGAACCGACCTGTGTGAACCCATCATGGGCTACATCGTTGAGCAAAAGGTTGTCGAGCAGGCACTTTGGTCGGTTCTGAACAAGTCCAGTCATCTCAGTTGGTATCGGCCTGCCAAAGCAAAATCACTCAATCCCGAAAAAGATAAAATTTGTATAGGACTGGATGATGGTCGTCAATTATCGGCTAAATTACTGGTCGCAGCCGATGGTCAGTCATCCGCCATCCGTAGACTGGCTGGGATTAATTTCAAGATCCACGACTATCATCAGCATGCCCTTGTATGTGTGGTTGAAACAGAACACCCTCACCAGCAAATTGCACGCCAAAGATTCTTGAGTCATGGGCCACTGGCTTTTTTGCCAATGGCTCAACCTGATCAATGCGGTATTGTCTGGTCAACAACAGCAGAACAAGCAGCAGAATTAAAAGCGCTTGATGAGAAAACATTTAACAAAACTCTGGCAGAGGCATTCGCCTATCACGCAGGTGAAATAATCAGATCCGGCCCGCGTGCGACATTCCCATTGGCACGCGCCCAGGCCAACGAATATTGTCGTCCGCGGCTGGCCATCGTGGGAGATGCAGCACATCGAATTCATCCACTTGCAGGTCAGGGGGCAAACCTGGGTTTACTGGATGTTGCTTGTCTGGCCGAAGTTATTTTGCAGGCCAAAGAGAGAGGCAGAGACATTGGCGCATTTTCTGTCCTGCGTAAATACGAGCGCTGGCGCAAGGGTGAAAACAGTACCATGATGATGACCATGGAAGGATTTAAATACTTATTCGAGAACAAAAATATGGCGGTTTCATGGCTGCGTAATGTCGGGATGGATGTATTTGATTCGATGAAACCGGTCAAAAACAGTGTCATGAAGCGTGCAATGGGATTGGCAGGGGACCTGCCTGCCATCGCCCGCAAAAATTATTGATCAGGTTTTCACCAACTACCGGGATCAGGTTTATTTTTATTCGGGTACAATGCCCGCCTTGTTTTTAGCCATAAGCAAAACGATTTAACCAGAATGATATGCCAGAGATGATGTATGAGTGATGTAGAGAAAACACCGCCTGCCAATTTTATTCGCAATATTATTGCGAACGACTTGAAACAGAATAAAAATGAAGGTCGTGTGCATACACGTTTTCCTCCTGAACCGAATGGTTATCTGCACATCGGTCATGCAAAATCCATTTGTCTGAATTTCGGTATTGCCGAAGAGAATGAAGGCGGTCTATGTAATTTACGTTTTGATGATTCAAACCCGGAAAAAGAAGACCTCGAATATGTAGAAGCCATCAAGGAAGATGTTCATTGGCTTGGGTTTGATTGGCAGGACAGGTTATTTTTTGCCTCTGATTATTACCAGCAACTTTATGACTACGCGTTATTGCTGATTAAGGCAGGCAAGGCATATGTGGAAAGCCTGAGTCCTGATGAGATTCGTGAATATCGAGGAACACTGACAAGTTCCGGTAAAGAAAGTCCGGATCGCAATCGATCCATTGAAGAAAATCTTGATTTGTTTGAAAAGATGCGTGCAGGTGAATTTGAAGATGGCAAATATATCTTGCGTGCGAAGATTGATATGGCATCACCGAATATGAATCTTCGAGATCCGGCCATCTATCGGATCAAGCGGTCTCATCATTATCGTACCGGAGACACCTGGTGTATTTATCCCATGTACGATTTCACGCATGGCATTTCTGATGCCCTGGAAGGCATTACTCATTCACTCTGTACCCTGGAGTTTGAAGATCACCGTCCTCTTTATGACTGGTTCCTGGAACAGCTTCCGGTTCCTTGCCATCCACAGCAAATAGAATTCTCACGCCTAAATCTGAACTACACCGTGACCAGCAAACGAAAATTAAACGAGCTGGTGACGGGCGGTGATGTTGAAGGTTGGGATGATCCACGCATGCTGACAATCGCTGGCATGCGCAGACGTGGTTATACGGCAGCAGCCATCAGAGATTTTTGCGAACGCATAGGCGTGACCAAGAACGACACTGTTCTCGATATGTCTGTTTTGGAAAATTGTGTGCGTGAAGATCTTGATAAAACAACGCGAAGAGTCATGGGTGTGCTCAAACCATTACGCGTTGTCATTGAAAATTATCCTGAAGATCAAAGTGAAGAACTGGAAGCACCGTATCATCCAAATGACCAGGACATGGGCAGTCGAAAGGTTCCATTCTCAAAAGTTATCTACGTAGAGCAAGATGATTTTATGGAAGAACCCCCAAAGAAATTTTTCCGTCTTGGCCCTGGCAGAGAAGTGCGTTTGCGTTATGCGTATTTCATTACCTGCAATGAATTCATTAAAGATGAGAATGGCGAAGTGATTGAATTACGTTGTACTTATGATCCGCTGAGCAAAGGAGGTAATTCGCCGGATGGCAGGAAGGTCAAAGGCACGATTCACTGGGTTTCAGAAGAACACGCAATTGAAGCAGAAGTACGACTCTACGATCGTTTGTTTAATGATCCGGAACCAGACAGCAATAAACATGATAAGGACTGGAAGGAATTTTTAAATCCGGATTCCATGGAAATACTGAGTAACGCCAGGTTAGAACCAGGTCTTGCCACAGCCACAGCAGGTGATCAATTTCAGTTTGAGCGTTTGGGATATTTCAATGTGGATGCAAAAGATTCCGAAGCAGGCAAACCTGTTTTTAACAGGACAATTACCTTAAGAGATCCCTGGTCAAAGAAACGTTAGTCATCCATAAACCCCTGTTTATGTTTTAAGTAGTTAATCACTTCATCGGCATTTTGATCTGGTGGAAAAACAGGATAAAAGACTTTTGTAATCACTCCATTATCGCAAACAAGAGTAGTACGCATCGTTAAAGTCTTGCCCTCAACCTCCATTACAGGCAAGGACAATTTTTCAACAAGTTTAAGCCCTTTATCACTTAGAAGCGCAAACGGGAGATGAAGCCGATCAGCGGCTTCTTGTTGATATGCCGTTGACTGCGTGCTCAAACCAAATACTTCAGCGCCAAGATGTTTAAGTTCATCATGATGATCTCGAAATGAACACGATTGCGGGGTGCAACCTCTGGCCCCCGGTATTTGGTTCCATCCTTCGGGCAGTGGCGTATCAGGCCGGCCAGTCATTGGGTATATATAAATGACTGTAAGACCACACAAAGAAGATAGATTAATTTCACCGCCTTGTGTTGAAGCCAGTGCTACTTCAGGTATAGTCATACCAGTTAAATGGTCACAAGCACCATCATCAATTGGTATAGGTAGATCATCTGGTAACTCAGAGAGTAATGACATCTATGGCTCCAAAGGCGAGTGTAGCTGAGATGGGCAAGGTATGGGGGAATGCCCTACGCATATTATATAAAAATAAATTTAACGAATAAATAATCATATGACTGTCTTGTACCAATCTGGCATCAAAAGTTTACCATTGCTTAATCAAGGCAAGGTACGCGATATTTATGATGTAGATGAAGATTATATGTTGATAGTGACTACAGATCGATTATCCGCCTTTGATGTGATCTTGCCTGATCCTATCCCTGATAAAGGCGTGATCCTGACGACAGTTTCGAATTTTTGGTTCGACAGGACAAAGCATATTATCAGCAACCATCTGAGTGATAAAACGCTGGATGATGTGTTGCCTGATGCAGCAGAGCGCAGCATGATTGAAGGTCGTGGTATTGTCGTACGTAAGTTGAATCCTTTACCTGTCGAAGCGATTGTTCGTGGCTATCTGATTGGTTCCGGGTGGAATGATTATCAAAAAACAGGCGCTGTGTGTGGCATTCAATTGCCAGAAGGACTTCAACAGGCACAACAGCTCCCTGAAGCCATATTTACCCCGTCAACAAAGGCCGATGTCGGTGGTCATGATGAAAATATCAGTTTTGAAAAAACCATCAGTTTATTAGGCCAGGAGATGGCCGAGCAGGTGCGGGATGTTAGCATCAAGCTCTATCAGGAAGCGGCAGCCTATGCGCTGGAAAGGGGGATTATTATTGCAGATACCAAGTTTGAATTTGGCACGGATGCTGACGGGAAACTGGTTTTGATTGACGAAATCCTGACGCCGGATTCATCACGATTCTGGCCTGCTGATTCTTATCAAGTGGGTGTCAGCCCCCCAAGTTTTGATAAACAATATGTGCGGGATTATCTGGAAACCCTGGATTGGGATAAAACTGATCCGGGCCCGAACTTGCCAGAAGAAGTCATCCAGCGAACAGGTGATAAATATCGTGAAGCCAGGGATCGGTTAATGAAATAGAGGTCAATTATTAAATATGACGAGAGGTAAACAAATGATTAAGAAATTTATTATTCTGGGGACAGTTCTATTGTTAGCCATGTCATGTTCTGACGATGACAAGGATAGTGGTGATCATGTCTGGAAGGAACAGACACAGACGATAGATAGAGCTAAAGAGGTCGAAGGGCTATTACAAGATGCTGCCGCCAAGCAACGTAAGCATATTGATGTACAGACCCAGTAGGTGCGGGTGAAATAACCGATGGACTAATCATTGAAAACCGGGAGCCCTGGTGTTCCCGGTGTTATGTGTTCATGCTATTTCAATCGGTGCGACTGGTGATTTCCAGCAGATGATAACCAAACTGGGTTTTTACAGGCCCATGAACCACACCGACTTCGCCACTGAAGACAACTTCGTCAAATCCCTTGACCATCTGTCCAGGACCGAATTCACCCAGGTCACCCCCCTTTTTTCCTGATGGGCAGCTTGAGTTTTCTTTGGCGATGTCGGCAAAGTCTGCGCCATCTGCTATTTGTTGCTTTAGATCTGCGCATTTTTCTTCTGTATCAACCAGGATGTGTCTTGCTTGTGCTTTAGCCATTATTTTCTCCAATTAGATAGTTCAATGTGTTTAATAAACGTTATTTCAGTTCAGTTGTTTTTTGCAGTGCCATTTTTTTCTCAGGGGAATATAAAGATCCTTGTTCATCACTGTAATATTCAATCAGCAACTTCCTTGACGAATCATCGCCTGATTTAATGCCATCCAGCAAAATGATTTCAGCTTGCAAAGGTTCCTTTTCAACCCCTTGCCCTTCATAGTGCATTTTTGCAAATAGCGGCCGATTTAAAAGACCCATCCTTACTGCTTGCGATAAATGTAAATAAGTGCGGCTGTAATCTGGTTCTCCTAAATGACCTTCGTAATACAAGTTCGCCAAATGAATATGTGCGACAGGTGTTTGATAGGATGCTGCAATATTCAGTAGCGCCAAAGCTCTTTTTGGATCTTCCTCAACGCAACGTCCTGTCAGGTGCATATTGCCCAGATTGATCATGGCACCTGAGACACCTTCGTCGGCCAGTCTTGTGTAAAGAGGTAGTGCTTTATCACAATCACCTGCTTCATCTGCTGCCAACGCAATCATAAATTTCTGTTCCAGTTCGTCATCATCAGCCAAAGCATGTGTCGAGGACAGAAAGCCCATGAATATCAAGACCAGAAATAAAAAACCATTCCGCAATGATGACATAGGGCAAGACATGGTTCTAAATACGAAGTCGATCATCTATGGTTGTTGGTTGAAAGCAGGGAATTAACCCATTTTCTTCAGTAGTAACATCCTGTCATCTGGATCTTCGACGGCGCGCATTGCATCGTTAAATTCAGAAACAGTTTCACTGTGGGCCTTCAACATGACTTCAAGTTCTTTATTTTCTTCCTCAGAAGGGGTTTGCCCTTTTTCATATTTCTGATCGAGAGATTGCAAGAATTCATAATAGGTATTTTTGGTTGCAGACATACGCATATAGGCCTCCCATGCCGCCTGGGCGATAGGGGGAAGCGCTTCGTTATTCATTGTTTCTGTCATCGCCATCGTATTCTGCGTCATTACTCAGCGGTGAATTCACCGAGTGTAGCCTGACTATTGCATTTCTCCCGGTACAGAAGTACTGCTTGTGCCTTTTCGACGTTTTCTTCTTTACCTTGCCAGGCTGCCAGACAAGGCGCCTGAAGTGCACGACCATAAGAAAAGCTCAATGGCCAGGGTAAAGGCGCATATGTTGCGTTCATCGCATTCAAATGTATTGTCGCCATCTCGGCAGATTGGCCACCAGAGAGAAACACGATGCCCGGTACGGAAGCAGGCACTGAATTTAGCAGGCAGTTAACTGTCATCGCTGCGACATCATCGACATCAGCCTGTTCGGAACAGTCTTTACCGGAAACAATCATGTTGACTTTTAAAATGGTATGTTCCAAAGAGACGCCTTGTTTATACAATTCACTAAACAACGCTTTCAGCGTTGCCTCAGTGACTTCATAACAAAGTTCAATACTGTGATCTCCGTCCATTAAAACTTCCGGTTCTACCATTGGCACTATGCCTGCTTCCTGACAAAGTGAAGCATAGCGGGCAAGCGCATGAACATTGGCTTCGATACAGCCCAGGCTTGGAATACCCTCACCGATGGTGATGACGGCACGCCATTTTGCAAATCTAGCCCCAATATTTTTATATTCGGCCAGACGATCACGTAAACCATCCAGGCCTTCGGTGACCTTTTCATCGGGATGCCCTGCCAAATCCTTCGCGCCTGTATCAACTTTTATGCCTGTCATGATGCCTTGCTTGTTCAGGGCTTCGGCGAAAGGTGTTCCGTCAGCGGTTGATTGTCTGATGGTTTCGTCAAACAAAATCATACCGCTAATATATTCATTGCCACCTGGGTTGGTGATTAGAAGATCACGGTAGGCCCTGCGAGAGGCCTCTGTAGATTCAGTGTTGATGCTATCTAAACGATTTTTAATGGTTGGAAAGCTCTCGTCAATTG
>CAZDFI010000008.1:31966-43710 GCA_964504725.1 uncultured Enterobacteriaceae bacterium
CTTCTGCGACCATTGCCTCAGCCGTTTGTTCCAGTTCTTTAATGCTCATATTTGACCTCTTTACTAAAATTTAATTAATGCAATAGCTGTTGAAATATATCCCACGCCAGTAGTCTGTTATTACTAGATAGTGTGTTCAGTTGCGTCGCCGACGCGAATAAGTTTCATGTTATTGGTTCCGCCGCGAGTCCCACGCAGATCGCCCTTGGTAATGATGATGTAGTCACCGTTATTAACGACTTTATTTGCCAGCAGCACTTCAATAATCTCTTTATTGGCTTCCAGTGGGTCTGTATGAGTGATATCAAATTTCATTGGATAAACACCACGGTATAAGCAAACCCGTCTACGGGTGGACGAGTGTCGTGTGAATGCGAAAATCGGGATACCTGATTTAATGCGTGACATCCATAAGCAGGTGCCACCTGTTTCAGTGAGTGCAGCAATGGCTTTCGCGCCAATATGATTTGCCGCATACATGGTAGACATGGCGATTGCTTCATTGATAGTTTCAAATCGTCTGTTGATACGATGATCTGAAACGGTCACGCTTTTTTGTTTCTCCGCTTCTTCACAAATGTTCGACATAGAGATAACGGCCTTGACCGGATAATTTCCAACACTGGTTTCTGCTGACAACATCACGGCATCTGCACCATCGATGACAGCATTTGCAACATCAAATACCTCCGCACGTGTTGGTATCTGATGCTCAATCATGGACTCCATCATTTGTGTTGCGATAATGACTGCTCGATCCATTCCCCTGGCCATCTTGGTCAGCCTTTTTTGCACAGGTGGCAGGCTGGCGTCACCAATCTCAACGCCAAGATCGCCTCGTGCAATCATGATGGCGTTGGAAGCTTCTATGATGGCCTCGATGTCATCGAGTGCCTCAGCTCTTTCTATCTTGGCAATGATGTGCGCATTACTGCCCAATTCCTTAAGTAGTTCGCGTGTATGGGTAATATCGGCAGCAACGCGCGGGAAGGAAACAGCAATAAAATCAGCACCGATACTCACAGCGTGTTCCAGATCACGTTTGTCTTTTTCAGTCAGGGCACTGGATGTTAACCCGCCACCCTGAAGATTAAGGCCTTTATTATTCGAGAGTTCGCCACCGGTGATGACTTCACAACTAACTTCGTGTTCTCCGACTTCCTTGACACGCATGACGATACGTCCGTCATCAATCAGCAGTGTATCTCCAGTACGAACGTCTTTGGGTAAATTCTTGTAACTTACCCCGACGTGTTTTTCGTCACCCGCTTCGCTGTCCATGTCGGTGTCAATGACAAATTCAGCGCCTTCAACAAGCTGAACCTTGCCGCCATCAAAGTGTTCTATGCGAATTTTTGGGCCTTGCAGATCTGCCATGACGCCAACGGCATGTGTATATTTTTTTGATAGTGAACGAATCTCTTTCAGTCTGCTCTCATGATGGGCATGAGTTTGGTGAGAGTAGTTAAGGCGGAATACATCCACTCCTGCTTCGAAAAGCTTTTCTAAAACACCTGGTTCATCCGTCGCCGGGCCTAATGTTGCTATTATTTTTGTTCTTCTCATTTAAACTACAATTTTAACCTCTTGGGTTGATTATTTGGGTTGATTACCTGGGTTGATTATTTTTAAGTCGTTCATTTATTAATTTTTGTGAAATTCAAACACTTCCTAGTATTCACGAGCTCTTTCCATCGCTGCCCACGCACGTGCTGCTTCTTCCAGTATGTCGACAGCAGGTAATTTATTGCCTTCAAGGAATTCCAGGAAAGCACCGCCGCCGGTAGAGATATAGGATATCTTGTTTGAGACACCGAATTTTGAAATCGCAGATAAAGTGTCACCACCTCCCGCGATGGAAAAAGCATCACTAATAGCAATACTTTCTGCCAGTGCCCTGGTTCCAGCACTAAAACGATCAAATTCAAAAACTCCCAGCGGGCCATTCCAGACAATCGTTTCGGCTTGCTCTAGCAGATGTGTGAATTTTGCGATGGTTTCAGGTCCCACATCCAGAATCATATCGTCATCTTCAATATGATCGATACTCTTTATACTGGCATCAGCATGCTCACTGAATTCTTTTGCGCAAACGACATCGACCGGCAGTGGAATTTCTGCACCATTCTCCTTTGTTGATGCCATTAAATTTTTTGCTACTTCAAGCAGATCGTCTTCGCAAAGAGACTGCCCCACATTGAAGCCCGCAGCTTTCAGGAAAGTATTGGCAATACCACCGCCAACGATTAACTGATCCACTTTTTCTGAAAGCGATGCGAGGATGGTTAATTTTGAAGAAACCTTGGAGCCCCCAATAATGGCCACCATGGGTCTCGCGGGTTCTCTGAGCGCCCTGGACAGGGTTTTTAATTCTGTAATCAGAAGTGGGCCAGCTGCGGAGATCGGCGCGTATTTAGCTACGCCATGCGTAGACGCTTGTGCCCTGTGCGCTGTGGCAAAGGCATCATTAACATAGACATTGCATAAGGCAGCCATTTTTCTGGATATCTCGTCTTCATTGTCTTTTTCGCCGACTTCGAAGCGAACATTTTCACACAGGACGAGATCTCGATTTTCCATATCAATGCCATCCAGCCAGTCTTTTACCAGAGGTACTTCTCTATCAAGTAGTGACGATAAACATTTAGCTACAGGCGCAAGGCTGAATGCTTCATCGGGTTCACCCTCTTTTGGCCGCCCCAGGTGGGACATAATCATAACTTTTGCCCCGGCATCCAGGAGTTTATTGATTGTTAATAAACTGGCGTAGATCCGGGTGTCGTCTTCAACTTCTCCGTCCTTGAGAGGCACATTATAATCTTCGCGTACAAGCACCCTCTTTCCATTAAGGTCCAGATCTGCAATTTTTACCAAAATACTCATTTCGGGATTGTTATAATGTTTCCGTGTTAGCTCGCGCTCATCAAGGCTACTGTGGTGTCCAGCATGCGGTTTGAAAAGCCCCATTCATTGTCATACCAGGCGATTACTTTAACCAGATTGCCGCCCATGACTCTGGTCAGCGTTGAATCACAGGTCGAAGATGCCGGGTCATGATTAAAATCAATCGACACCAGTGGTTTATCAGTATAGGCCAATACCCCTTTCATCTCACCGTCAGCCGCAGCTTTTAAGAAGGAATTAATTTCGTCGGCTGTTGTTTCTCTGGCTGCGATAAACGATAAATCAACAACTGAAACATTGATAGTCGGAACGCGCATAGAGTAACCATCCAGTTTGCCATTCAGATCAGGTAAAACCAGACCAACCGCTGCGGCGGCACCCGTACTTGTCGGGATCATGGACATGGTGGCCGAACGTGCTCGACGTAGATCTGTGTGGTAGACATCGGTGAGTACCTGGTCATTGGTATACGCGTGAATGGTTGTCATCATGCCTTGCTCAATCCCGACGCTTTCATGTAACACTTTAGCAACAGGGGCGAGACAATTGGTGGTACAGGAAGCATTGGAAATAACGCTATCTGATGCCTTTAATACACTGTGATTAACTCCATAGACAATGGTTGCGTCGACATCATTACCACCAGGCGCTGAGATGATGACTTTTTTTGCACCACCTGCGAGATGGGCACTGGCTTTTTCCTTGCTGGCAAAGAAACCCGTTGATTCATGTACGACATCGACACCCAGTTCGCCCCAGGGTAGTTTGGCGGGATCTCGTTCTGATAGAACCTTGATTTTATCGCCATTGACTATCATATAGTCACCTTCAACAGAAACTTCGCCCGGGAATTTTCCTTGAGCCGAATCATATTGGGTTAAATGTGCGTTGGTGTTGGCATCGCCAAGGTCATTAAGTGCTACGATCTGGATTTCATCTGTACGTCCGGATTCGTACAGGGCACGTAAAATATTACGTCCGATACGTCCATAACCGTTTATACCAACTTTAATTGTCATCTTAATTCTCCATCTTCGTCATAAATAATTCTTGAATATAATTACAAATACTATGAATCTGCCTGCTCAGGTTTCTCCAGGTCTATAATCATCTCTTCCAATTTGCTTGCTGTCAGGCCGAAGTGTTCAAAAACTTCATTGCCCGGGGCCGATTCGCCAAAATTATCGACGCCCAATACTCTGCCATCCAGGCCAACATATTTTCGCCAGTAGTCAGTCACCCCTGCCTCCACTGAAATACGCTTTCGACAAGAAGGCGGCAGGACAGAATCACGATAAGCTTGATCCTGGGTATCGAAAACATCAGTCGCTGGCATGGAAACAACACGGATTTTGTGGCCAGCCTGGTTTAATTTATTTGCGGTACTCATGGTCAACTCAACTTCTGAGCCTGTGGCAATGACGATGATTTCAGGATCGTCCTCGCAATCCAGCAACACATAAGCGCCCTTCTTGATGTTCTCAATTTGATCAGATGTGCGTTGCATATGCGCCAGCTTCTGGCGAGAAAAAAGTAAAGAAGAGGGGCCAGTGTCTTTCTCTATGGCCATTCGCCATGCCACTGCGGACTCAACCGCATCACAGGGTCGCCATACTGTCATATTTGGAATCAAGCGTAAGGTGGCTGTTTGCTCAACAGCCTGATGCGTCGGGCCATCCTCACCCAGACCAATCGAATCATGTGTGAAGACAAAGATATTTCGTTGTTTCATCAGCGCGGCCATACGCAGGGAATTTCGCGCGTAATCCGAGAAAATTAAAAAGGTCGCACCGTAAGGGATGAAGCCGCCATGTAGTGTGAGGCCATTATTAATTGCACACATCGCGAATTCACGCACACCGTAATAGATATAATTTCCTGCCCCTGATTCTCCATCGATTCTCCTGGAACCAGACCAGAGCGTTAAATTGGATCCCGCAAGATCCGCCGAGCCACCAATTAATTCAGGCAAAAATGCGCCATAACCATCGAGTGCCTTCTGTGAAGCCTGTCGAGAAGCCATACTCTCTCCGGCCTCAGCAGTTTCCTTAATATAGTTCGCAGAAGCCTCAGACCAGTTTTCAGGGAGTTCGCCTTTGATGCGGCGTGTGAATTCAGCTGCCTGTTGCGGATATTTTTCCTCATATGTACTGAACTTTTTATTCCACTCTGCCTCCAGTTGCGCACCACGTTCTTTGGCATTCCAGGCTTCATAGTATTCGTCAGGCACGACAAAAGGACCATATTTCCATCCCAGGGATTCACGTGTGAGTGCGATTTCATCATCACCCAATGGCGCTCCGTGGCTTGATTCCTTACCTTGTTTGTTTGGTGAGCCCCAGCCAATCACTGTCGTGCAACAAATGAGTGTCGGCTTGTTGGTCTCTGCACGTGCGTCGTTCAGTGCGGCAATAATTTGATCGGCATCATGGCCATCAACATCACGAATCACATGCCAGCCATAGGCTTCGAAGCGGGCTGCTGTGTCATCGGTAAACCAGCCCTTAACATCGCCATCGATGGAAATGCTATTGCTATCATAAAAACCGATGAGCTTACCCAGTTGCAAAGTCCCTGCTAATGAACAGGCCTCGTGGGAGATACCTTCCATCAAGCAGCCATCACCAACAGAGAAATAAGTGTGGTGATTGACGATGTCTAACTCATCTTTATTAAATTCTGCAGCCAGTGCGCGTTCAGCAATGGCCATGCCGACCGCATTGGCGGCGCCCTGACCTAATGGGCCAGTGGTCGTCTCTATACCCGGGGTGTAGCCATACTCTGGGTGACCCGGTGTCTTTGAATGGAGTTGACGAAACTGTTTGATATCTTCAATGGAGAGATCATAACCACTCAGATGAAGCAGGGAATACAAAAGCATCGAGCCGTGACCATTAGACATGACGAACCGATCCCGGTCTGGCCACGCTGGATTCGCTGGATTGTGTCGAAGGAAATCATTCCACAACACTTCGGCCATATCCGCCATGCCCATCGGGGCACCCGGATGGCCGGAATTTGCTTTTTGCACGGCGTCCATACTCAGTGCACGGATCGCGTTGGCAAGTTCACGCCTTGAAGGCATATAAATCTCCTGAGAGCTGTATGATTTTAGAATGTTGTCTGAGCTGCTGTTTACCAGTGCAGGCTTTTCCAGAACGATATGCGCCTAATTGTTGATCTAATTCGTATTGCGCACATCTGGAAGAAGTTTTCTCAAGCCGCGCATTGTCTCTCAGGCACGGTTTTCGGGCAAGAGAAGCCGGCATGTTTGGTGCATTTTCAGGGGTATTTGTGCAGATTTTCCTGATTATCTCGATCAAGACCTCAATTTTTGTTCAGGTTTCAGCTTTCTATTTACCGACGCTCTATTTCCCAGGGCTTAAGATTAGCTAAGTCTTCCATTTAATTGAGCAACCCAGTCCCGTGATTTGAGCTTCAGGGCCTTTACCTGAAGCAGCGATTGATTTCATCGCTTCGAATAATTCTCTAGGTGCATCAGCAGCAGGCTCTGTGTGGCTGGCATCCAGTCGGCCGCGATATTGTAGTTTCAAATCTGCGTTATAGCCGAAAAAATCCGGGGTACAGACCGCACCATATGTTTTGGCGATCTCTTGAGTTACATCCAGTAAATAGGGGAAGGGATACTGAAACTGTTCAGCGATTTTTTGCATATTCTCAAACGAATCTTCGGGATAATCATGGGTATCGTTGGACATGATAGCAACGCTTTTTACACCGACATCCAGTAGTTCGCGGGTATCGCACACCAGACGTTCCTGAATGGCTTTGACATAGGGGCAGTGATTACAGATGAACATCACCAGGGTGCCGTTTTCGCCGCGACAGTCTTCCAGTGACCAAAGTCTGTCGTCGGTGCCGGGAAGGCTGAAGTCAATTGCATCCTGACCGAAGTCACAGACGGGTGTTTCTGTAAGTACCATGATTGCAGAGTATCCTCTATATATACTACTTGTTTAAAGCCTGTTTGTTTCAGGCCAAGTATAACATCGTCAAGCCTGTCGGAATCAGTTAAACTGCGCCGCTCGTTCCTATTTCGAAGTATTAATTACATTTAAATTTCAGGGTTTCAGTACAGGTATTACATATGGCTAAAGATTATTTATTTACATCAGAATCAGTTTCAGAAGGTCACCCCGACAAGGTTGCGGATCAAATTTCAGATGCAATTGTCGATGCGCTTGTTGCGCAGGATCCCAAATCAAGAATCGCCTGTGAGACCATGGTGAATACAGGGATGGCGGTCATCTCCGGTGAAATCACATCAACCGGCAGGGTTGATTTTCCTGAAATTGTCAGAGACACAGTACGTGAGATTGGCTATACGAGTTCCGATACTGGCTATGATGCCGACACCATTGCCGTCCTGATTGCATTAGATAAACAGTCTACGGATATTGCCATGGGGGTTGATGAAGGTGATGATAAGGAGCAGGGCGCGGGGGATCAGGGTTTGATGTTCGGTTTCGCATGTAATGAAACAGAGAGCTTAATGCCTGCTCCGATTGATTATGCACACCGATTAGTGCGTAAGCAGGCCGAGGTCAGAAAGAATGGCAAGCTGAACTGGTTGCGGCCAGATGCCAAAAGTCAGGTGACATTCCGTTACGAAGATTGGCAGCCGGTAGCGATTGATGCTGTTGTTTTATCTACGCAGCATACAGATGATATCGAAACTGAAGATCTGCGTGAGGCCGTCATGGAAGAGATTATTAAACCTGTGCTGCCTGAAAAATGGTTGCATGAGAAAACCCTGTACCACATTAATCCCACCGGACGTTTTGTCATCGGTGGCCCTGTTGGGGATTGTGGACTGACGGGTCGTAAGATTATCGTCGATACCTATGGCGGTATGGCACGTCATGGTGGTGGTGCCTTCTCGGGGAAAGATCCTTCCAAGGTTGATCGATCAGCTGCCTATGCTGCCCGCTACGTGGCGAAGAATATTGTAGCTGCCGGGCTGGCTTCCAGGTGTGAAGTGCAGGTGTCCTATGCAATTGGGGTGGCTGAGCCAACTTCGATCGGTGTTGAGACTTTTGGCACGGGGACTGTTGATGAAGCTAAATTGATCGCTGCGGTTAGGGAGCATTTTGATCTTAGGCCTAAGGGCATTATTAGTATGTTGGATCTGTTGCGGCCGATTTATAAAGCCACAGCCGCGTACGGGCATTTTGGCCGGACGGATATTGATTTACCGTGGGAGAGTGTTGATAAAGCTGAGGCTTTGAAGTCGGAGTTGGGGTAGGTTTTATTATTTGTCATACCGGTCTTGAGCCGTTATCCACGACTGCATGGATGCATGAGGTAGAGCGACTCAGGAGATAAAGCCGAGTCAATACTAGATATTTTTATTCCTTATTCAGTTTGGGCTTCTCCTGATGGAGAGTACCTTTTCTTTGCGCGGCCAAAGAAAAGGCACGAAAAGAAAGGCCGCCCTAATGCCTTGGCCTAAAGGCTCCCCGATCTGCTCACCATCGCCAACGCGCCGTTCAAATTCGCATCCATGCTCAGTTGAACTAAAAATCACATCCATGTGATTTTTACGCTACCGATGGCAATCAGCTCGGCAAGGCATAACGGGAAGTAATCCCTTCGATGATCTTAACGCCCATATCAATCGATACTGCCTTATTGATTTTTCTTTTCATTCCAAATGTAGTAATACCAAAAGAAAGGAATGGTTAAAAAATGCCCAAACAGTATTAACCAGGTCCAGAGATA
Source organism: uncultured Enterobacteriaceae bacterium (assembly GCA_964504725.1). Lineage (GTDB taxonomy): Bacteria > Pseudomonadota > Gammaproteobacteria > Eutrophobiales > Eutrophobiaceae > SMWN01. The sequence goes on from CAZDFI010000008.1 coordinate 40,613, forward strand.
TCGTTTTCCTTTAGGTGCTGCATTGCTTAACGCTGAATACCCCAAATAAAAAATAACTATCAGAACGTAGACCCAAGAGAATTCTATCGCTATATGGAATAGGTCAGACAAGTATTCTGATAAATAGCCTTCTTCAGTCAGAGTTTCTGGGAAATATTTCTTAAGTAAGTCTGGCAGCATGAGGGATATTAATACAGCAAGGTACGCTACCAAAGTAGCGATTGTAATAATTATCCGTTTCATTGATTCGTAATCTGACTATATTTTATGTTCAGTCTGTCCGTTAAGGCATTATAGATCTGAGTAGCTAATATTGCATGTAAGCTAGGTGGAGTGCTTATCCATCCCCCCTATATTGTGCCGAGCAGGTGAATGATTTTAAGGTTATTTGAACAGGACGTTCAAATAAGCGGAACCAAGACAGGAGTCTTGTATCCGCGGCCTTCAAAAATCATGAAGCTGTGAGGGAACCCGGAGGGTACGATATTGGGGAAAGGTTCTTTTGCCTACTTTTCTTCAAAGAAAAGTGGATTGCCGTGCAGGGCAAGACCAAATCTAAAAGATTACTGTGAATTATCAAATTTACTCTAAATTAGCCCAAAGCTAGCTTGATTATCAGAATCATAGCGCTATAATTCCCGACCCTTGAAGAGTCTCCGACCTTTCAAGTGAAACAAATTGTAACTATTTCCTGAGGAGCACTGCGACGGATTCGACCGCCAGGCTTGGGAGATAGCATTTTCAAACGGTGCTCGCTTGATTTGGAGGAAACCCAGATGAGCGTAGCTGCTTCCGATGTATTTTCTGATTATTTTGTTGCTGATTTATCTCTGGCCGAATGGGGCCATAAAGAAATTCGTATTGCTGAAACCGAGATGCCTGGCCTGGTATCGATTCGACAGGAATTTGCCGATACTCAACCTTTAAAAGGTGCACGCATTGCAGGATCTCTGCATATGACCATTCAAACCGCCGTACTCATTGAGACGCTGGTAGCGTTAGGTGCAGAAGTTCGTTGGGTTTCATGTAATATTTTCTCCACACAGGATCACGCGGCGGCGGCAATTGCTGATCAAAAGATTTCGGTCTTCGCTGTTAAAGGTGAAACGCTGGAAGAGTATTGGGATTACACTCACCGCATGATGTTATGGGGTGATGGTGGCACACCCAACATGATCCTGGATGATGGCGGGGATGCAACCCTGTTATTGATACTCGGGGCTAAGGCTGAGAAAGACATGTCTGTGCTAGATAACCCCGGTTCCGAAGAAGAAACAGTAATGTTTGCAGCCATCAAGAAGAAACTGGCTGAGGACAGTGATTTTTATTCACGCACTCTGGCAAACATTCAAGGGGTCACTGAAGAAACCACAACGGGTGTTCAGCGTTTATATCAAATGGTCAAGACAGGTGAATTACCTTTCCCTGCCATCAACGTCAATGACTCTGTAACCAAATCCAAGTTTGATAATTTATATGGCTGTCGTGAATCTTTGGTGGATGGTATCAAGCGCGCTACCGATGTCATGATTGCAGGCAAGGTTACTTTGGTGCTGGGTTATGGTGATGTTGGCAAAGGTTGTGCACAGTCGCTTCGTGGACTGGGTGCCACTGTATGGGTCACAGAAATTGATCCGATTTGTGCGCTGCAGGCATCCATGGAAGGTTATCGCGTGGTGCATATGGATGACGTGTGTGATCAGGTTGATATCTTTGTCACCACCACGGGGAACTTTGGTGTGATACAACATGATCATATGGCAAAGATGAAAAATGAGGCGATTGTTTGCAACATTGGTCACTTTGACAATGAGATTGAGGTGGCCAGCCTGGAAAAATATGAGTGGGTAGAGATCAAGCCACAGGTTGATCATGTCATTTTTCCTGATGGCAAACGTATTATTTTGTTGGCCAAAGGTCGTTTGGTGAATCTGGGTTGTGCCACGGGTCATCCGAGTTTTGTCATGTCCAACTCGTTTACTAATCAAGTGCTTGCCCAGATAGAACTGTTTACCAAAGGTGGCGAGTACGGAAAAGATGTTTATGTGTTGCCGAAATATCTTGATGAAAAGGTTGCGAGATTACATCTGGATCGTATCGGCGCGAAGTTGACTCAGTTGACACAGAAGCAAGCTGATTACATTAATGTGACAGTCGACGGCCCATACAAACCTGAACATTATCGTTATTAAAAAAACGTTAAGGGTGAAACGTGAAATGTCGAGATTGCTAATTTTGACAACAACGTTTCACGCTTCACTTTTAACGTTTCACAGGGATTTTAACTATGGAATCACAGAAAAATTTTAACAAAAAATTCAGCTTTGAATATTTTCCCCCGAAGACACCAGAAGCGGTGGGCAAATTACAGACGACAACTGAGCGTCTGGCGAAGCTAAAACCTGATTTTTTTTCAGTGACCTTTGGTGCGGGTGGAAGTACACGAGAACGGACTTTTGAGACGGTGATGGATATCTACCAAAAGACAGGTATCGATGGTGTGCCGCATGTTTCTTGCATTGGCAGTACCACCGAAGAGATTCAAAGCGTCCTTGATTCTTATATGGAAGCGGGCATACGTAATGTCGTGGCCTTGCGTGGCGATTTACCTTCTGGCTCGATTGGCGGCGGGCCAATGCGCTATGCAAGTGAACTGGTAGAGTTTATACGCAGAGAGACTGGCGATCATTTTCATATTGAAGTTGCGTCCTATCCTGAATTTCACCCTCAAGCGGCCAGCGCTAGCGAAGATATGAAGAATTTTAAGCGTAAGATTGATGCTGGTGCTGATGCTGCCATTACCCAGTACTTTTATAATCCGGATGCCTATTACAGATTTGTCGATAGTTGCGAAAAGATGGGGATTGATGTTCCGATCGTGCCTGGTGTGATGCCGATTGTGACATGTACTCAATTAAGCCGATTCTCTGATGCCTGTGGTGCCGAGATCCCACGCTGGATATTGAAGCGGTTACAGGAATTTGGTGATGACAGAAAAGCAATACGAGAGTTTGGTATCGATGTGACCACGCAGCTTTGTGACAAACTATTGTCAGCAGGTGCCCCCGGGATCCATTTCTATACCATGAATCTGTTTA
>CAZDFI010000009.1:0-19401 GCA_964504725.1 uncultured Enterobacteriaceae bacterium
TGCGGCAAGGTCACGATAAACTGAAATCAATTTCTGCACACCACTGACTTTACATGAAAGAACAATTTGATCCCGAGCTAAACCAATCTCTTCAGCTTTTTCTGCACTCTTTAGCGCAGACACGATCAAGGCCTCCTTCATCACATCATCTGTGTCATGAGGTTCTGCTAACCTGGCATTATCATCCATCATTCGGGTTAATAATTGTTGGTCCAGACTTCCCCAATTCACCCCAATACGAACTGGCTTGTTATATTGGATAGCCTTTTCAATCATCACAGCAAACTGAATATCTTTTTTCTTACCAAAGCCCACATTGCCCGGGTTAATCCGATACTTGGCCAGCGCTTCCGCACAATCAGGATATTTTTCAAGTAGAGTATGTCCGTTATAGTGAAAATCACCCACCAAAGGAACATGGCATCCCATGGCATCCAGCTTTTCTTTAATTAATGCAACCTGACTGGCCGCTTTTTCTGTATCCACAGTAATCCGCACAAGTTCGGAACCCACAGCTGCAAGTTCTTGTACCTGTTTCGCAGTTGATTCAGCATCGGCGGTATCTGTATTTGTCATGGACTGTACGACAACCGGGGCGCCACTACCTATCATTACCGAGCCGACCTTAACGCCGACACTCTTTCTTCTATTGATTAAACCGCTCTCTGCTGACATAAAATATCCTGATTTTTTGTGCACTGCAGTGAGTCTAACGGTAGAAAGATCAGTGTCAAGAGAGGCGTAAGATTAGCCGTGGGATTTCGATCATAAACAACCCTGGGAAGAAGGAAATAGATAAGAAAAACAACGCCTCAGGGTTTATGGTAAATATCTGAATCTGGATTGAATGCCAACCATGCGAATGCGAAATTAACGCCACTATCTACAGTGTTTAATTGTCGACCAGTGTATGGCCCAGCGATTGCCTTTCCAAGGATATTCCACAGCGACCCGGTTTCCATATCCCTTATGTGATTATCGAAGAACTCAAAACTTAATATTTGATCGTCAAGACGTCTTGACCATGCCGTCACGGAAACTATTTTTCTTGATTTGTTGATGTCTTCTGCATCTAACGCCGACAAGGTTCCCTTTATTCCGAAAATAGCAATCTTTAAATCGCCCAACTCATCATTGATGACACTTGATTTCTTTACCAGACTAAAAGGATAAAGACGCTGTTGCGCTCCATGGCGAACGAACAGAACGCGCTCCATTGCGGGTAATCGCTTATCAATTTCCCCTTTGAATAAAAATGGGTAGTCACCTATCTGATCATATCCCTTATAAGGGTTCTTACCATAGGGTCTGGAATACCCCGTCTCGTCAGAGAGCACCAAACCCGCCGGATACGTAGCTCTAAAATCATCATAGGCAACAATACTCGCGGATATCTGTTTGAGTTCAGTCCCGGCATAGGTACCAATAATTCCTTTCCCGGTAAATTGCTGCCACCAGGATTCCGTCTGCCTGTCATACATAATCATGTCACTCTTGCGTAACTTCCCCGTGACGCCGAAATCCAGCACCTCTCCTCCCACCCTGCGATCAAATACAATTGAAGCATTGCACAACGGGCAAAAAGTGACACTTACAGGGATATCAGCCAATTTATCATTTACTATCTCGTGATAGATTAGTATTTGTATTGGGTAGGCACGTGTTTGTCCTTCTAGTGTTAGAACAATGACTGGTTCTTGACTGTTTAACCATTGATTAGCTTGTTTAATTGAAATGAATTTCGGCCTGTCAATGGAAGGAATACCATCTTTTGGCGGGCCACCTGATTCAATTTCTTCAATGTTAACGATACTTTTCGAGAAATCTGTTTTTCGCCATTCAATGTTTTTACGTAATTCAGAATCTGCGAAGACACTTGATTTCATTATCAGAGCGTACACAGCTATGCAGATGAGGCATAGAAACAGAAAATAGAGCCTGAATGACTGAATATTAAACTTTGTTACATCTTTCTCTGACATAGAATTTATACTTAATCAGCATATTTCTAATCTATGACTCGCTGTCTCAGCATAGGTTCTGGAATGATTTCCCTATAAACTTGTTTTTCAAGTGTGTTCCACGTGCGATACTATTAAGAAATGAATAAAAAAAATGACTACACTTACGAAGATCTGATTCAATCAGGTGAAGGCGTGTTATTCGGGGAGGGCAATGCACAATTGCCTGCGCCTCCGATGCTCATGTTTGATCGAATCACCCATATCAATGATGAAGGTGGCGCCTTTCAAAAAGGATTGATTGTTGCTGAGTTCGACATTAAACCGGACCTCTGGTTTTTTGATTGCCATTTCCATAACGATCCGGTGATGCCTGGCTGTCTGGGACTGGACGCAATGTGGCAGTTATTAGGATTTTTTCTTGGATGGACAGGCTCACCCGGGAGAGGCCGGGCACTAGGAGCAGGTAATATTAAATTCACAGGCCAGGTATTACCAAATGCAGGCCTGGTGACCTACACTATTGACATTAAGAAACTCATCCGACGGAAACTGGTGATGGGTGTCGCCGATGGCACAATGACCATTGATGGTAAGGAAATTTATGCAGCCAAGGATCTTCGTGTAGGCTTATTTGAATCAACAAAAGGGTTTTAAGCGAGGAAGATTAATGAAGCGTGTCGTAATCACCGGTCTTGGTATTGTCTCCAGTATTGGTAATAACAGAGCAGAAGTTACCGAATCACTAAAATCCGGTAAATCAGGTATTGAGTACTGTGAAGAATATGCAGAGCTTGGATTCCGATCTCACATACACGGTCCAATTCGACTAAATCTCGATGAATTGATTGATAGAAAACTTAAGCGGTTCATGGGTGATGCCGCAGCGTTTGCCTATTTGGCAATGAAAGAAGCCATCGAGGTTTCAGGTCTGAGTGAAGATCAACTTTCAAACCCAGGAGTTGGTTTAATTTCTGGCTCAGGCGGTGGTTCAAATCAGAACCTGGTTGAAGCTGTTGATATCATGCGTTCAAGAGGTGCCCGTAAAGTAGGCCCCACGATGGTGCCAAGAATTATGGCAAGTACAGTTAGCGCTTGTCTTTCAGTTGCCTATAAAATCAAGGGTGTTAATTATTCCATTAGCTCAGCATGCGCAACAAGTACACATTGCATTGGCAATGCCTATGCAATCATACAGGCAGGGAAACAAGATATTATTTTTGCGGGTGGCGCTGATGAAGTGCACTGGACCAGTACGCTATTATTCGACAGCATGGGAGCGCTTTCCTCATCATATAATGATACGCCGGAAGTTGCATCACGGCCCTATGATGCAAATCGTGACGGCTTTGTTATTTCGGGAGGCGGAGGCATCGTTGTCCTTGAAGAACTGGAACATGCATTACAGAGAAATGCACACATCTATGCCGAAGTGGTTGGTTATGGTGCCACCTCAGATGGTGAAGATATGGTTAAACCTTCTGGTGAAGGTGCAGTACGCTGTATGCAGCAGGCAATTTCAACTGTCGACACACCCATCGATTACATCAATGCGCATGCGACCAGCACACCCGCTGGTGACATCACTGAGCTTAAAGCAATAAAAGAAGTCTTCGGTGAAGATTCTCCCAGGATCAGCGGCACAAAATCATTGTCGGGTCATGGTCTTGGTGCAGCAGGCGCAAATGAAGCAATATATTCATTATTAATGATGGAGTACGATTTTATCAGTGCCTCTGCAAATGTAAGTAAACTGGATGAAGGTGCTGCTGATATGCGAATTGTCACAAAGAGAGAAGACAATGCCGGTCTCAACACAATCATGTCTAATAGCTTTGGTTTCGGTGGAACGAACGCAACTTTGGTGTTTAAGCGACCTGATTAATATTTTTAAAATTGAGCGACTAACAATATCGAAATAAAAACTGCGCAGCCGCTCAATATACTCCTCAACTGAACAGTCACACTAGTACTCCTATTCAAGGTGATATTGACGGATTCAGAGTGGATTAACATAAAATCAGCCAGACATACACTAATTTTTCAGATAATACATAATGTCATTACTATTAATGCTCACCAGATAGTTAACAAGAAAAATATTACGAGGGTTGATCTTTGGATAGTCATATTCTCATTTCGTTGGCCGGAATTGGTGTATTAGGAATAGCATGCCAATGGCTGGCATGGTGGGCACGCCTCCCGGCAATATTATTTCTGCTTCTCTGTGGCATGATTGTCGGGCCTGTTACTGGTTTGCTAAAACCAGACGAATTATTTGCTGATCTACTGTTCCCCATAGTTTCTCTTTCCGTCGCTGTCATTCTTTTTGAAGGAAGTCTGACGCTCAAGCTTGATGAAATAAGAGGCCTGGGATCTGTTGTTCGCAATCTGATTACGATAGGTGCACTTATCACATGGCTGATTACAGCCGTAGCAACACATATTTTAATCGGCTTTCCCTATGAATTATCGTTTTTATTCGGCGCTGTTGTTGTCGTTACCGGACCAACAGTCATCATGCCCATACTTCGTACTGTCAGACCTAATGCAAAGATAGCCAATATACTTCGCTGGGAAGGCATTGTTATCGATCCTCTCGGGGCACTACTGGCTGTCCTTGTATTTGATTTTATTATCTCTAGTCAACCAGGACACGCTCTGGAAACTATTTCATTGGTGTTTGGTCGTATCGTGCTGGTTGGCACAATGCTTGGCGCACTTGCCGCTTTATTCCTTGGACATATACTGCGTAGACATCTGATTCCTGAATACCTGCGTAATGTACTTTCTTTGACACTTGTCTTTGCTGTTTATGCTGGTGCAGATCACCTGGCGCATGAATCCGGATTACTGTCAGTCACCGTCATGGGAATGGTACTGGCAAATTTAAAAAATACAGATATCGATGACATCCTTGATTTCAAGGAAAGTTTAAGTGTTTTGTTGATTTCAGGTTTATTCATCATTCTTGCGGCTCGTGTTGAATTTTATCAATTCGAGGAAATCGGTTGGCACGCCCTGAGCATACTTGCGATCATGATGTTACTGGCAAGACCACTTGCAGTCTGGGTGTCCACATTCAGATCTGATTTAAAACCTGCAGAAAAACTAGTGATTTCATGGATTGGTCCTAGAGGAATTGTAGCCGCAGCTGTTGCATCAGTCTTTGCCATTCGTCTTGAAGCTGAAGGCTACCCGGAAGCATCATTACTAGTGCCTCTTACTTTTTTCATCATCATTGGCACCGTGATTTTGCAAAGTGCAACTGCCAAATACATTGCACATTGGTTAGGTGTCAGAGAACCACCACCCACTGGGTTATTGATTGTCGGATCAGGAAACGTCGCCCGTTCTATAGGTAAGGCGTTACAGGAATCAGGTTTGAATGTCATCCTGGCGGATAGCAATTGGGAAAATACAAGTCAGGCAAGGATGGATGGTCTAAGCACTTATTTTGGCAATCCCACATCAGAACACGCTGATCGCAATCTAAATCTCACAGGGATCGGGAAGATGCTGGCGATGACAGGGAATGCTAATCAGAATACGCTCGCCAGCTTGCGCTTTAAATCAGAATTTGGTGTGCAAAATATATTTGAGCTGAAAACAAATAGAGAACAAATCATCTCAGAAAAACACACACACTCAACAAGACATCGTGGTTATCAATTATTTAGTGAAGGAATCACCTACGGTCAGATTGCGTCGCTTCTGAGACAAGGTGCAGAAATCAAGACTACACAACTCAGCGATGAGTATGATTATGAAGCCTACATAAGCGATCGGACTGAGCAATTAATCCCTTTATTTGCGATTGATCAGCGCGGACGTTTGCACATCTTCACATCTGAAAAAGAAATCACTCCGGAACCTGGCTGGTCAGTCATTAGTCTGATGAATTTGTAGCCAATCTGGCAATTGATTAATTAATTTCAAATATCGACTTAAGAACTGTGATTCTCATCACAGTTTCAGCCAAACCGTGGTCAAATCTGTGGACTACTTCACATACTTTCCCAGCTAAATTTACTAGAATTATATCTAGTTTATTACTCATGACTTGTAATTGACCCGGGATGGACTCTATCCCTCCTCCCCCCCTTAATAGTAGAATCTTTCCGGGTCATTTTTGTTCAAGTCAATATTACTCATCAGCATTCATATTTATATTGGCAATTCGTCAACTCATCTTCCTGGCAAACAATTCTACCATCGTCGATAGTAAACCAATCACCAGTGTCAACCATGATTAAACATTTCTCAGTTTTAGAGATACCATCCATTCTGACTTCTCTATTTGGACTTTCATATCTACAGGAAACAAACTCCCCATAATTTTCGATGCTTACAGCATATAATTGAGTGACAGAAAGTAGATCGTCCAGTGCCAATTCGTAATTAACGGTCCATTCATAGGCTTCCGGGACTTTTCTGTCTCGAATGTCATTGGCATTAGGACATGTATCAGCTGAGACAAATGGATTGAATAACAATGAGAATAAAATTATTAAAAATAATTTATTTTTATTTATTATTTGATAACTAATTTGGATGATCATTCACTACAATAGCATGTAGCACATTATAAAGTTATTCTTGCTGCATAAATATTAAAAAAGGCTATGACAACGACGATTTATTATATTCATGACCCGATGTGTAGCTGGTGCTGGGCCTTTCGCCCGGCCCTGGATGCCTTGAACGAGAGACTTCCCAATCATCTTCAGCTTGAATATTTACTCGGCGGCCTTGCCAAAGATACAGATGAATCCATGCCGGAAGAATTGCGTTATCAGATTCAGAATCATTGGCGCACTATACAAATACGTGTGCCGGAGACAAAATTTAATTTTGAATTCTGGAACAAATGTCACCCAAGACGTAGTACCTATCCCGCTTGCCGTGCTGTGCTTGCCGCAAAAATACAGGACATTAAATTTGAAGAGCCTATGATCCGTGCAATCCAGCATGCTTATTATTGTCAAGCTCGAAACCCATCGGACACTGAAACCTTAATCGAACTAGCAGACGAAATTGACCTTGATATAGAGAGATTCACCGCAGAATTAAACTCCGAGCAGAATCGGAAATTACTTAATCGTGAGATTACCTTTGCCCGTCAGCTTGGCGGTAATGCTTTCCCCATGCTGCTGCTTGGGAATGATAACGCGTATCACCAAATTCTAATCGACTACAATCATCCCGATAATATGCTCAACGAAATAAGTCACTTCTTAACGTACCGTGATCATGGCGAGAATGGCTCATTGAACCGTAGTCATGGCGGGAATGGCTCATTGACAAGCAGCGGGGAGTAAATTTTCTGCTAATGTCCCTTTACACTTCCATTTTAGCTTGCCAGCCACAATGGATGGCGTTATTACAAGTTTCTTTCCTTCGATGTCTACAAGCACACTTGAATCTTTGCGCTTTGTATAATAAATACTGATCGAACCTGGTGCCTCCTCGCTCACAATAATCGATTCAACCAGAGATTTATCCAGTATTTCATCCGATACCAATGTCTCAGACTTCCATTCCTCCTGAACAGGAAATTGACCTTTAGCTTTCCAGTAGTCGGCAATTGCTTCCTTATATGGCTTCGCAAAAGATAGCCCTTGTAACACCTTGGTACGATCAGAAAACTCAATTTTCGAGGGGAAAAGAACGAAGTTCCAGACAAGTACCAAAGTAAACAGGATGAGGATAACCAGACGTCTATTCATCGTTTCATTCTAATATCAAAATTTATTATTGCACACCATATTCAAGACCATGTCATCATAAATAAGCTGTATAATCATATTTCAGATAACTCATTTTTAGAAACCTATGAAAGATACGACAGAAATAATTACTCATCCGGAAAATATTACAATTTCCCAGACCGTAGCCATTTTGATTGATGGCAACAATATTGAGCGCAGCATCCACTCTGAAGCGGATGACACAAATACCATGCTTAATTTGGACGCACTTGTTCCAAAGTTACTGGTCAACAGAGGTTTGAGTCGTCTGGTCTATTTTAGAGAAGGTAAACATATTTCATCAAAGCTGCAGGAACGTCTGCACAATTTCTATCATGGCTCAGTGAGACCCTGTCATAAAAGTGCTGATATTCCACTCTCTATTAATGCAATTCAGCTCGCCAATAAAGTGGATACCATTATCATTATGTCTGGCGATTCTGATTATATTGAACTGGTTCGACACCTTAAATCCGAGGGAGTACGAGTCGAGATCGCAGCAGTACTTAAAACAACATCACAATTACTCAAAGATGAAGCAGATCATTATCATGAAATAACAAAGGAAGACTGGTTTACATTGATACCAAAAAAAACCCCGGCAAAAAAAACCCTGGCAAAAAAAACCCATAAAAAAAAGGCCCAGAGTCGTAAAAGAAAATCAAAATAATCTGAATTGAACGAGTCAATGTTTTCTAGATGGTAATAATAATACGCAACGCATCAAGTCGTATCGATGCTGTGGCAATAAGTTCCGAAGTAATTTCTAACTGATTCTTGAAATATTCTATTTCTTCAAGACGAATATTTGAATTTACTATTCGCATATGTAACAGTCTATCTACTTCCGTTTGCAAAATATCATTGGTTCTTTCTATTGCCTGTTGCTTTAGTTTCGGCGCTTGTTCCTCTGCGAGATTTCTGGATTTCTCCAATAATGTTCTGATTACATCCGCTTTCATGTTGATCACTTCTTTAATTATTTCTGATGCAACTCTGCTCTGATTTTCATTAATCATATTGCTTTCAATATTTAAACGATTGCCTTGCTCATCCAGCATGATTCTGATTGTTGTTGGTGGTAAATATCGACTGGACTGCATATCCAGTTTATCAATTGGTTCCAGAACAAACAGTGCTTCCATCAATAATGACCCTGGGTTTATCTCTTCCTGTTTCAAGGTACAGACCGTAGCGTTGCCCAGTTCGCTACTCATGACCATATCCATGGCATAACTCACCAGAGGATGTTCCCAGGATAGATATTGCATATCTTCGTGTATCAATGCAGTCTCTCTTGAGTAGGTAATCGTCATGCCCTCATCTGTCAGTCCGGGGAATGACAAAAGCATCCTTTCGCCTGGACTCAATATATAACTTGATTCAGTATGAAATTCGGAATTGATACCAAAACAATCAAAGATGAGATCCATATATTCAGGTAATGTATTGTTGTTATCATCCATGATTGCTTTACTTTTCAATGCCTCGGCTATAGCTGGGCGGCAGGAGCCATATTCCAGCAACCTATCGCGTCCTTTATGCATCGCATCGTTGAGTTGCAGATGTATTTTGCTTGTTTTATTTATCAGTCTATCACTAATTTTATTAGCAATTAAATCAGCTTTTAACTCACTTTCAATCTGCTCGAAAACGGCCTGACCCGCAGGACAGGTTACTCTGAATGCCTCTAGTCCTTCCTGATACCAGTTGAACATGACGGCCAGTGGAGTATTTTCAATATAAGGCACATGAATTTTTATTGTTTCCCTCTGACCTATCCGATCCAGTCTACCTATTCTCTGCTCCAGTAAATCCGGATTCAAAGGTAAATCAAAGAGTATTAAATGATGTGCAAACTGAAAATTTCTTCCTTCGCTGCCTATCTCAGAGCATATAAGTACCTGGCTGCCGTCAATTTCATTAGCAAAATAGGCCGCAACACGGTCGCGTTCAACTAAACTCAAACCTTCATGAAAAGCAGCTACGTGCAACCCTTCCTTTTTTTGTAATAATTTACTGATATCAATTGCACTACTGGCATGTGCACAAATCACCAATACTTTCTCTTCCTTTAACACTTTAAGCATATCAATCAACCAGTTAACTCTCGGATCAATTTCTCCCCAGTTTGTATGTCCATCTTGTTGGTAGAGCATCTCAGGACATAGTAATAAATTAATATTTTCTTCTTCTATGAGCTTGTTTGGAGAATCATCGTAGAGTGAAAGGTATTCCTGAGACGAAGGCAGCGGATAGACAACAAGTTCCCTGTCTGGAAAGCCCTTGATGGTGTTACGCGTATTTCTGAACAAAACACGCCCAGTGCCATGATAGTCCAGTAATTGATCGATGACTTTCTTTTTTGCCTCAATATTTACTGGAGAATGAAACTCTGTATTACCAATCATATCCAGGAATCTAGCGTCGGCATCAACTAGTGTGCCCCTAAGTATTTCCAGGGTATTACTTGATAGTTCCTCGCCTGAAAACAAGTCCTCGACTGCCAGTGCTATTGGTTCGTAATTTTTTTCTTCTTCTATAAATGATTTAAAATCTGGAAAACGATTTGGATCCAGTAATCGTAAACGAGCATAATGACTTTCCTTACCCAATTGTTCAGGAGTGGCTGTAAGTAATAAAACACCTCTGGTTGAATGCGATAATTGTTCTATTATCTCGTATTCTGTACTCACCTCATTGATTGACCAATACAAGTGATGCACTTCATCAACGACTAACAGATCCCATTCGCCAAGCAATGATTGTTGATAATAATTTTCATATTCAGCCAGAAATTCTATACTACAAATAACTAACTGTTCGGTTTGAAAAATATTGAACTCTTCATCGCTTTCTTTATTACCCTCTTCCAGGGCATAACATCTATCTGCGTCAAAAATACTAAACGTCATGTTAAATTTACGCAGCATTTCCACCAACCATTGGTGAATAAGACTTTCAGGAACAACTATCAGGATACGTTGAGCGCGTTCTGTCAATATTTGATGATGGATGATCATCCCGGCTTCTATTGTTTTTCCCAAGCCAACTTCGTCGGCGAGTAAAACACGTGGCGCATGACGATGCGCTACTTCATTGGCAATATATAATTGATGTGGGATTAAGCTGGTTCGACTCCCTACCAGTCCGTAAAGATCATTGTGTGCCAATCTGTTTTGTTGGTTGATTGTCTGGAATCTGGCCTGGAACCATTTATCGGAATCAGTTTGACCATTAAACAGGCGTTCTGCCGGTCGATTTAATTGTACTGTATTAGCTAAACAATCTTCACTTATGGTTAGCTGCTCACCCGCTTCATTAATTCCCTGATAAATGATCAATCCTTCGTCATCAATAATTGAATCAACAATAATTGTCAGGCCATCTTCAGTGGAAATCTCATCTCCAATATTAAAAATAATTCTGGTGAGCGGAGCCGCTTGTTTTGCATACAAACGAACTTCTCCCGTTGCTGGAAATGAAATCTTAACGGTTCTTTCTTCTGAAGATAAAACAGTCCCCAAACCCATGCGAGATTCAGCATCACTTATCCAACGCTGACCAGGTATATAATTATTCATTTCTTGGCTGTCTCTTTTTTATAAGCCCTGTGTGTGGCAAGCAGGATTCCCAGGATGTTAAAACTGCGGCAGTCTACAGGAATACTTGATAATTGAGAGAGAAAAAACAATCCTGAAGACATACTCTACAGAACTACCTTTGTGTTTTTTGTCATAAAGAATATTCATTCCAGAGCAATGTAAAACAAACGACAGATTGTATAATTATTCGAATTTACGACATTTTCACATAAACATAATGCAATACAGTTTGTAACTCATTGATAATTATATTATTATTTTTGTTGGAAAATATAATTATCAGGAGTATATTTTGCTCGCCTGATCAATGAAAAAACAGGCAAAATCGTTAAACAGCTAAAGTATTTTAGTAACTGTCTTTTTAATAATTTTTAAAAATGACATAAATAAAATATTTTTTATTAACACCTTCATGCAATTTTTTGGAAGTATGTTAACCCTTAGGGGGAGGTACTATAAATGAACAGCCAACGTTTAAATGATGATCTAACAGAGTCGAATACAGATTTGGATACCGAAACCAGTGATCTGGAATTAGACTCTTTTACTGATGTTATAGAAGTAAAAGATGTGATTCAAATGTCACAATACACTGCAAGACGCAGAATCGAAGAACTGAAAGAGGAACAACGACTACGAAGAAACATAGAAAGTTATGATGACTGGGATTAGATTGATCCAGACTAATACTATACTGACAATTTTTCTTCAATCATCAATCTTGCTCCGACCTACTGGCTGGTGTAATTCCCTTTTAACATCTGTTGTGATCGCTGGAGTGTCATTATCATCTGTCAAACTATAATAATCAGGCATCCCAATAAACAAAAGTATTCGTCCCACCTTTATACCAATGAGTATTGCAACATGACAATTAGTGAATTTATGAATTTACTTAATACATTACCTGAGAAAATAGAATTTGAGCAGGTGATGAAAGTTATTGAGGACAACTATATTTACACACCAAGTCGGTTCACTAATGGAAATGGAAGTAACCAGGTGACAAATGAAGCTGGCTGCAATGAAGGCTCATGTAAAATATTTTCATTCGCCCAGTTAAATAATCTCAGTAGAAAGCAAACACTGGCCTGTTTCGGTAAATTTTATCGGCAAGATGTATTAGAGCATCCAGGTAATAATGACCATGCGAACATCAGAAATTTTATTGAATATGGCTGGAATGGCATCCAGTTCGATATTAATGCCTTAATAGCGAAATAACTCCCGCATCAATGTTGATGACCGCCTGCGCCGTGCGCGTGACCGTGTGCAAGCTCTTCAGTAGTCGCATCTCGTATATCAACGATATCAACCTCAAATGTCAGTGTTTTCCCGGCAAGGGGATGATTGGTATCAACATCAACATTAAATTTACCAACTTTAACTATCGTCGCTTGTCTGAGACCCTCGGTGGTGTTGATATCCACAACCATCCCCGCTTGCAATTTTTCCTTGGTCGCGAGGTGTTTTTTGGGGATGCGCTGTTTAGAGGATTCCAGGGGAATGCCATAAGCATCCTTCGGTTCCAGCGTCACACTAAAACTTTCTCCGGCCTTTTTCCCAGCTAACTCAGACTCCAAGCCACTAATTAATCCATTATGTCCATGCATATAAAGCATAGGGTCTCCATCATCTGAGTTTTCCAATAACTCACCATTCTCAATTATCTTGAAATGGAAACTGACCACCTTATTTTTTTCTATCAACATCAACTCAACCTCAATATTTATTTTATTTACGACCCGCGTGAAATGAATTTATTATTCGCACTGTTAATTTTAATCATCTCACCCGTTTCAATATATTCTGGCACCTGCACTTCCAGACCTGTTGTCATAAATGCCGGCTTGGTGCGGCTTGTCGCGCTTGCGCCTTTCATTCCTGGCGCTGTTTCAATAATTTCAAGCTCAACCGTGCCGGGTAATTCTATGGTGATAAGGACCCCATCCAGCAAGATACCAGTAAGCCCTTCCAAACCTTCAGTCAAATACCCCAATTGACCCTTGATGTCATTTTTATTGAGAATATATTGCTCATAGTCATCCATGTTCATAAAAACATAATCATCACCGTCCTGATATGAATATTGAATAGTCTCCTTGACGCTATCTGCTTCCTTCAGCAAATCATCGCCCTTGAAAGTCTCATCAAGTTTCTGTTTCGTCTTCAGGTGAGTAAAGCGGATTTTATATAAAGCGGAAGCACCACGTGATGATGGATTCCTCACCTCAACATTCTTGACCACATGTGGTTCGTCATTAACCTCAACCACCATCCCACGTTTTAGTTCATTCGCCTTGGGCACATGCTCATCCTCAAAAAAATAGTCCCGCATTGTAACAAAACACCAAGATTTTTCTCATGGCCTTTAACTCTCCATAATATAAGATTCAACTAGTACTAAACACCATTCACTAATAAACTCACCACCGTATTGTTGATGACGGAATGGCACTGATATAAATGGTTGAAATCGGAAAAATAAATAATCTACAAGTGGTAAAAAGCCTCGATCATGGGATTTACCTTGATGGTGAAGAACTGGGCGAAATACTCATGCCCAGCAGATATGTGCCTGAAAGTTGTGAGGTTGGCGACTCTCTTGATGTATTTATCTATCTGGACTCCGCCGATCTGTTAATAGCAACCACTGAAACACCCTATGTGATGGTTGGTGAATGCGCCTATCTCAAAGTCCTTGACGTCAATCAGGCAGGTGCTTTCCTGGACTGGGGCTTACCCAAAGATCTACTTGTTCCCTATGGTGAGCAAATCAGTCCTTTGAAAATAGGACAATCCTATACCGTACTTGTGTATCTTGATGAAAATACAAACAGGATCGCGGCCACACAAAAACTGGATTCTCGCCTCAGCGAGGAAGCGCAATATTTCAAACCAGAGCAAGCAGTCGACTTATTAATATTCGGAAAAACCGAGCTGGGATATAAGGCAGTGATCAATAATACACATATTGGATTGATCTATAAGAATGAAGTATTTCAAACACTCTCACACGGTGAAAAGTTAAAAGGTTTTATCAAAACCATTCGTGAAGACAAGAAGATTGACTTGTGCTTACAGCTCTCTGGAAAAGATGCACGAGATGATCTGAATACTAGAATTATTAATCATCTAAGAAAGAATGACGGAGAATCAGCCTTGACAGATAAAAGCTCACCAGAAGATATCTATCAATGCTTCGCTGTCAGTAAGAAAAACTACAAAAAAGCACTGGGAGCGCTTTATAAGAAAAAATTAATACTCATAGAAAAAGATAAAATAATGCTGCTTTAGACGAATGTAATCTTACTAATATATTGTGTATATCGAGAACGCGAAGCCTACGCGGAGGGGTACTGTGCTCTGTCTCTAAGACCCCTGCATCCCAGTCAAATATTTATGTAATAATCTGGCTGATTTTGGTGGCTTGTTCTGTTCCTGCTCTTTTTTTGCATTTCGAATCAATTGTCTAATGTGTTGATGATCGAAATTTACGAACTTTTTTGCCAATTCATCTAACAGGCCTTGATCACCTTGCAGTAGTTGATCTCTCCACTGCTCAAGCTGATGAAATGCTTTCACATCGTCTTTATGCGGTTGCTGTAATTTATGCAACATTACCCGTATTAATGCTTCATCTTCCTTTACCATCAACTTTCCTATGTACTGTAGTTGTCGTCGTATTGCGCCATGCTTGAGCGTTTTTGCAACAACGACTGCCTCCCTGAGTTTATCTGAGACAGGAATATCCACAAATTGCTTCTGTGGTAATTCGACAAGTTGTTTGCCTAGTGCCTGTAATTCGTGAAATTCACGTTTGATTTGCGATTTGCTCTTTGGCAAATCTTCTTCTCCCTGCTCATCAATGACTTCATTTTCTACATCTTTCACGGCAATATTCCCTTTGTAATCTTTAGTATTTTATTCATTATTTTTAAATGGCAATAATTCGGCAGCATTGTTTCGATATTTCTCCATGAGACTCGCTTCTCTCTTTGTAAAACCTTTAATTGCGGCTGCAAATTCCGGATCAGAAAGCCAATGTGCAGAATAAGTTGTCACAGGTTCAAACCCTCTGGCTATTTTATGTTCTCCCTGTGCGCCTGAGTCAAAGCGCGCCAGCTGATTATTGATGCAATACTCAAGCCCCTGATAATAACAGGCTTCGAAGTGCAGGCTGTGATATTCCACATAACATCCCCAATAACGACCATAATAACTTTCCTCGCCCAACAGGCTGAATGCAGTACCAACGTACGTGTTGTCTTTTACAGCGAGGATTAATAACAACTGTTCAGGCATGGTTAAGGCAATCTCTTTGAAAAACTCTATATTCAGATAAGGTGGGTTGCCACGCTTTAAATACGTTAATTGGTAGAACTGAAAAAATACATCTAACTGTTGTTCTGTAATGTCTTTTCCATGGATTTGTTTCAATACAATGCCCTGATCACGAATGTAACGCCTTTCACGCAGTAGATTTTTGCGTTTTTTTGAATTAAAGGAATCGAGATAGTCCTTAAAATCTCGATAGCCTTTATTCATCCATCTGAATTGGACGCCTTCCCTGATACACAAATCAGCAGATTCAAATAATTCTGTTTCTGCTGATGTTGGGTACAGGCAATGCCAGCTGGAAATATTTTCCCTCTCTGCATTTTCAGTGATATGGTTCAGGATTACTTCTAATACGGTTTCCTTATCCATTCCTGTTTTAACGAACAGTCTTTCACCTTCACAAGGCGTAAAGGGAATCGCTGTTAACCATTTTGGATAATATGATAGCCCATGCTGGCGGTACGCATTTGCCCATTCAAAATCAAAAACATATTCTCCGTGCGAATGTGTTTTCCTGTACATAGGCATTAACGCGATTAATTCATCCCTGTCATACACCAGACAATGTTGTGGCATCCATCCTGTTTCTTCACTGACACAACTACTTTTTTCAAGTGCATGAAGAAATTCATGGCGAATGAAGGGATACTTAATACCCGTTATCTTGTTCCAGTCATCACGGGAAATCGCATTGATACTATTAATCAGGGATACTTTCATTGTTCGCTTCAATTGTTCCCACTGGATATATTTCTACTAGATAAATAGAGATTAATCTGGCAAGTTAATGCCCTCATGCCCAAACCACTTGGGAGTATAGTAACATCATGAAAGTTAAAAATTATAAATGAACAAACCATTCTCACAGGCTTGTGAAAACAACAAGGATCCCATCCTTTCTGTACTTAAACGTGTTTTTGACAATCGCTGTGAAGTACTGGAAATTGGTAGCGGCACCGGACAACACGCTGTTCATTTCGCCACACATTTACCTCATATTTCCTGGCAACCTTCTGACCTGAACATACACTTACCGGGAATTAATGCATGGATCGAAGAAGCCTGCCTCGAAAACATAAAATCACCTCTACAGCTTGATATTAATCAGCAGCCCTGGCCTGTCACGAGTATCGAATCTGTATTCACAGCAAATACTTTACATATCATAAGTTGGGAGAGTGTTCAGGTATTGATTCATTCACTTGGTGAACTCATGCAACCCGGTGCAAAGTTTTGTTGCTATGGCCCATTCAATGTTGGGGGAACTTACACCAGCGACAGTAATTCCCGCTTTGATATCTGGTTGAAAGAACAAAACCCTTTAAGTGCTATTCGTGATCTGGAAGCTTTGAAGTCACTGGCAAGTGAGGCCGGGATCGAGCTATTGGAAAACATTGATATGCCCGCAAACAATAAAATATTAATCTGGGAGAAAATCTAACTCCTAATCACTAATTCCCGATTAATTTATTTGGGAGGCGCAATTATAATGCCTGGCTAAGTAATTTTGCTTCTTCTGATTCTGAAAATTGGTTGCGCAACAATAACTCATAACTAGAGACAGCATTTTTATCGCCTAGCTCTCTTTCAATACGTATTCCCAACCATAAACTTTTTGCTGAATGTCTATTGTATGCAAGATAGCGACTTAAATAACCTCTTGCTGGCAAATATTTTTCCTGCTCATAGGAGAGCTCTGACATTTGAATCAATGCGGGTCCAATCCCGGCGTTCCTTCTCAAGGCTTCTTTAAAATAATTCTCAGCCAGTTCAGTCTGTTCATTATTGAGTGCACAAGTACCTGCATTGGTGAAAGCAAGCTCTGGGGTTGCATATAAAGGATTATTCGCCGCTTTTAGAAAGGTTTCATCAGCTTCTTCAAAACGCTGACTCTGGCAAAGTAACAATCCATAATTATTCAATGTAGAAGAATCAGCAGGATTGAGTTTAATTGCCATTTTAAAATTAGCTTCTGCAACATCATAAACACCCAGTTTCTGGTACAGCACGCCAAGTGCATTGTAGGTAGGCGGATAATCCGGTTTGGCTTCCAAGGCTCGGTTCAGTTTTTCCAATGCCTTCTCATAAAGTCCCTCGTTCATATAACCGATCCCAAGCTTCAAATTGGCCAGTGCAATTTCAGAATTATTACCACGACTAATTGGCGTGGAATAATCATTAATCTTTGCGTCATTTTCGTAGGCCGTACGAGTTATTGCAGATCCAACTGCGCCAATGAGTGCTGCTGGTCCACACGCAGTCAAAAACAGCGACGAAAACAATAAAATGGGCAAACTTAAATAACGCATGATCCAAGATTAGTTTATAAATAGTTAAAGTTAATACCCTAAGTAACTATTTATCAAGGTAAATTGTATTTTTTATTTGCCGAAAAGAAGAAAAATAACAGGATAAAACAAGAAATGATCAGAAAATCTAAAATCTTCTACCGTGGAGGGAGTGCCGTAAGAATCGCGCGTAATTCTCTTAATTTTGATTTAACACGCTGTGCATTTTCAATGCCAATCCTCACTAGAATCTTCTGCCCGGCAGAAAGTGACTCTAGTTCCGAATTAGCAAATTGGTAGAACACCTTTGGTCGCACCAGACTAATTGGCCCTTTAATCTCTGGCGCAGCCAGTAAATGATCCATAACCTGGATAAAGCGATCATTGAAATATCGTTCTGGATAACCAAGTTCTTCATAGGCTTCCTGAAATAAGGGATAAAACCTGACGTAGTGAGCGACCAGTTTTCTGGTATCAATACGTTCCGCCAAATTCACAAAGTTTACGTAACGTTTGAAATTTTTGCTATCTAGTAATGCGTTATCTTCATCCTGTTTTATCACTGCAAATTTATCAGGCACGCGCTGATTGAAGACATAGCGTTGTGGTATTTTCTGATTGGTCATATTATCAATCGTGACAACAAAATGACGTATAAAAGACTTAAACAGAAATAAATCAGTCACATCAGTTAACTGATTGATTGCTGCTGAAATAACGTCATCACTTTCATCTAATTGGGGTAGCGGCTCAGCAACTCGCATAACAGATGAATCCGGGACAGTTGGAATCGCTGCAGAAGACTGTGCTGTTTCAGAATTTATATCAGAAACCAGGCCAAAAACTTCCGTTACCGGGTATTTTATGGTCTGTCTTGCCTCATCAGGAAGTTTTAGAAAATCATCAGGTTCAGTAATTGGGTCATTATCTGTGATTGATTCATCCTGTTCTGTCTGTTGCCAGGGATAATAAGTCGCAGCGATTGCCAGTGAGAAAATTGCAACTACGAATAAGATTGATTTATTCATTGGATATCATTTAGCCATAGTTTCTACCGGTTATTAGCTACGTTTCATTGTGTTTGTTAACAAATTTTTCGCCATGTTAAAATGTGACATGGTTAACACTTGCCAGTTCACAAAAATAATTCTGCACCTTTCATCTGGGAAATTCTACCGCTTGTCCAGAATTAATCCATTTATTAAAAAATAGTGTTAAACCTATCACTATAGAACGATGCAACAATAGAATAGATATGAATAACCAAAATATCGATAACCAGATTGCAGAGGCTCGATTAATTGTCGAACGACTTCATCATATGCTGCACAAAGATGCACTGCACCGTCTAGAGCTATTTCAGAAATATGCCCATGATCCTTATGAGGACAAGTGGTCTCCTGATCTACATCAGCAATGTGAACTGGTAGAAGCGCTACGCAGGAAACTAAATAAA
>CAZDFI010000009.1:19411-38155 GCA_964504725.1 uncultured Enterobacteriaceae bacterium
GGGGAAAAGACTGTAAGGGCCAATCCGACCCATAGATCATTCTTTCAGTCAGTCCGGGATGTTTCAGGGCCTTTGCCAGGTAAGCAAGTTTATTCAATTGTGTCAGGCTGGAAATATCGGTGTATAAATTTGTAAATTCATCAAACATGGGCAATATCCGCTCAAAATTATCCTGCCCATCAGATTTCCCCGTTGTTGCGATGTGCGCAGCAATAACCGTCACCCCGCATTTCAATGGTAATTCAAGTAATCTTGGATCAGCGTATTCATCCTTGGCATTGGCAAAAGATTTCTCCATCCCCGTGTGTGTTAATAACGGTATGCCTAATTCTGTCATACGATTATAAAACGGAATGAATTTTTCGTCAGAAGGATCAATGTGCATGATATTGGGAATCCATTTGATCAAGACAGCCCCCTGTCGATATACATCTTCCAGTAATGCCACACTGTTTTCTCTATTGGGGTTAATACTCGCCCCAAATAATAAATTGGGGTAATTGGCTGTCTGACTAGCGACGAACTCATTCGCTACATAAACCTGTGTCTTATTACGATCGAGTGTTTTGCTTGTCTCATCGATCACACCATCCAACGCAAGAACAATGGCCTGATCAATATATTTCGATTGCGCTATCTTGTCATTGAGCTTTTTAAGCAGAATTTGGTCACCATTTTTTTCAAGAACCTTCTCCGTAACATCCATCCAGCTTAAAAAGAATTTGAAGCGAAAGTTATTCCGCATCTCATCATTAACGAAATTACCCGAATTCCCGAAACCCAGGCCGGCAATATGCACATGCCAGTCTATAATATGGGCCTCTTCCAGGGCATCGGAAGCAGGAACAAGGTGAGAGCAACCCGTCAGTATCAAAATGAAAAATATATTGAATTTCTTCATCTGGATTGCTTCGTTTTTTAATGTCCCATTTTTACAATTCATCAGTACAGGGGAAACTCTTTTCCAGAATCACCCCTGCTGCAACATCAGCGCTCTTATTGAATAGCTCAGGAGTCGCTGCCAGCCCCTCTATGACTTCACGTGCCAGGGCATCAACATCTGGTGCAGGAGGCAAACACACACGAGGTATCTCACTGTCCTCACTTTGAAAGCAATCGCAAGGCGTAACGTACCAGGTACACATCATTCCCTTGGTGCCAGAAAAACCCTTGTCCAGGGAATGCTCACAAGCAAGCAATAAATCCTTACCATTGGGTGTTGCAAACAAAGACGTGCTTACAATTAACAGTAAAAAACTGAAAAATATATATATTAATGAATATTTAATCTTTATCATTTATTTAACTATTATTCACTTTCACTTATGACCGCAAGCGATTTAATCGCCCTTTACTAATGTATCTTGTATCTTATGCTTGGCTTTCATAAAGTCTTTATGAGAGACATAAATTAAATCAGCAATTTTGCGTACCATATGTTCTTCGTATCGATCCAGATGTGAATCCGCATAAGCAACTGACCATAGTAACTCAATGACCTTGATTTTTTGCGCTTGCGTGAACTCCCTGGCAATAAGACGAGTGAACTGATGATAATCGACTGCTTCCGCAGCCTCTGCTTCAGCCAGTTTAAATAATGCATGAGATTCTTCATCTGAAAGATCAAACTTCTCTCCTAATGCCGATTTTGCTGCATCGATTTCCTCAATGTGAACCTGATCATCCTGCTGCATCATTTCGATCAGCAAAGCGGCCGTCGCCAGTTTCAATTGATGATCAAGATCGCCGCCCCCTTCTGATGAAATATTATTTTCAAAAAAGTTTTTTATCACGTTTAACATAGAAACTCCTTTTAATCGGCCTGATCAGAATTGTCTTGGCCAAGATCATCAGCAATTGAATTTGTGATCTGCATATATTGGTCGAATGTCTCTCTCTCTTTGTCACGGTCTGCAATTGACAAAAAGCGTCTGATTTCCTCCAATGCCTCTTCAGTCCGACTTGATTTCCATAAAGTATTAAATAAAGCGATTGAAAATTTGCCTTCGCCCGGTGCCATCAGGACTAACCGTTCAAACACCATCTCGGCCTCTGAATACTTTCCACCAGTAAAATAAGAACCGCCCAACATCAATAGCGCAGCATGATTATTTGCATCATCTTTTAATAATTCAAGTAAACAAAACCGTGCCTCGTCATTCTTGCCCAGTTCAATGAGCGAACGGGCCTCTGCAAGTTTTTTTTCTGTATCTGATGACATAAAATTAATTCTGGTGGTGTTGATTAATATTGCTGGAAAAGGCCAACAAGGGCAATAGAAAGGCTGGAATTGATAACAACTACCGATATATACGCGAAGGTTTCCTCGCTTGTTATATAAGTATGCCCTGTGTCTTTATCTTTGCTAACCATCTCTCCACATCCGAACGACAAATTCATTCTTCTGTTAATAATTGCTTTGCTGGCGTTTGGTGAACACGCTGAATAGAAAAATAACCAGCCATTAACACCAATAGTGGGACAATAAAAAGGCAAAGAATTGCCGTTTTTATATTAAAGATATAATCACCTTCTATATAGTATGTTGAAATTATAAATCCAATAGATAAATTCAGAGAGTATGCGATCACGCCCGAAATTAAACCAATGAAAATAAATTGGGCGCGAAATATTTTCTGTATAAATTCGCTCCTGGCACCCACAGCTTTATATATAGCCACACTATAACTGCGGTAATGACGCAGGATCATTTCAATCGCAATAAATACAATGAGACTCGCAAATAGAGAAAAATAGAGTATGATCTCTACTGCCGTACTGATTTGTAGCATGATACCTCGAATTCGAGTCAACAAAAAATCAACATCAAAAAAAGTCGCGTTTGGAAAATGTTTGATAAAAGTTGGCAGTAAAGTCCTTTGAGATTGCTTCAGGTGCATACTCGACAGATAAGTCACCGGCAAACCATCCAACGACCCGGGATAAAATATCATATAAAAATTGGGGGTAAATGACTCCCATTCAACAGATCGTAAACTCGTCACTAAAGCTTCCAGTTTGTGTGTTTCAATTGTAAATTCCAGCGTATCTCCTAGATTAATTTTCAGGTTTTCTGCCACACCTTCTTCGACTGACACGGTTATTTGCTCCGGTGGGTCTTCAGGATTATGCCACTGTCCTGAAATAATTTTATTATCCGGAGGTAATTCAAGGCCCCATGACAAGGCCAGATCACGGTTCAAAGATTCATCCTTCTTCACTTTCTCCTTACTGACATACTCACGTACGGGCTCACCATTGATAGCGCTCAAACGCCCACGAACGATTGGATATAAGGGACTATGTGAAATATTATTTCGTTTTAGTTCGGCAAGAAAAGTCAGCTTATCTTCTACAAACAGATTAATAGCAAAAAAATTAGGGGCATTCTCCGGTACCTTGGATTGCCATGAAGACACCAGATCATCACGCAAGGTTTGAATGAGGGCGAGAGAAAAAAATGTAATGGCAATCGCAATAATTTGTAAGCTCACCATGCGTCGGTTTGCACCGAGCATACGTGCACCTAGTCGTGTTGAAACAGATTGCATTTCGCTACGCTTGATTATCCAACGAATAAACAATTGTGTTAAACCGTAAGACATTAATATAAAGGAACATAATCCTGCAATAATATAAAAGCTGATCAAAACATCTTGTGTGCCAATATAAACTATAATTGATACACCGATTGCCATTGATGTAACAGTAAAAATAATCGGCTGCTCCTGTGCTTCAGCATGATTCAACAATAGTTTAGGTGGTGTCTTTAATAAATTATTCAAAAATGGCCAGGCAAAACTGACCACAACAATGAGTGCAGTAATGCTACTCAGTAGAAAAGGTTCCATACCAGGCGGTGGTAAGCTGGAAGGAATGAGATCTCTCAAACTATAAAGAATGAAATAATGCGTAATGCCACCCAAAAACCAGCCTATTACAATTGCAATAAAACTAAATAAAAAAAATGGAACCAGGATTGCCCCATATAATCGCTTGCCACGTAATCCAAGACAACGCAGTACAGCATATTGATAGGTCATTTCATTGGCATATTGATAACTGACCAAAGCAGCGCCCACAGCCCCCAATAAAATCGCAATAAGTGCCGTAACATGCAAAAAGCGGTAAGCTCTTTGTAAAGTGTTGGCCATCGCTTCATTGGTATCTTTAATGGTCTCAAATTTCTGGTTGGGTTGCAGGGAAGGCTTCAGATTTTGTTTTAAGTCTTCTAATGCGCGTGTCTCCCCTGCAAATAAATAGCGATACCGTAAACGACTACCTGGCTGTATGACTTGAGTAGAAGCTACATCATCCCAATGCATCAGAATACGTGGCGTAAAGCTGTAAAAATTACTGCCTCGATCCGGTTCGTAGATCACAACACGAGTAATCTTGAATGCACGCTCACCAACCGTCACAGTTTCACCTAAAGACAAGCCCAACTCATTTAATATCCGATCTTCTACCCAGACTTCACCTGCCACTGGTCCATGCGGCATGGGAACTGCTTCACCATATAAAGTATTGCTGACCTGCAGCTGACCACGTAAGGGATAATTATCAGTAACAGCCTTGACGCTACTTAATATAAACGAATCATTCGCATTGGCCATGGTAGGGAAGCGTAAGGTGATGGCCTGAGTGATGACTTGCTCTAATGAAGTTTGTTTAATAATGTCTAATTGTTGTGTTTGTAACTCGGTGGTGGAATCAAGCACCAAATCAGCTGCTAAAACTTCCTTTGACTGATTAATAAACAGTTTTTCTAATCGATCACCCAACAAGGTAATACTGAAAGTCACAGCACAGGCAATAGCAATAGCAACACAAAACAAACGGATCGCACCCAAACGCCATTGTCTTTTAATAAGCCGGCTATAAAAGGAGAACATGATTAAATCTGTTCGAGCTTACCTTGCGTCAGTCGAAAACAACGATCACAACGCCTGGTCAAGGATTCATCATGTGTTACCAGAATTAAAGTCGTCCCGTTCTCCTGGTTAAGCTCGAATAAAAGGTCGATCATCTTTTGCCCTGTTTCTGTATCCAGATTACCAGTCGGTTCGTCAGCCAGAAGCAAAGGCGGATTCGTTACGAAGGCGCGAGCAATAGCAACACGTTGTTGTTCACCACCTGATAAGGTGGTGGGGTAATGACCTAATCGATGACCCATCCCTACACGTACCAATAACTGTTTGGCAATAATTTCCGCATCAACCATGTCATTAATCTCTAATGGCAACATGACATTTTCAATTGCAGTGAATCCTGGTAATAAGTGGAAAGCTTGAAATACAAAACCGATATATCGATTACGTAACTCTGCACGTGCATCTTCATCCATGGTATCTATGGTATGTTGGAACAACTGGATACTGCCAGCAGTTGAAAGATCAAGGCCAGCGAGTAAACTGAGCAAGGTCGTTTTACCAGAACCGGATTGACCGATCACAGCAATGGCCTCGCCCGCGTTTACTTCAAGGTCAATATTCTCGAGAATAGAAATCGGACCTTCTGTAGACTGAACTGTTTTGTTAACCTGACGACAGGTAACTATTTGAGAATTTGAAATGATTTTGTCCCGTATTTATATTTTATCGTTCATTATCTTTGCAACACCATCCGCTGTAAATGCAAATACCATACTTATTATGGGTGATAGCCTGAGCGCCGCTTATGGTATAGAATTAAAACAAAGTTGGGTCAATTTGTTGCAAAACAAGCTCAAGCTGGAGCAAACAGGGGAAAAAACATGGCATGTCATCAATGCCTCTGTCAGCGGAGAGACTACTGCCGGCGCATTGGCTCGGCTACCCGAATTATTAGACAAACATAAACCGCAACTCTGCATCATTGAACTTGGGGCGAATGATGGGCTACGAGGAATGCCGCTCAACACTATGCAGGAAAACCTGAATGAAATGATCGCTCAGTGCAAGCAATATGGGCAAGTGGTATTACTGGGAATGCAGTTACCACCGAATTACGGGAAAAAGTACACTGAAGAATTCTGGCAAATCTTTAAACTCGTTTCAAAAGATAATGAAGTAACATTCGTACCATTCCTGTTTCAGGGATTTGCAACGGATAGTAAATATTTTCAGGCCGATGGCTTCCATCCGACTGCGGCTGCACAGGAAAAAATGTTAGCAAATGTTTGGCCAGTGCTTTTCCCTTTATTATCTAAATGGAATTTAAAGTGACATTAGCAATCACCTTACATCTTCTTGCGACGGTCATTTGGGTCGGTGGTATGTTCTTCGCCTACATGGTATTACGTCCAGTTGCAGGAAGCCTGCTGGAACCACCCGATCGACAAGCACTATGGGTAGGAGTGTTTAAACATTTCTTTCCCTGGGTATGGATCTCCATCATCGTATTACTCGGTACAGGATTCTGGATGATATTCGCCGCATTAGGTGGCATGGCGAACATAGGCCTTCATGTACATATCATGCTGGGACTTGGCAGTTTAATGATGTTGCTATTTATGCATGTCTACTTCGGGCCATTTCGTCGTTTACAACACGCTATTATTGAGAGTGACTGGAAAACCGGCGGGGCAAAACTCAATCAAATCCGCTTACTGATTAAAATAAATTTAATACTCGGTCTATTGGTTATTATCACTGCAACTGCGGGTCGTTATTGGTTTTAAATTCTAGATCCACGGATGGCAACCGTGGATTTTTGATTTCATCGCCAGACCGAGGCCGTACCGGTCAGAATATGGCAACAGAAGATTGCCAAAGATGCATGCTATGCCTCATGAAAATAATTAAAACGAAATAGCTTTGCAATCCGTACGCGAAACCTGAGCATAATAGTCATTCATGCCTCCGATCTTGCAATTAGCAAGCAACATATTTGCTGAAATACCACGCGCTTCTGCACAAGGCTTACAAACAATAATCTCAGCATTCGTGTTTGAAAACACTTCTTCAAATCGTGGTGGTGGGCCAAATGGCACCATTTTCTGATACGCACCATCTACAGCAATTGTCACCGCATCATGAAACAACATAATCATGACCGTATCTCCTGCCTGCAGGGCAGAGGCTGCGAAGATGAAAGGCAGAGAAGCTCTTGTGGTATCCGTAGGACCCCATGTCGCAGAAATTGCGTAATGCATAATTACTCCTTATCTTTTGAAATCGTAGCCCGCACCATTCTACCCGATGACCACTAAAATAATACTGAACCTTAGGCTCAGATGTATGTTAGAGTGCGCGCGTCTGGTGATGCCCACATGGGTTCCCAGGGCGTCATCTTTATTTGTTAGTTCGCCTCACTTGCGTTGTCTATCTTAAACAGCAACCCATTTACCGAGTCCAACTGTTCTCACTTTTGAGAGCCAATTATTGTATGCCGCAGGTGCAACATTAGCACACGAACCGGCAAAGCAATCTTCATGCCCTGGACTGAATCCGCAAATTCGCGTGTGCAGCCAATAAGGGAATGATTTCACTTACGACTGCAAGGAGCTAGAGCCGAGCCAATAACACAAGCCATCCAAACTGGTTTTTGCTCAATACAGCAACCAGCATAAGGGCATAACTATGGATTTATAAAAACAGAATGACATTTGAAACACTCGGACTATCCGAAGAACTACTGCGTGCAGTGCATGCAACTGGCTACACTAGCCCAACATCGATACAAGCACAGGCCATCCCTGCCATATTAGAAGGCACGGACGTCATGGCCGCAGCACAAACTGGCACGGGTAAAACAGCCGGTTTTACACTGCCTTTATTACAGTTGCTCAGCAACAAACCACCAGTAAAAAATAACCGTGCGCATGCACTGGTGATAACCCCCACTCGAGAACTCGCTGCACAGGTAGAAGACAGCGTAGTCACTTATGGTAAATTTCTGGAATTGCGTTCCGCTGTCGTCTTTGGTGGTGTCAAAATTAATCCTCAGATGATGAAATTACGTCGTGGCGTCGACATACTTGTGGCAACACCAGGCCGCTTGCTCGATCTTTATCAGCAGAACGCTATCAAATTTAATGATATTAAAATCCTGGTGCTAGATGAAGCAGACCGCATGCTGGACATGGGATTTATAAACGACATTAAAAAGATCATGGCCCTATTACCGAAACAGCGGCAGAACCTTATGTTCTCCGCCACCTTCTCAAATGAGATTCGGAAACTTGCTAAAGGCATCACTAACAACCCGGTCGAAATTGACGTCTCACCACGTAACTCTACAGTTGATGCCATCACGCAAAAGGTTCATCCAGTAGATAAAACACGCAAGACAGAACTACTTAGCCACCTGATCCGCACGGAAAACTGGCACCAGGTACTGGTCTTCACTCGTACCAAACACGGTGCTAATAGACTGGCGAAACGACTTAAAAATAACAATATCCAAACAGCGGCAATCCATGGCGACAAAAGCCAGGGCCAGCGCACCAAAGCACTTGCAGACTTTAAACAGGATAAAATCCAGGTACTGGTGGCCACGGATATTGCCGCCAGAGGCATAGATATTGATCAACTCTCTCATGTCGTTAATTTTGACCTGCCGAATGTCCCTGAAGATTACATTCACCGCATCGGTCGCACCGGTCGCGCCGGTGCGAGTGGCCATGCCATCTCTCTTGTTAGTGCAGATGAGGCCAGGCAATTACAGGACATTGAGCGGCTTATCAAAAGCAAAATCGAACGCGAGGAAATCGAGAATTTCGAACCAGGACACAGCGTTCCAGAATCTGTCTCCGCTAGACCGGCGAATAACAAAAACAGATCAACAAAAACCAGTCGCAAAAAAGGTCCTCGGAAGGCATCTAAGGAACAGAGAGCACGTAGTAGAAATCATAATCCGAATAACACCAGTAAGGGGAACAACAAGCCTGGCAACCGCAATAGACAATCAGGATCAAGGGCAACCGCGATTGTTTAATGGTTAGTGACGCTGATTTCGAAAGCCGTAAGATAGAAGATCAAAAGAGCCTTTCGGTAATCGATAGAATCAAACAGCTGAGAAAAGATTAATTTTTAAATGTAATAACTGACCCCGCTCAGTTTTCACTTCACGGGGCATACTCATATGAACACGATGTTTGCGCCTGATCTCAGCGGCGCCTGCCCTTTTGACCTTTGCGTGGTTCTTCGAATTTGACCTTGATAAAATTACCCTCAAACGGCTTGCCGTCCAGGCCAGCAATGGCGGCGCGTGCCTCGTGACCTTCCATTTCGAGAAAGGCGAAGCCTTTGCAATTACCCGAAAACAGGTCTTTTATAAGATTGATAGAACGTACCGTACCATACTCTGAAAACAGAGCCTGCAATGACTCTTCTGTGGTACTGGGTGGCAAACTGCCAACAAATAGTTTCTTCACTTTGAAGCTCCCGTTCTTACGTTACAAAAAGCAATCCCTGCGAAATTTCGCAGGGATTACCCAAAACATTAAACTAACAACCCTTTAGGCTGTTACGTTTTGTGCCTGTGGGCCTTTTGGTCCTTCTTCAACATCGAAATTGACCTGCTGGCCTTCAGCCAATGTGCGGAAACCTTCGCTTGCGATAGCAGAGAAATGAACAAAAACGTCTTTGCTACCATCATCTGGAGTGATAAAGCCGAAGCCCTTGGATTCGTTAAACCATTTAACGGTTCCTGTTGCCATAATAATTACCTCTTTTAATATTAAAATTTATTAAGTGTTACAAATCTTACGAGGTAATTAACAGGAGAAAACTTGAAAAGTATTTCTGACAAAAACCAGTGTAGAATGTATCGCCGTACAGTGTATCCGCTTTTTGACCAAAAAAACAATAGAAATCAAGAACTCAGGTCAATGTAAAGCAATATAAGGATAGATGACGTGCCTGAAACAACAATCGAGTGTCTCTCCTTGAGTTACGGCGATCAACAAATCTTGAGGCTATCCAAACACATCAGGCACTTTCTAGGTATGAGAAGGTTCTTAAATAAAACGCAAGAGCGTTACTTGTAAGTATTTGAAGGCTGGGCATAATATGCACGCCTAGACAAAAAGAATAGTTTCTCATGGACACCATTTTTCTTCGTAAATTACAAATCGAAACCGTTATCGGTATATTTGATTGGGAGCGTAAAGGCAAACAAACCGTTTTTTTCGATATTGAAATGGCGACTGATGTACAAAAAGCTGCCGCAAGCGATCATATTGACGACGCCCTTGACTACAAGTCGATTTCCAAATCCATTATAACTTTCGTTGAAAAAAGCGAATTTCAACTGATTGAAACTCTCGCTGAGAAAGTTGCCGATCTCATTATGACTGAATTTAATGTCCCCTGGTTACGACTATCACTCAATAAGAAAGGCGCTATTCGGCATGCTGAGGATGTAGGCATCACAATCGAGCGCGGCGCTAAACTCTAGAAATTGAGCTCTGGTGTGAAGGCCTATACCCAAGAACTGAAGGTGCAGTGTTCAAAGTGTTTTCATTTTGTTCATGACAAATTATACAATCAAATCAGACCTTTACCTCCATCAACAGCAATCACCTCCCCTGTAATGTAATGGGCATCCCTCACGAGAAACAGTACCGCGTTAGCAACATCCTCGGGAGATCCTTTTTTCTGTAAGGGAATAAGTTTGATAATTTCTTCTTGTTGATTATTCACTTCATTCTCTGGCCACAAAATAACACCGGGAGACACACCATTGACTCTAATGACAGGCGCCATCTCCTTTGCCAGGGACTGCGTTAACCCATGCAACGCTGATTTGCTGATACTGTAGACAGGAAAATCTATGAGTGAACTTTTTGCATAGATATCTATGATATTCACTATACAACCCATCGTCTTTTCTAATGCGGGTTTGGCCGCCTGACTCAGAAAAAAAGGTGCTTTTAAATTACAGTTCATGATCTCATCCCATTGCTGCTCAGTCGCAGTACTCATGGGAGTAGAATAAAATTCCGAAGCGTTATTAACCAGCACATCCAGATGATTTGTCACATCGAGTGTTTGTTTGATTAAACTGTCAACATCATCCATTGATTGAAAATCCGCCTTAATCATCCAGGCTGAGTCAGGTCGAAGCTTATTAAGCGTCTTAGTAAGATTCACAGCAACATCTTCGGATTGGTGGTAATGCAAGACAACGCCGTAACCCGCATCATGTAAAGTCCTGGCGATATCAGCACCGATGCGACGAACGGCGCCTGTAATCAACGCTATTTTTTGATGCTTAGCCATTTTGCTCTATGTGTCTCAATCAATATGTTCTCTACATCATACCCAAACTATCTGGAATTGTTCTGTTCAATACTCGCTTGACGGGTGCAGGCTTCAGAGATTGGCTAGAAACCAGCCCCGGATAGGACCAAACCATTTTTTTATCTGCTATCATGCGCCACCCGCTAAATAAGCCACAAAAAGACAACTATACGTGACCTCAACAGCCTTCTCATCATTGCCCTTAAGCCCTGAATTTTTAAATAATCTGCAATCACTGGATTACCAGGAAATGACAGAGATACAGGCAAAAAGCCTGCCCGCTATTCTTATAGGTAAAGATTTACTAGCGCAAGCAAAAACGGGTAGTGGCAAAACAGCCGCATTCGCCATTGGCTTATTGCACAAACTAGAGGTGCAAACCTACCAAACTCAATCACTGGTTTTATGCCCGACACGTGAATTGGCTGAGCAGGTAAGTAATGAAATTCGTCGACTGGCACGCGCGATCCCCAATACCAAACTTCTCACATTATGTGGTGGTAAACCGATGGCCCCACAACTGACTTCACTGGAACAGGCGCCTCATATTGTAGTCGGTACACCAGGACGAATATTAAAGCATTTGGACAAACAGACTTTAAAACTCGATGGATTAAAAATGCTGGTGCTGGATGAGGCTGACCGCATGTTAGATATGGGATTTCATGATGACATCATGCGTGTGATTAAGATGATGCCTCGTAAAAGACAAACCTTGTTATTCTCAGCAACCTATCCAGACGAAATAAAAAAAATCAGTGATGCCATCCAAATCGAGCCTGTTGATGTACGTATCGAGGCCGTTCATGACGATAAAAAAATAAAACAGGTTTTCTATGAAATAAAGAAAGGCGAAAGAACCAAAACACTGGTTGCCCTGCTACATCATTACCGTCCCGAATCCAGCCTGGTGTTTTGTAATCGAAAACAACAATGCCAGGAACTGGCTGATGATTTATGGCAGCAAGGTTTCCATGCCCTCGCCTTGCACGGCGATCTTGAACAAAGAGAACGAGATCAGGTATTGGCACAGTTTGCCAACAAAAGCAGTTCCATACTGATTGCTACGGATGTGGCTTCACGTGGCCTGGATATTAAAGATTTGGAGGTCGTGATTAACTTCGAGATATCACCGGATCCGGAAATATACATTCACCGTATCGGACGCACCGGTCGCGTGAATAATAAAGGTCTGGCATTGAGTTTATTCATGACCTCAGAAGCTCCCAAGGTCAATACCATAGAAGAATATCTAAATAGTCCTGTTAGAGTTGATAAAACATCCACGCTTAAAATGCGAGAGAATTTCAGACTCAGTCCACCTATGGTCACGCTATGCATTAATGCAGGACGCCGTGACAAAATTCGAGCCGGAGATATTTTAGGCGCGTTAACTGCAAATACAGATCTGCCAGGAAAACAAATTGGTAAAATTGATATTTTCGATATTCTTGCTTATGTCGCTATTGAACGCCCTATTGCTAAACAAGCCTTGAAAATTCTCTCACAGGGTAAAATCAAGGGCCGTAGATATAGAGTACGAAAGCTACGTTAACTAGTATATGTATTAAGATAAATTGCGAATCTGTATAGTATTTTAATCCAATTTATCTGGCCAATTTATCTGACCAATTTATCTGGATTGTAAGGCATGATGAATGAAACTTTACTGCACGTAAAAACCGTACTGTTAACAGCAACAATACTGGGACTCTTAGCCTGCTCACAGAAAACATCGCAGACACTGATCACCATCGCGGATGCTCGTGACAAGCCAGCGCAGTATGTAGATAACGGTGAACCTGGTGACTCAGTAGGTGATGTACTGACATTTGATCAGCCGTTATTGAATGAAGACATGCAAGAAATCGGCAATAACAATGGTACATGCATCCGTACTCGTGTCGGGCATAGTTTTCAATGCCAATGGACTTTGACTTTAGAAAACGGAAGTATTCAGGTTGCCGGGCGCGAATATGATCTGGGGACCTCAATCCTCAGTATCATCGGAGGTACAGGAAAATATTCAGGTATTAGCGGTGAAATGGAATCAACCAACAATAACAATGGCACCTTCACGCAAATATTACGTTACTCCATTGATAAATAAAGATGATAAATAAAGAAAAAGCTTAAGAGAATTCCATCAGGTTCTCAAACGATACCCTGTTTTAAAAATCCACCATATCGTTCCAAAACACAAAAGCATGAAAGCCAACGTCATCCCCAAACTGATAACAATGTTCACATCTGCGACCCCATAAAAGCTCCAGCGAAAACCGCTGATCAAATACACCACCGGGTTAAACAAAGTAATTTTCTGCCATAAAGGCGGCAACATATTGATTGAATAAAAACTGCCACCGAGAAAAGTTAATGGTGTGACAATCATCATCGGCACGATTTGAAGTTTCTCAAAACTATCTGCCCAGAGACCCAAAATGAAACCGAATAGACTGAAGGTTATTGCAGTGAGTACGAGGAAGCCGAACATATAAAATGGATGCACGACCTCATAGTCAACAAACAAATGTGCTATCAGCAGAATCAGTAACCCCAATACCACTGACTTGCTGGCCGCCGCCCCAACATAGCCAATCAGGATTTCAACATAAGAAATCGGTGCGGATAAGACTTCATAAATCGTCCCGGTAAATTTTGGCATGTAAATACCAAACGAAGCATTCGAAATGCTTTCATTCAATAAGGACAACATGATCAAACCAGGAATGATAAACGCACCATAACCAATGCCGTCGATCTCTCCCATACGCGAACCAATGGCCGCACCAAAGACAACAAAATAAAGTGATGTAGACAGTACAGGTGAGGCGATACTTTGTAACAATGTGCGAACAGTGCGCGCCATTTCGAATAAATAAATGGCCTTGATAGCATGAATATTCATTATTTATTCCTCACCAGACTGACAAAAATCTCTTCCAGAGAACTCTCGCTGGTATGAATATCCTTGAAATCGATGCCATGATCATTGAGCTGTCGCAGAAGTAAGGTGATAGCTGTATGTTCACGTTGGGCGTCAAATGTATAAACCAGTTCATTACCATCAGCCATAAGCTCTAATGAATGTTTGGCAAGTTCACCGGGAATCCTGGACAGTGGTTTCTGCAAATGCAGGGTCAATTGTTTCTTGCCGAGTTTTTTCATTAGCTCAGCCTTGTTCTCGACCATGATGATCTCACCCTGATTGATAATACCAATACGATCTGCCATCTCTTCTGCTTCTTCTATATAGTGCGTCGTCAGAATAATAGTCACACCACTCTCACGTAAGCCTCGAACCATCTCCCACATATCACGACGCAGCTCAACATCAACACCTGCAGTCGGTTCATCAAGAAATAAAATCCTGGGCTCGTGAGAAAGTGCCTTGGCGATCATCACTCGACGTTTCATACCGCCCGAAAGCGCCATAATCGTTGAATCTCGCTTATCCCACAGGGAGAGATCTTTGAGTATCTTCTCGATCAAACCGTGATTTTTGGGTTTGCCATACAAGCCACGGCTAAAATTCACCGTATTCCAAACGCTTTCAAACATCTCTGTAGCCAATTCCTGTGGCACCAGACCTATCTTCGAACGTGCCTCACGAAAATCGCTGATGACATTATGACCATCGGCCACAATCTCGCCCTCGCTCATATTGACGATTCCGCAGATAATACTAATCAATGTCGTTTTCCCCGCCCCGTTTGGGCCGAGAAGGGCAAATATTTCTCCACGATAGATTTCCAGATTAATATTTTTTAGTGCCTGAAAACCTGAAGCGTAAGTTTTGTTGAGATGTTTGACTGAAATGATCGTCTGCATGACATGCCTTTATTATGAATTATTTTTTATTAAGACGATTGTATGCTGAATTTA
Organism: uncultured Enterobacteriaceae bacterium; assembly: GCA_964504725.1. GTDB lineage: Bacteria > Pseudomonadota > Gammaproteobacteria > Eutrophobiales > Eutrophobiaceae > SMWN01. The sequence goes on from CAZDFI010000009.1 coordinate 34,525, forward strand.
TTAAAAAAACATTCGGTGTTATCACTCTAGTCCATATAACACCCACACTAAATATCATGTATTATTTAAAGTTCACAGTGCTATAAACCAATTGAAGTATGAAGGTGAGACTATGAATTTTTCAAAAGAACAAATCGGTGAAATAGAAATACTGGTTCACTACAATCTGGAGACCACCCAGCAGGGGATTAAAGTCCACTCAAACGCAGGCGAAGAACATGTCAATGCCGTAGAGCGCTTATTTGAAAAGGGTCTGGTGACACAAATCGATGGTGGTTATCTCACCGATCTTGGCAGAAGCGCCGCCGAACACGCACAAGCACTCATACTTATTCTGGCACCCCAAAGCACTGCGAGTTAGTCAGTGTTCAGTCTGAATACCCTTTATTTATTTAAATATTAACCGCAATGTAACCAACGATGAAACACTTTTGACGTTAACGGCATAACGATATAGGTCATAAGGGGAACCAGGATGAGTGACATGATCGCTGACTGTGAAATTATATGCAGCTCACTTATAAATGGTCTAATGCCATAACCAAGTAAAAGAGTAAGCGGGAATATAGAGATGAAAATAACGACCATCATCTTGTATTTCGGCGGAGGCACCAGTACTTCTCCTCCAGGTAAGGTAAACCATGTTTCCAGACCACTAAGGATTTCCTGCTCCTGCTCCCCTAGTGTTACTTCGGCATATCGTTGTAACCATTGCTCGCGAACGTCTGAGCCTTCCCAAGCCAGATAATTCCGCATGGAATCAAATTTAAACACAATGCGATAGTAATCATCTGCTGAGGTAGGCCGAAGAATATTTGCACCAAGATGTCCTTCGAAAGTCATGGCATCTTTCGTTGTACCGGACATCACTTTTTCGAAATCGTCTATGCGATCTGGTTTTGGGCGACGTTTTACAATAATCGTGATAGGAGTGTCACATTCGATTCCCTTAACTTTATTCATTTGCTCAAATATATTTTGTGTGTTTAGGTTTGTTTAAGGAATGATGGCACGCCCAATCGTTTGAGTATCAGCACCAAACCATATCGCCTTGCCTGGCTGATGATAATACATGTGCCGAATACTACCACCACCACTGGGGACATCAGTTTTGCTTACAAATTCTTTTATTTTTGAATCAAATCCAATGAGCCGATTTGGTTTTAACCCCGTTTCAACAAACCAGATCCTGTCCTGATCATCAACGATCATGCCGTAAGGTCGTGATTGTTTTTCACCTGGCATGCGCCATTCTGTAATTTTAGTCGTCTCGGGATGATATTGGCCCAGGTAACCACCCTTATAATCGACATACCAGACCGTATCATCAGAAGTCACCACCAACCGCCTTGGTAAAGTTTTCTCGCGAGGCAATTCGATTTCTTTAATTACAAACGACTCTGGATCAACCGTGGCTAATTTATTGGTACCGAATAAAGCAATCCATGGCCGGTCTTTGGAATCCATCCATATCCCATAAGGACGTGATCGTGATGTGGGCACTTCAACGATCTTCACTTCCCCGGTGTCCACAAATAACTTACCAATAGCGTTACTCTGCTGTGCTGTAAACCAGATATCACCTTTACTATCAAAAACCAATGTATGCGGATCACGCACATCATCATTTGGCATGGAATATTTTTTAATCTCACCTGTTGCAGGATCCAAACGACCAATATAGCCAAGCGTATTACCTGCATACCAAACGATACCTTTTTCATCAATTATCAAATTATGTGGTCGTTCCTTATCTTTCATGTCGAATTTCTTAAATTCACCTGAAGCAGGATCCAGCACTGCGATATAAGCGCCGACCTGCCCGCAGAACCAGACCATTCCGTCAGGGGAGACATAAGGATCACGCGGGCGAGAATTTTCATAAGGGACTTGCCATTCTTTAATGTCTACCATGACAGTCCCGGCGAAAATAACGTCAGCAAAGAATATTAATAAAATAAATGAATGATTTAATTTCATCCTGGATTAATAGTGATTAAATCCCTTCTACAGAAATTATCCAGGGTTCGTAACGGTTTCCGTATGCCAAGGTCACTTTGTATCAAGATGGATAAAATCTAAATTCTCCATATTGGGGTTTGGGTAAATTGTCTAGTACTGCCAGATCCCGAGTTTATTAAATATAACGTATTTTTACCCATGCTTCTTCTCGAACTCTGCCATAAACTCAATCAGCGCATCAACAGCCGATTCGGGAACGGCATTATAGATACTGGCACGCATACCACCTACACCGCGAAATCCGTTCAGGTTTAATAATCCATTCTCTATGGCTTCTGATAAAAATATCAGATCCAGGCTTTTATCTGTTAACTGAAATGGAATATTCATCCAGGAACGGCAATCACCTTTGACATCGTTATGGTAGAAATCGGAGGCATCGATAGCTACATAGAGTTTCTTTGCCTTGCGTTCATTGATCAAGGCGATGGCCTCCGGCCCGCCCTGCCCTTTTAACCATTTGAACACCAATCCGGTCAGATACCAGGCAAAGGTCGGCGGCGTGTTATAAAGCGAAGCATCTGCTGCCTGGACAGCATAATCGAACGTCGTCGGTGTGATCGGTAGAGCATTGCCAATCAAATCATCACGTACGATAACAACGGTAATACCCGATGGACCGATATTTTTCTGGGCACCGGCATAAATCAATCCAAAGCGAGAGACATCGAGGGGTCGTGACAAAATATTTGAAGACATATCTGCCACCAGTGGAACATCACCAGTGTCCGGAATAAAATTAAATTCCACACCACCAACGGTTTCATTCGGTGTGTAATGAAAATAAGCCGCATCCGGGTCGAGATCCCATGAATCAACATCGGGTATGTAATTGTAACCCTTGTCCATTGTGTCGACGGCCAAATCTACTTTGCAAAATGGTAATGCCTGATCCACGGCCTTGTGGGACCAGATCCCGGTACGGGCATAGTCAGCCTTGGTCTTACCACGTAACAAGTTCATCGGGATAACTGCGAACTGTGTACTGGCCCCTCCCTGCAGGAATAGAACCTTGTAGTTGTCAGGAATGTGCATCAGATCACGTAGATCCTGCTCCGCTTGTGAAGCGATCTGCAGAAATTCCTCACTGCGATGACTCATTTCCATGATCGAAGCACCAACCTCTCCCCAGTTGAGTAATTCCTCTTTCGCCTTCTGTAACACGGGTTCTGGAATTGCAGCGGGACCTGCACAAAAATTATATGCACGTCTCACAATCTTTTCTCACGCTTGAACATAATTTGTTTTCCCCCAACTAAAACTTCATTATTTATTCAATAAATCTTTCAAATTCGCAAATGGCTTACTGGTTGAACGTTCCCGTTCAAGTTCATTATTACCAATAGTCGTGTAAACATCCGCATCAAGATATTTCGCATGTTCATGATCATGACAATAGACACATAATAATTCCCAGTTACTGCCATCGGCTGCATTATTGTCGTGGTTATGATCCTTGTGATGAACCGTCAGTTCTATGAGGTTTTCCCGGGTGAATTCCCGCTTACATTTCCCACAGATCCAGGGAAACATCTTGAGAGCTTGATCGCGATAAGAGTGCCCTCTTACTTCGGCATTACGCCTTGATTCAGCAATAATATTATCAACT
>CAZDFI010000009.1:38165-42865 GCA_964504725.1 uncultured Enterobacteriaceae bacterium
ATATAACTCCCATAATATTTAGATGGTTCCTATCGTCCTCCTTTTAACCCGGTTTTATAGTATTTAGATGATTCCTATCGTCCTCATTTTGACCTGCTTTTGTAATAGTTAGATGGCCTTAGTATTCGAAGAATTGGACTATCAAAAGACCCCACTAGGTGACATCAGTCTCCGACGCCGGTCAGAGCCCAGACTTAATGGAGAGATACTCTACGAAGTAAAGCTGGATGATGACTTCCTCATGTCCAGCCTGTTTACCGAAGCCGAGATTGAACTATCAAAGCTCGGGCTAGCCGCACTTAAAGAACATGGCCATGAAAATGAACTAGACGTCGTGGTCGGTGGCCTGGGTCTGGGCTATACAGCCGTTGCAGCACTGGAAGACCGGTCAATCAGAACGCTTAGGGTAATTGATGTAATGAAACCAGTGATCGATTGGCACCAGCGTGGTCTGGTACCACTTGGCGAGAAACTCACGTCAGATCAGCGTTGTACGCTTGTTCATGCAGACTTCTTTAAAGTAGCAACATCATCCGGTGGCTTCGATCCCGCAGATCCCGACAAATTGGTACACGCTGTGTTGCTGGATATCGATCATTCACCGAGTCATTGGCTTAATTCAGGAAACAGCACTTTTTATACTGAGGCGGCACTGGCAAAGATAGCTGAAAAGCTTCATCCCGGTGGTATATTCGGACTTTGGTCGAACGATCCTCCAGAAAAAGAATTTACTCAACTTCTTGATTCAGTTTTCAAGTCTTCTGAATCTCATATAGTGAGCTTTCCGAATCCATATACAGATGATGAATCGACTAACACTGTTTATATCGCCTGGACATTCAGGAATTGCCAACCTTAATATCATCAACCTTTTTTTTCCAACGATCCATTGCTCTTTGGTAATAGACAAATACACAATTGACACAATTGCGCTGGCAACATTCAGATATATCTGGTTCCCTTGGTTTAGGTGGAAATTCCTGCCCTTTTATAGACGCCGTATCTGTCATTATTCAGGCATTATTCTGGGATATTATTCTGGGGCATTATTCAGGGGCATTATTCAGGGGCTCAAACCATGAAAGATTTTCATGTAATTTAACCACTTCACCAATGATTATCATTGTCGGGGGCTTAATGTCGTGTTGTTTGGGTATTTCAGGTAAGGCTCCCAAATCGCTGATATAAACCTTTTGTTTAGGTGTTGTTCCCTGCTGTATCAATGCTGCTGGTGTTGTCTCCGGTAAACCATGCGCAACCAACTCTCGGCAGAATACTTCCAGTCCCATGACCCCCATATAGACAGCAATAGTTTGTCTGGGTTGAATCAAAGTTTCCCAATTCATATCCATGCTGCCGTCTTTTAGATGTCCGGTAACAAATACGCAGGTATGCGCATAATCACGGTGTGTGAGCGGGATCCCCGCATAACTTGCACAACCGGCAGCTGCAGTTATGCCTGGGATCACCTGGAATGGGATATGTTCACCTGTGAGCAATTCTATTTCTTCTCCACCTCGACCAAAGATAAACGGGTCCCCTCCTTTCAGCCTTAGCACACGTTTTCCCTGTTTGGCCAAATCTACCAGTAGCTGACTAATTTCCTCCTGAGGCAGGGAATGTTGATCGCGCTTTTTACCCACATAAATACGTTCAGCATCTTTACGACACAAATCAACAATCGCCGGAGCAACTAATCTATCATAAAGCACAACTTCGGCCTGCTGCATTAGTCTTAGTGCCCGGAAGGTCAACAGATCTGGATCACCGGGTCCTGCACCAACCAGATAGACTTCTCCTGTTTGATCAATGTCGGGATCTTCTTCCTGTAATGTTTTTTCTAATGCATTCAGTGCGGCTTTATCTTGTCCTGCATAAATCATCTCGGCCACAGGGCCTTGCAGAATATGCTCCCAGAACCTGCGTCGCTCTTGCATCTTTGGATAACGTTGTCTGACATGCCCGCGGAACTTACCCATCACTTGGGCTAAGCTACCATAGGAGGCAGGGATTAATGTTTCCAGTCTGGCTCGAAGCAAGCGTGCTAAAACAGGAGATGCACCTCCTGTTGAAATCGCAATTTGAACCGGATCACGATCAACAATAGAAGGCATAATAAAACTGCATAGCTCAGGATTATCGACGACATTAACCGGAATATTTCGCGCCTTGGCAAGTTCTGAAACCTGTTTATTAACAGCTTGATCATTTGTTGCTGCAATCACTAACATTTTGTTATCAAGCACAGCTTCGGAAAATCGCTTGGCGATGTAATGAATTTCGTTATTATCCGCCAGGTCTTTTAGTTCTTTACAAATTTCTGGAGCAATGACAGTAACACTGGCTTCTGCTTTTCTTAACTGCCGAACTTTACGCGCAGCAATGTCTCCAGCCCCAACTACAAGGCAAGGCCGCACAGATAAATCATAAAAAATTGGCAAATATTTCATGGCGGCAATGATAATAGTAAAACGTGGATCAAACGAGGATTAAACGAAAATTAGTTTTCCGATTATTTCGAATCTGGGGGATTTCCAGCGATGCGACATTTATCTATAGTAATGACGGGTGCTTCCCAAGGATGAGCAGGGCGAATGCCTTCTTCGATTATTTTATTCAGAAGTTCTTTATTTCTTGGCACCAGAAATTTCAACTCAATCGAATCCATTCGGCTAAGCTCGCCTAATGACCCCGAAGTGGGATTCGATCCTTCAAGCGGTCTAAACTGTTCTGTTCCGGGAGACGACCACCAAAATACTTCGCGATATTGACCGGAGTCCGGAGGTAAAACCCTGGTGATAGAATCAAGCACCTCTTCGAGCTGAGTTGGAGGAACAAAGACCGTGATGCGATAAGCTTTTTCCATATTTACTACCTTAAGTTACAAACATGGGCAATGAATCCACATCGCCTCGGTTGATTTCTTATGATTTTAGTTTGCATTGTATGCGATTTTTTCTTCCCCAAATTCTATGATATCACTCGAAACAATTTTTTTGTTTTCTGGTTTCTACATATCCATTGACTAAAACCTGACCATCAGCGATTACAGACTTGGCTTCACCACCACTAGCAACCATACCCTCAATGTTATTCATATTAATCGACACTGCCCTATTGATTCTGAGGAAGTTGGAAACCGTGGTCTGTCCCCTATTATCGCTGAGGAAGTTGTATCGTCCTATTATCCTATCTTTTTATGAGAACATCCGCTTTCGCTGGTGATTTCAACTGGTCGACGCAACACTTTAATCTTATAACAAAAAGATGGGGTGTTGAATATGACTTACAGAACTCGAATAAAATATACAGCGGCACACGACTGCATGGACCTCGGTACCCCCTTGAGGGGTGTGCAGGAGGTAGAACGAATCAGGACGAATATAGGACATATTCGGGTGAAAATGTCTGGAGCTAATTTTCCAGACAGAGTCGAAAAAACAGAGATGTGGGATCGCTGGCAACGTGGTGAATCCCTTAAAGCCATTGGGCGAGTATTTGAGCGTCCGTCATCATCCATATATGGTCAGTTGGCTACTAGTGGTGGCATTCGTCCACCTGCCAGACGGCGTTCCAGGTTGGCACTGACGCTTTGTGAACGTGAAGAGATTTCCAGAGGGATTGCAAGTCGCCTATCGATGCGTGCGATAGCAACTCAACTGGGTCGCTCGCCCTCAACGATTAGCCGTGAAATCAAACGCAATGGAAGCTATGATAATTATCGAGCCACGCAAGCTGATCAAGCTGCCTGGGATCGCGCACACCGACCGAAGCCTTGTAAACTTGCTGGCAACCGATCATTGAGTCGAATCGTCGCAGCAAAGCTGCAGTTAAATTGGTCACCGGAACAGATCGCAGGCTGGCTCAAGAATTAATATCCAGGAGAAGAGCATCATCACGTGTCACACGAGACCATCTATAGAAGCCTGTTTGTTCAAGCCCGGGGCGTGTTAAAAAAGGAGCTGCTTCAGTACCTTAGAAGCCAACGCACGATATGCCGTTCTAAACATTCGAGTCTTAAAAAGAATGGGCTTGGACAAATTGCCAATATGGCGTCAATCCGAGAGCGACCGGCCTCAGTAGAAGATCGTGCTGTTCCAGGTCATTGGGAAGGCGATCTCATTGCAGGCTCAAAAAATAGTTATATAGCGACACTGGTCGAACGTCATACACGTTATGTCATGTTGGCTAAAGTAAAGAATAAAGACACCGAGAGTGTGGTGTCGGCATTGATAAAACAGTCAAAGAAATTACCGAGCGAACTTTACAAATCACTGACCTGGGACAGAGGCAAAGAGCTGGCTGATCATAGACACTTTACGATGGAGACAAATATCGATGTATACTTCTGTGATCCAAGTAGTCCGTGGCAGCGTGGCTCTAATGAGAACACCAATGGTTTGCTTAGGCAGTACTTCCCAAAAGGAACGGATTTGTCGGTACACTCACAAGCAAACACAATGCAGTGGCTCGTCAGCTAAATGAACGGCCACGCAAAACATTGGGATTTGAAACACCGGCAAGTAGATTTAGTGCATGTGTTGCGTCGACCGGTTGAGATCGCACTGGATAGCGGACGTTAAAACAATCAACTCGAATGTCTGCTTAATACTGAAAGCAATGGGATGGACTCCTCCTCTCTTACACGGCATCTATGTGCCAAACTGGAGGTGTTATACACCAGCAAACGAAAAGAAGGA
>CAZDFI010000010.1:0-23339 GCA_964504725.1 uncultured Enterobacteriaceae bacterium
TGAAATTGACTGGCTCAGGGACGGGCTTTATCATCGTGCCCCCGCGAAATCCGGCCGCTGGTACTCCGTCAAGCTGATATTGATGGAGTACTGGATGGCGTGTGGCAGAATATCTGGCATCGGGGCATGGCGCAGCCTGGTAGCGCATCTGCTTTGGGAGCAGAGGGTCGGGAGTTCGAATCTCTCTGCCCCGACCAATTTTTAAAATAATCTGGTCTTCACAAAATAGACCAGATTATTTTAAGAAGTTGGTGGGAAGAAGATGGAACTCTTTTTAAGGAGTTCACAAAATCGAATGGATCGATTTTGAACGCGCAAAGCGCGGCCCGTAGGGCGTAGGGCAGGAAGCCCGGAGTAAATCTCTCTGCCCCGACCAATTTTTATAGTGTAGTCTAGCGTGACTTAAAGAATGCGCCTGTAGCTCATTTGGATAGAGCATCGGCCTTCTAAGCCGAGGGTAGCAGGTTCGAGTCCTGCCAGGCGCGCCATAAATGAAATATGGCAAATGATCTGCCATATTTCATTTATGATTTGGTTTACTCGAACCGTAGAAGGTTCGACAAAATTGTCTGGAACAATTTTGAACAGCGGAACGAAGTGACGCTGGCCCGGAGGGTGAGGTACACGACGTACCGAATAATCCTGCCAGGCGCGCCAAAAAAATACTCTATGGTGACTGTAGCTCAGTTGGTAGAGCCCTGGGTTGTGATCCCGGTGGTCGTGGGTTCGAGTCCCATCAGTCACCCCATTTTTCACCGATACATCTGCAGGGCCGTTAGCTCAGCTGGTAGAGCAGGGGACTCTTAATCCCAAGGTCGTGGGTTCGACCCCCACACGGCCCACCGATTTTTCTCATTGAAGCACTTATGGGAAACTCATGCGGTAATTAGATACAAATTTTTACCACTGACTTTTGCGCGAGGACTAGCTAGCATAATACAGTACTGCGATAAAGTGACATGTGGTGCCCATAATAACGAACAGGTGCCAGACGAAATGGAAGTAGGGCAGTCTATCGGAGGCAAAAAACACGACTCCAACCGTGTATGAGAGTCCGCCACACAGTAACCATAATAGACCCCATAAGGGCATATTATTCCACAGGGGCACAATCGCAATAACTACCAGCCAGCCCATAGCTAGATACATGTATGTAAATAGCGATTGAAACCGGTCCCAGGTTGTGGCCTTTAGTATGATGCCGATGACTGCAAAACCCCACACGAGTCCGAAAAGTGTCCAGCCCCATGCACCATAGAGCACACCGAGCGTGAAGGGGGTGTATGTGCCTGCGATTAGTAGAAATATCGCTGCGTGATCCAGAACCTGAAATAATCGTTTGGCTTTACTGGCGGGCAGTGCGTGATACAGCGTGGAGCTTAAATACAGTAGTATCATTGTTGCACCAAAAACACTTGCGCCAATAATTGCTGCTACGTCCCCTTGTTTTGCTGCGGCAACCGTGAGAATAGGTAGGGCCGCTATCGCCGCCATCATGCCAATACCGTGGCTTACGCTATTCGCGATCTCTTCTCCTATGGATTGTGTGCGGCAGTAAATCTCGAAATCTTTGGGCATGGATTTATATCCTATTCTGGTAATGGTAACCGGGTCATGATTGATCATTCGTGAACGGCCGTGATGGATCGTAAGCGGGAGTTCACATTCTCAAAATTCTTTGTAACTTCTGATTAATGCAAGGGAAAGTGGAAACCTCAGCCCCTTCTTCGGAAAGGGCTTTTGCATTCTCTGCTAGCAAGAAATACAAAATCCCAAAGCACTAACTGAGATAACAGCAAGAGTAGTAAATACGATGGGTTTCATATATTCATTCTCGGATTGATCTGGATTGTGTGATTATAGACCAATTATAGTCTTGTGTAGGCTTGAGAAAAAATTAGACTGCTATCCAGCACAAGCGGTCATGTTCAATTATCTCACTATGCCAGCGTACAGTATTGACAGGACTCCAGGGAAAGGAAAATTCATGCTGATTGCCAATTGACGGTCCGCCCATAATGCGCGTTTTAGCTGTTTTTCTCTAAAACAATTGCCGCCACTCTGGTGTTATCCTGAAAAACCATATATATATGTATTGTTATCGGAACTATTATTCGAAGACGGTTCTAAAAATCTAGATTAGTATTTTTTGACATTTAACAATTGCAGGTTATTTTGTGAAAACCTTAAAAACATCTTTAGCCATTTTTATCTTCGCGTTCTGCGTCATGCAGGTGAACGCTGTTACCCATGAAAACTATCTTCATAAAGCACCAAGTGTGTTCAATCACAATGATCCTTTGCCAGGGACACTACTTCTCGCTGAAAATACGGATGAGCCACTATATGGAGCTCAACCTGAAGAGCTAAAATCTGATGTGCGGTCTGGAGACTTAATCATCCCTGGCGCAACAGAAACAGAGGCAAAAGAAAAGCAATGTGTAACTGTATGTGATACGTGGGGCGAAAACTGCGTTATCAATCCCAGGACAGGCACACGTAAATGTCGAAGAATATGCAAATATTTTGGAAAGGAGTGTATCTAAGCGCAGCTGCTCTCAGTGTTGTTTCCAGTATTTGGTCGTATCGCGATCTGGAATTTCCGTTTTGCCATATTCTTCATATTCTTTTGCCGCAACCTTGTTGATGACATCTATCAGCTTGTCATAGCCTCCTGCCACTGAGACGTTGGCGCCGTATTTTCCATTGATGATGATGGCTGGAACACCCCTGATACCATATCGTTGTCCAAAGGCGTAGGATCTTTTCACATCAAGTCCAACTTCTTTGGAATGATATAATTCGTCAAATTTACCTTCATCAACGCCATATTCAGCAAAGAAATCTCTAAGACTTTCTTTATCAAGTATTTTTCTTTTCTCTCTGTGAATTGCATCGAATAGTGGTCGATGTATTTTCTCTATGACACCTAGTTTTTCTGCCACATAGTATGCACGGGCGTGGGGAAGCCAGTTTTTTCCCAGTGCGCCAGGAATACGTACAAACTCGATATAATCTTCTTTTTCAGTCAGCCATTTTTCAACATGACGTTCGAAAGAATAGCAGCGCGAACAACCATACCAGAAGACCTCCACAACCTTGATTTTTCTCCCAGTATCGATGGTTTGTTCAGGTGTGAATTCATCGAGGGTGTCTTTTGATAAACTGATTCCAATCAGTGCAAACGAAAGTGCAAAAATTGATAACAGGTTTGTCCATTGTGTATTATTAATCATGAATCATGGCCCTTCGCTTTCGAGAAATGAATTTTTGTTCGCCGAATAAACACAGACCGAATAAAAACATTTTGACATCAAGGCAAGCAAATAGAGCCACAAACATGAACAGAAAAGTGCCGAAGTATTCACCTATATACCTAATTGAAAGACCTTCCATTTAATCGGAAGCCTTGAGTATTGCTATAAAAATTATATAAATCAATGACTAATCTGGGGGTTACAAAGCGTAGTTCGGGCCTTATAATAGCCGCGCTTCAACTTCATCCATTAAAAAGGTGATGTCGTTTCGATTACCCAATGCGAGAGTGGCGGAATTGGTAGACGCGCTGGATTTAGGTTCCAGTGCCGTAAGGCGTGAGAGTTCGAGTCTCTCCTTTCGCACCATTAAATTCATTATTATTAACTATAATTAAGTTTAAATTATTTCAGGTAATTTGAGCCTGAGAAATTTAGAGGAACAGAAATGCAAGTATCAGTTGAATCTACCGGACCTCTGGAAAAACGGTTAAAAGTAGAAGTGCCGGAAGAAAAGATTGCCACCGAAGTGCAGAACAGATTGCAGTCGATGACAAAGACAACACGAATAAAGGGCTTTCGCCAGGGCAAGGTGCCTCTGAAAATCGTTGAAAAACAATATGGCACGAAAGTTCGTCAGGAAGTAATCGGTGAAGTCATGCAAAACAGTTTGTATGAAGCGATTACACAAGAAAAATTACGGCCCGCTACCAGGCCAGAACTGGAAAATTTCGATGCGGATCAAAAAGAAGGACTTGTTTTTACGGCAAAAATAGAGGTACTGCCAGAAATAAATCTATCCCCTGTAGAAGAGCTAATCATAGAAAAATCTGTGTGTAAGGTATCGGACGATGATATTGACAAGATGATAGAGGTGTTGCAAAAGCAACACCGTAAGCCGGAGGCTGTAGAACGAGAAGCGGTTGATAGTGACTCCGTTGTGATTGACTTCATCGGTCGAATTGACGGGGAGGAATTTCAGGGGGGTAGCGCAAAAGACGTTGATCTTGAATTGGGTGCTAACAAGTTTATCGAGGGATTTGAAGAGGGTCTGTTGGGTGCCAGGGCTGGAGACCATAGAATTCTCAAGCTTAAATTTCCTGACGAATATGCCAATCAAGAACTCGCAGGCAAAGATGTTGAGTTTGATGTAGATGTAAAAACCGTTAATGAATTAGTTTCACCTGAGATGGATAGCGAATTTTTTTCCATTATGGGCGTAACGGACGGCGGTCTGGAGGAATTTAAGGCAGAAGTTCGCAAAAATATGGTTCGTGAGTCTGAACAGAAATCACTCACCAAAGTGAAAGAAAACGTCATGGAAGTACTCTATGAGTCCAACAAGATAGAGTTACCTTCGACGTTAGTAGCAAATGAAATCGCTCAGTTACAGGCACAATTTAAGTCAAGATTGCAGCAGCAGGGTTTGAGCGAAAGTGATATTCCGGCAGGAGATGCTTCCATGTTTAATGAGCAAGCTGAAAAGAGAGTCACCTTACAATTGTTGATTGCAGATATTATCAAAGAGAACGAAATCAAGGTTGATCAGTCAAAAGTTCGGTCTAAGATTGAAAAGGCAGCAGAAGGATATGAAGACACTTCAGAGGTGATTAACTGGTATTACTCAGACAAAAACCGGTTGGCTGAAATCGAGGCTTTGGTGCTCGAGGAGCAGGTGATTAACTGGATCATGGATAAAGCCAAGGTGAATGAAACTGAATTGTCGTTTGACGCTTTAATGAATTAAAGGCAGACTGAATGTGCCTGAACCGATTATAAAAGGATATAGATAATAATTATTATGAAAAACAATGAGATACAATCTCTTAATCTGGTCCCAATGGTGGTCGAACAGACCCCCAGGGGCGAGCGTTCCTATGATATTTACTCCCGTCTACTGAAAGAAAGAGTGGTTTTTTTGGTGGGGCCAGTTGAGGATACTGTTGCGAATTTAATCGTTGCCCAGTTTTTGTATTTGGAATCAGAAAATCCTGACAAGGATATTCATCTCTACATAAATTCCCCCGGTGGCTCTGTTTCCGCTGGTTTGGCTATCTACGACACCATGCAGTTTATAAAACCTGATATCAGTACCATGTGTGTAGGACAGGCAGCCAGTATGGGTTCCTTGTTACTGGCAGGTGGTGCCAAGGGCAAGCGTTATTGTTTACCACATTCCAGAGTGATGATTCACCAGCCATTAGGTGGTTTCCAGGGTCAGGCAACAGATATTGACATTCATGCACGTGAAATTATGAAAGCAAGGGAACTGCTCAATATAATTCTTGCGAAACATACGGGACAGTCATTGGAGACGATTCAAGAGGATACCGAGCGGGATAATTTCAAAAGCGCTGAAGAGGCCAGAGAATATGGCTTGATTGATGAAGTGTTATCCGAAAGAAAAGTGCTTGCTGAGGAAGAGACTGCATAAAAATTTGTGTAGAATGGGCAGATAGCTTTCTGTAGTAATAGATTGTAATTGACTGAAATCGAGGTGTTTTTATGAGTGACGACAAACAGGGTAACAATAACGATAGTGATCGCCTCCTGTATTGCTCGTTTTGTGGTAAAAGCCAGCACGAGGTACGTAAGCTTATTGCGGGGCCATCGGTTTTTATCTGTGATGAGTGTGTAGAGCTTTGTAATGACATTATCCGTGAAGAAATTCAGGAAAAACCGATTGCAGGTAGGGGCAGTTCATTACCCACGCCCCATGATATCAACACTATTCTCGACGAATATGTCATCGGCCAGGAACATGCCAAGAAAATTCTCTCGGTTGCGGTATATAACCATTATAAGAGACTGGAACAAGAAGCTGTCAGGACATCCGATGTCGAGCTTGCCAAGAGTAATGTCTTACTAATTGGACCTACCGGAAGTGGTAAAACCTTACTTGCTGAAACCCTGGCGCGATTACTCAACGTCCCTTTCACCATTGCTGATGCAACAACACTGACCGAAGCAGGCTATGTGGGTGAAGACGTCGAGAATATTATCCAGAAGTTACTGCAAAAATGTGATTACGATGTTGATAAAGCCCAGAATGGTATCGTCTATATTGATGAAATAGACAAGATATCACGTAAATCTGATAATCCATCCATCACCCGCGATGTTTCCGGTGAAGGAGTTCAACAAGCATTATTGAAGCTCATCGAAGGTACTGTGGCTTCTGTGCCGCCTCAAGGTGGTCGTAAACATCCGCAGCAGGAATTTCTACAGGTAAATACAGCTAATATACTGTTTATTTGTGGTGGCGCATTTGCCGGGCTCGATAAAATCATACGCCAACGTTCCGAGAAGGGCGGCATTGGTTTTTCTGCAGAGGTCAAGAGTAAGGATGAAAAGAAAAGCGTGAGTAAACTATTGCAGAGCGTTGAACCAGAAGACTTAATTCAATACGGTTTGATCCCTGAATTTGTGGGTCGCCTGCCTGTCGCCGCCACGTTGGATGAACTGAATGAAGGTCAGCTCGTTCAAATCCTGGTGGAACCGAAACACGCAATTACCAAGCAATATGCAAAAATGTTTGAGATGGAAGGCTGTGAGATAGAATTCCGTGATGACGCTTTGAATGCAGTCGCCAAAAAAACCATGAAAAGAAAAACAGGCGCGCGTGGTTTACGTTCAATTATGGAGAATGTCTTACTTGATACCATGTATGATTTGCCTTCGATGGAGTCCGTTTCAAAAGTGGTGATTGATGAGGCCGTGATTAATGGCGAATCTAAACCGTTGATGATTTATGACGGACCCGAGATGGAAGAGTTAGTTTCTGCAGCAGCAGAATAACTCGGTCATGATGCCAGGAAAGCCCGGCTACCCGGAATAATGTAGTTTCAGGTGGAATTATTCAGGGGATGCACAATAACCTGAGATTGTTGTGCCACCAGCCCTTGAAATGAGGAATATGTGTCCACATATAGTTCCTGAATGGCACAAATTCAGATCAATTATGACTCACGCAGGAAGATGCAACGAATATGAGTACAGAAAAAGATAACATTTACCCAGCCTTACCTTTAAGGGACGTCGTGGTATATCCTCATATGGTGATTCCTTTGTTTGTTGGCAGAGAAAAATCTGTCAAGGCATTGGACGAAGCAATGGAAGGTAACAAGAAAATACTATTGATAGCACAGAAAAGTGCAGCTGATGACGATCCTTCCATTGATGATATCTATTCTGTAGGCACCATCGCCAACATATTACAGTTATTAAAACTTCCTGATGGCACAATAAAAGTATTAGTCGAGGGATCAGACCGTGCCAGCATCGAGTCATTTGTTAAGACAGATAGTGGTTTTTCGATCACTGCTTCCAGACTTGAATCAGTGAGTGGCGATGAGCAGGAGCTTGAGGTATTAAGTCGTTCCGTTGTCAATCAGTTTGAGCAGTACGTTAAGCTGAATAATAAAATTCCACCAGAAGTCATCACCTCCCTTTCAGGGATTGATGATGTGAGTCGATTGGCTGACACCATGGCAGCACATATGTCGATAAAAATGGAAGAAAAACAGAATCTTCTGGAGATGCTCAGCATTGAAGAAAGACTGGAATGTATTCTTGGGCTGATGGAATCAGAAATCGATCTGATGCATGTTGAAAAACGAATCCGTGGACGTGTCAAATCCCAGATGGAAAAGAGTCAACGTGAGTATTATCTGAATGAGCAAATGAAGGCTATTCAGAAAGAATTGGGTGAGATGGAAGATGCGCCGAATGAGATTGAGGATCTTGCCAAAAAAATAGAAACATTGGGGATGCCCAAGGAAGCGAAGGAGAAAGCTACTTCCGAACTTAACAAGCTGAAGATGATGTCTCCGATGTCTGCCGAGGCGACCGTTGTCAGAAATTATATAGACTGGTTGGTGAGTGTTCCCTGGAAGAGCCGAAGCAAGATTAGTCGTGATCTGGCCAAAGCTGAACAAATCCTTGATGAAGATCATTATGGTCTGGAAAAAGTTAAGGAAAGGATACTGGAATATCTGGCAGTACAAAATCGAGTGCGTAAGATGAAGGGCCCTATCTTGTGTCTGGTAGGTCCTCCTGGCGTGGGTAAAACTTCACTCGGAAAATCAATCGCCCGTGCAACCCATAGGAAATTCTGTCGTATGTCACTGGGTGGCGTACGAGATGAAGCTGAAATTCGCGGACACAGAAGAACTTATATTGGTTCCATGCCTGGAAAAATAATTCAAAGTATGGCCAAGATTAAAAAGAAAAATCCGCTCTTTTTATTCGACGAAATAGACAAAATGGCGATGGATTTTCGTGGCGATCCAGCTTCTGCATTATTAGAAGTGCTTGATCCCGAACAGAATCATACCTTCGCCGATCATTATCTCGAAGTCGACTATGATCTTTCTGATGTCATGTTTGTTACAACAGCGAATAGTCTGAATATCCCAGGGCCATTGCTTGACCGAATGGAAATTATCCGTATCTCGGGTTATACAGAGGATGAAAAAATAAACATCGCGATAAAGTATTTAGTCCCCAAGCAATTGAAGGAAAATGGACTTAAGGCTGAAGAAATCAAGATAGAGGAAAACACGATTCGTGACATTATCCGTTATTATTCGCGTGAGGCCGGTGTGCGCAGTCTTGACAGGGAAATTGCAAATATTTGTCGCAAGGTTGTAAAGAAAATATTAGATGATCCGTCTATAGAATGTATTGATGTTGTCCCTGAAAGCCTTGAGAAATTAATCGGGGTCCAGCGCTTTCGTTTTGGACTGGCTGAGGAAGAAGACAGGATTGGACAAGTCACAGGACTGGCATGGACAGAAGTGGGTGGAGATCTGCTGACGATAGAGACGGCCATTGTTCCCGGTAAGGGCAAAGCGACTAGAACAGGGCAGTTGGGCGATGTTATGCAAGAATCAATAGAAGCGGCAATGACAGTGGTCAGGAGTCGCAGTGAAATGCTGGGAATTACATCAGATTTCTATAAAGAACATGATTTTCATATACATGTCCCTGAAGGTGCAACACCAAAAGATGGCCCAAGTGCGGGTGTGGCAATGTGTGTGTCTTTGGTATCTGCTCTGACGGAGATACCGGTCAGAGCGAATGTTGCCATGACGGGCGAGATAACTTTACGTGGTGAGATTTTACCTATAGGTGGCCTCAAGGAAAAATTGCTGGCAGCATTACGTGGTGGAATCGAAATTGTTCTTATCCCAAAAGAGAATGAAAGGCACCTCGTAGAGATTCCGGATAACATAAAACAGAATCTGGACATCCGTCCAGTAAGATGGATTGATGAAGTATTCGAGATTGCATTAAAAACAACCCCTAAGATGTTCTCTGAAAATGATAAATCAGGCGGGCTGATTAAATCTGAGGAAGTGAGTGCAGAGTCAGGAAAAGACGTCATCAGACCACACTAGTTATTAAAAGCAAATAAAATTGCCGTTTTCAGGCCGATTCGCTTGACTGATTTTTATTCGCTTGGTATAAAATCTTCGCTGGAAAAGAATCTTGCCAAATTTATTGGAACACCTGATTTCACTGGCTCACTGCATCAGTGCGGAGAGCTCTTTTTAATTCTTAAGGGGAACACAAAATGAACAAAGCTGATTTAATTGAATCTATCGCCAACTCCGCCGATCTATCAAAAGCATCCGCAGGACGCGCACTCGATGCTGCCATTGAGTCAATCACAAAAGCATTAAAAAAAGGCGACACCATTACCTTGGTTGGGTTTGGAACATTTTCTGTACGTAATCGTAAAGCAAGAATGGGTCGTAACCCAAGAACTGGTGAAGAGATTCAAATCAAGGCTTCAAAAGTACCAGGATTTAAGCCTGGCAAAGCGCTCAAGGATGCAATAAACTAGCGCGCCTTCCAAAGGGTGCTTAGCACGTAGTATATTTGGGGTGCTTAGCTCAGTTGGGAGAGCGTCGCCTTTACACGGCGAATGTCGGGAGTTCGAGCCTCTCAGCACCCACCAATAACAGCTGGAGTGGTAGTTCAGTTGGTTAGAATACCGGCCTGTCACGCCGGTGGTCGCGGGTTCGAGTCCCGTCCACTCCGCCAATAGATTGCGGGCGTTCCCGTTGAAGGGGGCGCCCGTTTTTGGTTTTGGTGATGCGTATTTTGACAATATAATTACTCAAGATACAGATGCATAACAGGCGGTTGTTAATGCTAAAAATAAAGAAATTAATTTGTTGGGTAATGTATAGGTAATACTGAATTATGTTAATGCAAAAAATTCGAAATTGGACTGCAGGTTGGGTTGCATGGACCATACTAGGAGCGGTGATAATTACCTTCGCCGTATGGGGGATTAATTTCGCCGATCAAGGTTCAGAACCGATTGTTGCAACAGTGAACGGCAAAGATATTAAGTTGAGGCAGTATCAACAAGCCTACAATAATTTTCGTGACCAAATGCAAAAATACACCGGAAAAACACTTGCGCCTGGCGAAGAAAAATTATTAAAGAAACAAACGCTGGATAAATTAATACGGGATGAGATTGTGAATCAGGCCTCGATTGATCATGGGTTACAGATTAGCAACGCGACAATAAGGAAAACAATCAGAAATATTGAAGTATTCAATGGTGAAAATGGATTCGATCGTAGCGCATATGAAATTGGTGTCATGCAACTGGGTATGACACCAGCAGTTTTCGAGTACCAATTACGTTTGGAATTGATGGCTAATCAAATGCAGAGTGCAGTTACAAACAGTACGTTTGTCTCGGAAAAAGAGGCAGTCTGGTTAACCCGTATTAGCAAGCAGACACGCGATATATCCTATGTGATCCTGTCAGCGGATGAACTGAAAGATTCAGTTGACATAAGTGATAATGCAATTGAGGAATATTACGGCAAGACCAGTCAAGGGTTATCAGAACCAGAACAGGTCAAGGTTGCTTATCTGGAATTGTCTATAGAAAAACTGGCTGAAGAGATAGAAGCCACCGAAGAAGATTTACGTACTTATTATGACAATAATAAAGACAAATATGATGTAAAGGAGCAACGAAAAGTTAATATTATCGATATTAAACTTTCGCCAGAGGCTGAAGATCAAGAAATTGAGCTTGCCAACAGCAAGGCGGAGAAAATAAGGGCATTAATTGCTTCAGGGGTTCCGTTTACAGATATCGCCGAAAAACATGATGATGGATCGAAGCCCGATATGTTGGTGAGTGAACATGGTTATCTGGCCAGGGGCGTATTACCTAAAGAAGTTGATGAAGAAGTTTTTTCCATGAATGAAGGTGAGCTCAGCGAAGTTAAAAGAACAGATAGAGGGTTGCATATTTATAGAGTTGACGGTATCAAGGGTGGTGCCAAAAATACGTATGAAAACGTTAAAGAAGTAGTCGAAAAAGATTACAAAAATTCGGAAGCAGAATACAAGTATTTTGACCTGGCTGACAAATTGGTCACATTGGCTTATGAACATGCGGATTCACTGGAAGTTGCTGCCGAAGAAATCGATATTGAGATTCAGGAAAGTAATTATTTTAGTCGTAACAATGCAACCGGTTTGTTTGCTGAACCAAAGGTACTTGCCGCGAGTTTTGACGCAGAGGCGATAAAATCTGGTCAAAATAGTGAGGCGATTGAATTAAATAATAATCATCTTGTTGTTTTACAGGTATTGGAGCATTTGTCTGCTGAGAAAAAACCGTTTGAAGCTGTGAAAGAACAAATAACACAAATTCTTAAATCTGAGCAAGCAAGTAAAATGCAACAGGAAAAAGGTCAAAAGATTCTTGAGCAACTAAAGCAAGGTTCAGATCTGTCACAAATAGCAGAGTCTCTAGAATTTGAATGGACGCAGGCAGATGCTGTGACTCGTGATGATGTTTCAGTTAACAGAAAAATATTACGTACAGCATTCAAATTGGGGAAGCCTGCTGAAAAAGGCTTCACTTTTGGTGGGGCAGAGATTGGTAAAGAAGATTATGGTGTTATCGCTGTTTCGAAAATTGGATATCCAGATACACTGCAAGACGAAGATATTGATAAAACTAAAGAAATGTTACTTCAATCGAAATCTAATGATGAATGGTCATCAATGGTCGACGAATTAGTGGATAAGGCGAGTACCAGTATTAATTCGAATAACCTCTAGTCAGGTATCACTCTTTCAATGATTGCTGCACCCGTGCTGTCTCCCCAGACGTTGACCATAGTCCGGAAGCGATCAAGAAACCAGTCTACTGCCAGTAACAGGCCAATACCTTCCAAAGGTAAATTGACTGCGGACAGGACAATGACCATGGTCACAAGACCTGCTTGAGGGATGCCGGCTGCACCAATTGCTGCCAGTGTTGCAGTCACAAAGATAATAATCTGTTCCGTCAAACCCATACTATAGCCATACGCCTGTGCAATAAACATGACGGCAACGGCTTCATACAATGCTGTCCCATCCATATTCACAGTGGCACCTAGTGGTAAGACAAACTTTACTGCGCGCTTTTCTACACCAGCCTCAATTGCACATTCCATGGTCAAGGGTAGTGTCGCTGATGAGCTGGCGGTGCCAAATGCTGTGATTAGTGCACGCATCATTTGTTTTAAATAAGTGATTCCGTAATTACTGAACAGTTTTAGTATGCCAATCAGCATCAGGAAGTGAATAAATAAACCGAGTATTACTGCGACACAATACCAACCGACAGAACGGATTTCGTTCCAGAAGGCCTCGCCACCACCCGCGGCACCCAGCCGGGCAGATATCAGGGCAAAGATACCCACAGGCGCCAGATACATGAGCCAGATCACAAGTTTCATCATGACATCGTTGAGTCCATCAAAAAACCGTATGACCGGCAGCCCCTTTTCGCCAATCGTTGTTAGTGCTGCTGCAAAGAAAAGCGAGAAAACAATAATTGGTAATAATTTAGTCTCTGCGGCAGCCTGTATTAAATTCGGGTTCACCAATGAAAGAATGATATCTTGAAAACCAATCCCCGTTTTTTCAGTGACCTTGTCCGGGACAACAGTACTGAGTTCTGTAATGCCACTACCCGGCTGAATAAGATTGACAACCACCAGTCCAATTAAAACGGCCAGTGCTGTTGTTGAAGCATAATAAAAGATGGTCAGGCCACCTACTCGGCCTAATTTGCGTATATCGCCCATTGATGTGACGCCTGTAATTACTGCGGCAACTATCAATGGAATAATCGTCATCTTCAGAGCATTAAGGAACATGTCTCCAAGCCATTTTATGGCAAGCATGGACTGACCAAAATACCAGCCCGACAATATGCCCGCCAGGGCGCCAGCAAGGATTGCCCAAAGTAGGTGATTATTACCTCGAAGTGACATTAATCTAAAAAACTAGCTCATACCGATAGAGTTGTATCCACAATCAACATAGGTAATTTCACCAGTGATAGCAGAGGCCAGATCTGAACACAGAAATGCAGCGGCGTTACCGACTTCATCAATGGTGACATTCCTGCGTAAAGGTGAGGCTTTCTCTACGTGATGCAGAAAATCTCTCAAGCCGCTGATTCCTGATGCGGCCAATGTCCTGATTGGACCTGCTGAGACACCATTGACACGAATATTTTCAGGACCAAGGCTGGATGCCATATAGCGAACATTTGCCTCGAGGCTGGCCTTGGCAACACCCATGACATTGTAGTTAGGCATTGAACGTACAGCACCGATATAACTCAAGGTCAGCATGGCACCGTTTCTCCCTGCCATCATGGGTCTGGCGCCTTTTCCCAATGCTGCGAAACTATATGAGCTGATGTCGTGTGCCATGAGGAAGCCTTCTCGTGTGACACTGTCCATATAGCTGCCCTCAAGTTGTTCTCTGGGTGCGAAGGCTGCTGAATGTACCAGTATATCCATGCTATCCCACTGATTTCCGAGGTCTTGATAGACCTTATCAATTTCTTCATCGCTACCAACATCACAAGGCATGGTGATTTCTGAACCCAGTTCAGCCGAAAATTTTTCAACACGACTCTTTAATTTGTCGTTTTGATAGGTGAATGCCAATTCTGCACCTTCGCGATGCATCGCTTTTGCAATTCCCCATGCGATTGAACGGTTGCTGGCAACCCCAACGATTAATGCGCGTTTACCCTTTAAAAACCCCATAGTTGAAATCCTTAATAATAATTATTGGAACCTGAATCTTCGCTGACTCTCAAAGTTTACAGAAATTTGAACAATCTGAAAAACATATTCTGAATCATACTATATTGAATTCATTATAGTATGATCATGTTGTTTCAGATCATGAATCAAGGGCATGAGTTCAGAATATAACTATACCGTTGCACAAAAAATACTGGCAGACTTCACACTTAAATTTAAAAATGGATTAAATGCAAATTATTTATCGACTATCTCTGCTGCTTGTGGCCTGTTTAATTTCTGCCTGTTCAGATTCTTCATTGAACAATCCATATCCAGTTGACGAAGGCGACAGGAATATTTATTACGACACATTTTCGGAAAGACCTAAACATCTTGATCCTGCACGTTCATATAGCTCGAATGAATATGTCTTCCTTGGGCAAATCTATGAATCACCTTTGCAGTATCATTTTCTTAAGCGGCCATACCAACTCATTCCCTTAACGGCGACAGAAATGCCTGTTGCTGTTTATCAGGATAGTGAAGGAAATATTATTGATGAAAATTCTCCCTCCGAAAAAATATCCCGGGTAATCTATCGGATTAAGATTCAATCAGGTGTGTTGTATCAACCACATCCCGCCCTGGCTACTGGAATAACGGATGATTACATTTATCATCAACTTGAAGAAAAAGATCTAAAAGGTATCCATGTCTTGAATGATTTCGAGGAAACAGGAACCAGAGAATTAACTGCAGATGATTATGTTTATCAAATCAAACGCATGGCACATCCAAAGATACATTCACCCATTGCTGGATTGATGAGTCAGTACATTCTGGGCTTATCTGAACTTACTACGCAACTTACAGAGGAATATAAAGAATCAGAAAAAGAATTATTTCTTGATTTACGACAATATGATCTTGAAGGTGCGAGAGTCATTGATGATTTGACATTTGAAATTGTTTTAAAAGAAAAATACCCTCAATTTCTATATTGGCTTTCTATGTCATTCTTTGCGCCCATGCCATGGGAGGCTGATTTGTTTTATTCACAAGCCGGTATGTCTGATCGGAATATCACGCTGAACTGGTACCCAATAGGTACGGGCCCTTTTATGCTAACTGAGAACAATCCGAATCTGCGCATGGTACTGGAAAGAAATCCAAACTTTCGTGGTGAAACCTTTCCAGAAAAAGGCGAAGAAAATGATGCGGCACTTGGTTTATTAGAAGATGCCGGCAAAGCCATGCCTTTTGTTGACAAGGCAGTCTTCAGCCTGGAAAAGGAATCTATTCCTTCATGGAGTAAATTTTTACAGGGGTATTATGATACATCCGGTATTGTCTCAGACAGTTTTGATCAGGCAGTGCAATTTAATGCCCAAGGGGAAGCAGCTTTAACAGAAGAGATGCAAAAGAAAGGAATTCAATTGCTGACAGCAGTAACAACTTCGACTCACTATACCGGGTTTAATATGCGTGATGAAGTTGTTGGTGGTGATAGTGAACGTGCCAGAAAATTGCGACAAGCTATTGCCATTGCCGTTGATTTTGAGGAATTCATCAGCATTTTTGTTAATGGTCGTGGACTCTCGGCACAAGGCCCGGTGCCGCCGGGGATATTCGGGAACAAGACAGGTGAAGCTGGGATAAATCCATACGTCTATGATTGGGTCAATGGCAAAGCTAAACGTAAATCCATAGATTTCGCGAAACAGCTTATGATTGAGGCTGGATATCCCGGAGGTAGAAATTTGGAAACTGGACAGGGTTTGGTGCTTTATCTTGATTCACCTGCAGCAGGCCCTGGCAGTAAGGCAAATTTTGACTGGCTACGCAAACAGTTCAATAAGCTGGGTATTTCATTGGTGATTCGGGCGACAGATTACAATCGTTTTCAAGGAAAAATGCTGAAAGGGACAGCACAGATATACCAGTGGGGATGGAATGCAGATTACCCGGATCCCGAGAATTTTATGTTCTTGCTTTATGGCCCCAATTCCAAGTTTGGAATTAATGGTGAGAATGCCTCCAATTACAGGAACGAGGAGTTTGATCAACTGTTTGATCAAATGAAAAATATCAGTAATGGTGAAGCAAGGCAGTTGATTATCGATCAGATGGTTGAAATTGTGCGAAGAGATTCACCCTGGTTATGGGGATATCACCCTGTCGCATTTTCCTTACATCACGGTTGGTATAAAAATGCCAAGCCAAATTTGATGGCGAATAACAAATTAAAATATAAACGTATTGATCCAGTGACACGCAAAACGCAACGCGAGCAATGGAATTCCCCTGTCTGGTGGCCTGTCATTTTGATCGTGGTTATTCTAGGTTTGAGCCTTGTTCCAGCGATTCGATATCATCAACGCAGAGAAAGGTCGGCGGTATTATGACGGCCTATATCATTCGTCGATTTTTCTATGCCATTCCCATTTTAATCGGCGTGAATGTAATTACTTTTCTTTTATTTTTTGTGGTGAATACTCCAGATGATATGGCGCGTATGCATCTTGGTCAGAAGCGTGTAACGGAACAGGCGATAGAAAAGTGGAAGTATGAACGCGGATACGATAAACCGGTGCTCTGGAATTCGGAAGCAGATGGAAAGAATAAAATTACCCATACGATCTTCTTCCAAAAGTCAGTGCGTTTGTTTGTATTTGATTTTGGGCGCTCCGACAGTGGTAGGGATATTAATTATGATATCAGTCAAAGAATGTGGCCGAGTCTGTCGATTTCACTACCGGGTCTTTTCCTTGGGTTGTTTACCTATATCATCTGCGGCTTAACGCTTTCTTTTTTTCGGGCTAGCTATCTTGATATATGGGGTGTTGTGATCTGTGTGATGATGATGTCCATCTCTAGTTTGTTTTATATTATCTGGGGACAAGTTGTTATCGGTAAACTATTACATCTAGCACCTATTTCAGGATATGACGTTGGGTTGAATTCGATAAAGTTCATCGTTCTACCAATTATAATCGGTCTTATTGGTGGCATCGGTGCCAGTACGCGGTGGTACCGCACCATATTTCTTGAAGAAATGAATAAGGACTATGTACGCACCGCGAGAGCGAAAGGTTTATCAGAACGCGTAGTGTTGTATCGTCATGTGTTAAGGAATGGGATGATTCCAATTCTTACCGGTGTGGTTGTTATATTGCCATTGCTATTTATGGGTTCATTGATTACTGAATCATTCTTCTCTATACCGGGTTTGGGTAGCTATACCATCGATGCCATTAGTAGCCAGGATTTTGCTATTGTCCGATCCATGGTCTTTTTAGGCTCAGTGCTCTATATCATTGGTTTATTAATGACGGATATTTCATACACCCTGGTTGATCCGCGCGTAAGGTTGCAATAAATGACGACGCTGTTATCCATTAAAAGTAGTCTTATGCTATTCATCACAGATGGTCTTGTCTTATTCATCACAGATGGTCTTGTTTTATTATTACTTGCGATGGTATTTATCTTTGTCTGTTATGCGCGTAGACAGGAACATCTCAGGGCACCATGGAGAACAGTTGCACGCAATCCCATGGCCATGGCTTCAGCAGTAATATTATTTTTTTATCTTCTGATTGGATTAATCGATTCAATTCATTTTCATCCAGGCCTGGAGAAAGTGCATGATGAAGAAACACAATACTCAACAGAAATATTAAGTTTACTGGATGTGGCTATCACACATTTGCGAGAGCAGGACGAAAAAACATATTCTGCGCCGTTTGCATCACATGCTTATTCGAAGGAAACCATTGAAGTATCGGATGGTTCCACACTACGTGAATATCCCC
This sequence comes from uncultured Enterobacteriaceae bacterium, assembly GCA_964504725.1. GTDB lineage: Bacteria > Pseudomonadota > Gammaproteobacteria > Eutrophobiales > Eutrophobiaceae > SMWN01. Next base: position 18,157 of record CAZDFI010000010.1, read on the forward strand.
GTTTGGATTATGGTGGGGCACACTTGTCCGAACCTGAGCAGGAAAAAACAGGCGATTTATTATTAAAATCTCTTACAGGATCTATTGTTGGTTTGTTTATCTGGTGTTTTGTTTCCTGTGCCATGCTCTTCACGATTAAATGGCGCAGCAATGTGTCATTTATAAATGTATTTAATAACACACTCAACAAAGAGAGTGAGGTACCCTGGAGGGTCATTCATATCACACTGGGTGTCGTGATTATTTCCTTGACAACCTTACTGTATCTCTCAAATTATTATCATATCCTTGGTACCGATAAGGTTGGCCAGGACATTTTTTATCAGTCACTCAAGAGTGTCAGAACCGGCCTGGTTATCGGCACATTGACGACACTGGTGATGTTGCCTTTCGCCATACTAATGGGTCTAATGGCGGGTTATTTTCGTGGTTGGATAGATGATGTGATTCAATATCTCTATACCACGCTGAGCTCTATCCCTGGCGTCTTATTGATTGCGGCAGCTATCCTGATGTTACAGGTCTACATGGCAAATCATGCAGATGATTTTGTCAGTCTGGAACAGCGCGCAGATATGCGCCTGTTATTTCTTTGTATTATTTTGGGGATCACCAGCTGGACAGGACTTTGTCGGATGCTAAGAGGCGAAACCATGAAGTTGAGAGAGATTGATTATGTGCAGGCTGCGCAGGCCTTCGGCGTGGGTCATTTCACCATCATACTGCGACATTTGTTGCCGAATGTAATGCATATAGTGATGATTTCAATTGTACTGGATTTCAGTGGACTGGTGCTGGCTGAGGCGGTGTTGTCTTACATCAATATCGGTGTTGATCCCAGCATGCATAGTTGGGGCAATATGATTAACAGTGCACGCCTGGAGATGGCGCGTGAACCTGTTGTCTGGTGGTCTTTGGCGGCAGCATTCGTTTTCATGTTTGTTCTGGTGCTGGCAGCCAATTTATTTTCTGACGCAGTGCGCGATGCTTTTGACCCAAGATTACGAGGTTCATAAATTAAGTCAGGAAATAATGATGGAAACTACTAAATAAAAGGCCTAATCTCAGAGGAATCAACATCGAATCATTAAATTACTTGTAGGTCTGATAGCTGTAAGGTAAGGCATGGAATGGAGATTGATTTATGGTAAGTAAAAAATCCAGTCGGTCAGTGTTCATCGTTGATGGAAGCCGAACACCTTTTCTTAAAGCACGTGGTATTCCCGGCCCATTTACAGCTTCGGATTTAGCGGTTTATTCAGGACAGCAATTACTCGCCAGACAATCATTTGATCCAGCAGAATTCGATGAAGTCATTCTTGGTTGTGTTATGCCAACGGCTGATGAAGCAAATATTGCCCGTGTCGTCTCGCTTAGATTGGGTTGTGGCAAGCACGTGCCAGCATGGACGGTACAGCGAAATTGCGCATCTGGAATGCAGTCAATTGATTGTGCCGCACAAAATATTGCGATGGGAAGATCAGATTTAATTCTGGCAGGGGGTGCAGAGGCAATGAGTTATGCACCACTGTTGTTCAGTAATGCCATGGCAACCTGGTTTGGAAAGTTTTCTTCAGCAAGAGATATAGGTAGTAAATTAAAACTGTTAATCAGATTTCGTCCCGCCTTGTTAACACCAGTGATTGCCTTGCTTAAGGGTCTGTCAGATCCGGTGGTAGGATTATCCATGGGATCAACCGCAGAAATTGTCGCCCATCGTTTTTCAATTACCCGTCAGCAGATGGATGCCTATGCAGTGCAAAGTCACAAACGTCTGAGCGCTGCAAATGAACAGGGTCGCTTATCTGAAATTGAAGTGCTGTATGACAGTCAGGGAAAATATTATGATTACGATGATGGCGTGCGGCCTGATGCAAACATCGAAAAACTGGCGACCCTGAAGCCGGTATTTGACAGGGAATTTGGTCATGTCACCTCAGCGAATAGTTCACAGATAACGGATGGTGCCGCCTGGGTCATTCTGGCCAGTGAAGATGCTGTGAAGAAACATCAATTACCTGTACTGGCGAGGGTGGCAGACAGTGAGTGGGCAGGTCTTGACCCGAGCCAAATGGGTCTGGGTCCGGCACACGCCATGTCACCGATTCTAAAACGCAACAAACTAAAAGTAGAAGACATAGATTATTGGGAAATCAATGAGGCATTTGCCGCTCAGGTTCTGGCTTGCGTTGAGGCATGGAAAGACAGTCGCTATTGCCGGTCAGAGTTACACACACGTTCAGCGATTGGTGAAATCGATCAAGCACGGCTGAATGTAGATGGAGGTGGCATCAGTCTTGGACATCCCGTTGGCGCCAGTGGTGCCAGAATCGTATTACACCTTTGTCATTTGCTTGAACAAAATAATGCAAACAGGGGGATCGCTTCATTATGTATTGGCGGCGGGCAGGGTGGTGCGATGATGTTAGAACGAGATAGTGCATAGAAAATATCGATCAATAAATATTGATTTTTGAATTGAAGGAATGATCAATGTCAAAAAAAATCATAGCTAATAAACCCATGACAAATAAACAATGGAAAAACTGGCATCTTGAAACTGACGAAGATGATATCGTCTGGTTGCATTTCAACAAGGCCAAAAGTAGTACAAATGTTTTATCTTCAGATGTCTTTGCAGAGTTTTTCTTGATTCTTGATCAATTAGCAGAAATAAACCCTGAAGGATTAATAATTCTCTCGGATAAAGAAAATGGTTTTATTGCTGGCGCGAATATCGAAGAATTTACGTCACTTGAAAGTGAGGAAGAAGTACTGGATCTACTCAGAGTCGGACAGTCTGCCTTTGACAAACTGGAGGCATTGTCTTTCCCAACACTGAGTTTGATTAATGGTTTTTGTCTTGGGGGCGGGATGGAGATGGCATTGGCATGTGATTATCGCATTGCCCTGGATGATCCAAAGACACGTCTTGGCCTGCCTGAAGTGCTTCTTGGGATTCATCCCGGGTGGGGTGGAACTATGCGCATGACACGTCTGATTGGTGCCCCGGCAGCGATGGATCTGATGTTAAGTGGGCGAACGGTGAATGCACGTGCTGCAAAAAAGCTGGGCATTGTCGACAGCATCACACCGCAGAGGCATTTCAAGCGTGCAGCGAAAATGGTGATATTAAAACGTCCTGAAATCAAGCATGCAGGCAAGCTCAAATCAATTGCCAATATTGGCTTAATCAGGCCTTTGTTGGCCAAATATCTGCGTAAGCAGGTCGCGAAACGTGCACCCAAGGCGCATTACCCGGCACCCTATGCCCTGATTGATTTGTGGGAGAAATATGGGGGTGAAGAGCGAATCATGCTCATGGAAGAAGCTGCCTCAGTCACACGACTGATGACAGAAGGCACAGCACAAAATCTTGTGCGTGTCTTTCTATTACAGGAGCGACTCAAATCTCTCGGTAAAGGTGTTGAATTTCAACCGCAGCATGTCCATGTCATTGGCGCAGGTGTTATGGGAGGTGACATTGCTGCATGGTGTGCCTTTAAAGGACTGACGGTGACATTGCAAGATCGGGAGCCTAAATATATTGCTCCGGCAATCAAGCGCGCACATACATTATTTAAAAAACGGCTGAAGGTGAATCATCTGGTTCAAGCAGCCAAAGACAGGTTAATTCCTGACCATAACGGCCTGGGTGTAAAGAGAGCAGATGTCATCATCGAAGCTATTATTGAGAATAAACAGGCAAAACAGGCGCTATTTAGCCAATTAGAACCATTACTGAAACAAGGCGCTATTCTTGCAACAAACACTTCAAGCATCCCGCTGGATGAGTTGAGTGAAACTCTAAAACAACCCGACAGGCTGGTAGGAATCCATTTCTTTAATCCTGTTGCAAAAATGCAGTTAGTTGAAATCGTCGAAGGAAATAAAACTTCTCAGGAAAATAAAATCAAGGCAGCAAAATTCTGTCGTTGCATCGATCGATTACCTTTACCTGTGAAAAGTTCTCCGGGATTCCTGGTGAATCGAATTTTAATGCCTTATCTTATGGAAGCCGTTAATTTACTGGAGGAGGGTGTTTCACCGCAAGTCATTGATAAGGCTGCAACTGATTTCGGCATGCCCATGGGGCCCATTTTGTTGGCTGATACCGTCGGACTGGATATTTGTTTATCTGTTGCAGAAATTTTAGGTGCGGCATTAGGCTTGAGTGTGCCAGAGGCATTACGCAAAAAAGTTGAAATTGGGGAGCTCGGTGTAAAATGTGGAAAAGGCTTTTACCAATATAAAAATGGCAAACAGGTGAAAAATAAAGTTGATGCCGACAGTGTATATAGTCATTCTGAAGATGTTACCGATAGGCTAATATTACAGATGCTGAATGAATCAATCGCTTGTTTAAGAGAAGGTGTAATTGAAGATAAGGAGTTGATTGATGTGGGTATGATCTTTGGTACCGGATTTGCCCCCTTCCGCGGTGGCCCAATGCATTATGTAGAGCAAAGAGGCAGCCAGACTGTTATCGACCGATTAAAGGAACTTGAAGACAAATATGGAGATCGATTTACCGCAGATGCAGCATGGAAAGCTGTGTGATAGATACAGATTTTGATAATGTACTGGCATAAGGATTAATTGCATGCCTGAGAGAATAGTTCAGAAATCAAACAAACTATATGAAGTAACCGTACCTGCTTCGACCATTCCGGCTGATGTTGCCGTGACGTTGCCGGGGCTATTCAGAGAGAGAGTTAGACGTTCTCCCAATACCATCGCCTATCGATACTTTGATCAAGCACTTGCCATCTGGAAAGATTCCACCTGGCATGAAATGGAATGCGAGGTTGCACGGTGGCAGTTGGCATTGCAAAGTGAATCTCTGGAGAAGGGAGATCGTGTTGCGATAATGGCAAAAAACTGTCGTGAATGGGTTATGTTCGATCAAGCTGCTTTGGGTCTCGGACTAGTCATTGTTCCTCTGTCCATCCATGATCGCACAGAGAATGCCGCTTATATTCTAGGTAATTGTGGTGCAAAACTATTAGTGATTAGTGATGCTGAGCAATGGTCAATTGTTAAAAAAAATAATCTTTGCATTGATGCGGTCAATCGTATTATTTCGATTGAAAAAATTAACACTGCTAATCACGTAAAGTTGATCGCCTTGCCAGATTGGTTGCCAAATGAGACAGGATATCCTTTAATCATTGATCCCTCGG
>CAZDFI010000010.1:23349-28340 GCA_964504725.1 uncultured Enterobacteriaceae bacterium
CCAGATGCCCTGGCAACCATTGTTTATACATCTGGAACCACGGGTAATCCAAAGGGCGTCATGCTCAGTCATCGTAATATTCTATCAAATGCGTATAGCGGTTTAAGATCTTTTTATATAACGGAGTCGGATTTATTCCTCTCTTTCTTGCCGCTTTCTCATACCCTGGAACGAACAATAGGTTACTATTTACCAATGATGGCAGGGTCGACGGTAGCTTTTTCTCGAAGCATTCTGCACTTAGCCGAAGACTTAATAATGATTAAACCCACTGCTATTATTTCAGTACCAAGAATATACGAGCGTGTTTACGCAAGAATAAAAAAGAATATTGATAGCCGATCAAAATTAATAAAAAAATTATTTTATTCCTCTATTGATGTGGGTTGGAGACGTTTTGAATATACTCAGGGACGGGAGAAATATTCTTTATCACTATTACTTTGGCCTTTAATATATTTACTTTTCGCAAAAAAAATACAGAAACGTTTTGGAGGTAGGCTTAGGGGCAGTATAGTCGGCGGAGCACCTGTGCCTCCCAGTATCTCCAGAATATTCATTGCCCTTGGTATATCAGTGTTACAGGGCTATGGATTAACGGAGGCAAGCCCTGTTCTCAGCGTTAACCGGATAGATCATAATATTCCTGCCAGTATTGGACCGATCTATCCAGATGTAGAGGTCTGTATTGGGGAAAATGACGAATTACTTGCCAGAGGTGACAACGTGATGCTCGGCTATTGGGATTACCCTGAAGAGACAGATAGGGTAATTGATAGTGACGGTTGGCTGCACACTGGAGATCAGGCGAGGATCGAAGATGATTACATTTATATTACGGGAAGAATTAAAGAGATTATTGTTTTGGCCAATGGTGAAAAAGTTTCGCCATCGGATATGGAAATAGCTATCGCGGATGATGCATTTTTTGAACATGTGATAATTCTAGGCGAAGCAAGACCTTATTTAACAGCAATTGCTTTATTGGACAAAGATCTATGGAATCGATTTGCCAAAGAATATGGATATAATGCGAGTGATTTTACAAAACCAGAAATCGAAGAACTCTTGTTAAAAAGAATATCTCACAATCTGCTAAGTTTTCCAGGATACGCACAAATCAGGAGGATGACTTGCACTATAGAACCTTGGACCATAGAACAGGATCTTATTACGCCAACACTCAAGGTGAAAAGAGCCAAAGTGATGGAAAAATATAAGCAATCAATAGAAGCAATGTATAAAGGACATACAATATGAATGAGGAAAAAACAGTGTTGCCCGATAAACAACCTGCAATTCGCGTTGCAGCAATGCCTGCGGATACGAATTCTGCGGGGACAATTTTTGGTGGATGGATAATGTCGCAAGTAGATATTGCCGGGAGCATAGCAGCCCTGGAACGTACCAGAGGCAGAGTGGTGACCGTTGCTGTAAATTCATTTGAATTCCATCAGCCAGTTTTCGTGGGGGATTTAATCAGTTGTTATGCTGAAGTATGCAAAGTGGGTCGAACATCAATTACCGTCAAGGTTGAGGTCTATGCACAAAGGAGTCCGGCGAAAGTGAAAACTATCAAGGTCACCGAGGCAGAACTGACTTACGTTGCCCTTGATGAAAATAGAAAACCTCGTGCCGTCCCTCCTAAACTTGATAGCGAAGCGATGTAAGGTTGATGAGATGCATATGGAAATTAAACCCAAAGAGATTAACCACAGAGCACACAGAGAGCACGGAGATTAAAAAAAAGTAAAGCTCATGAAAACTTTAAAAAGTAGTTCCTCCGTGTCCTCTGTGTACTCCGTGGTTAATTACTATAATTCAATTGAAGAGACATAATAATATAAACCATGAGTTCACCACTACTTGAAATAATCAATTTACGGACTTCATTTGGCGAAGGCGAGAATGCCGAATGTGCCGTTGACGGTATTAGTTTTTCAATTAATCGGGGGCAGACATTCTGCCTGCTAGGCGAGTCAGGCAGTGGTAAATCAGTGACTGCCCTTTCAATTATGCGTTTATTGCCCGTGGCCGCACGAATCAATCAAGGTAATATTTTTCTCGATGGTAAGGATCTACTCACATTACCTGAGTTTGCGATGCGTGATATTCGTGGCGGACGAATTGCCATGATATTTCAGGAACCTCAGACATCACTTAACCCTGTGCTCACAGTAGGCCAGCAAATCGGCGAGACATTAAGACGTCACAAAAATTTGCGCGGTGTTGAACAGCGGAATAGAACCGTAGAGCTACTCAATGCTGTAGGGATCCCAGAGTCTGAAAGACGCATTCAAGAGTATCCACATCAGTTTTCAGGTGGGATGAAACAAAGAATAATGATTGCCATCGCATTGGCAGGTGAACCCGATCTGTTGATCGCTGATGAGCCAACAACTGCATTGGACGTCACGATTCAGGCACAAGTGCTGGATCTTTTGCGACAGTTACAAAAAGACACTGGTATGGCGATTTTATTTATCACGCATGATTTGGCTGTGGCCTCGGAGATGGCTGATAATGTCGCCGTAATGCGTTATGGCAAGATCGTTGAACAGAATACCAGAGATTCCTTTTACGATAATCCAGGCCATCCATATTCCCGTGAGCTGTTTGCTGCGCTACCAAGCAAGGCCAAACGGGATTCTGAAGCACAGTCCAGGCAAACAATGGCGGGAAGCGATGACAAGCAAGCTTTGCTAAAAGTGCGAGATCTGAAAGTATATTTCCCGATTAAAAAAGGCATTTTGAAAAAAACAGTGGCTTATGTGCGTGCTGTTGATGGAGTCTCCATCAATATCTATAGCGGACAGACGGTTGCGATGGTTGGTGAGTCTGGTTCAGGGAAAACTACTTTTGGTAAGGGAATTCTGCAATTATTACATGCATCAGATGGCAGCGTTGTCTTTGATGGTCAGGAACTTACCCAGTTGAAGGGTAAGGCTTTGAGGCAAAGACGATCAGATATTCAAATTGTATTTCAGGATCCTTATTCTTCAATGAATCCGCGCATGATGATTGCAGATGTCATCGCTGAAGGAATGGTTGCCCAGGGAATAGGTGGTAACAGACAACAGCGAATGAAGCGTGTTGATGAATTACTTGAAAAGGTCGGTCTTGAGTCAGCGCATAAAAATCGCTACCCGCACGAATTTTCGGGCGGGCAGCGACAAAGAATATGTATTGCCAGGGCGCTGGCTGTGGAACCGAAACTTATTGTCTGTGATGAACCCACAAGCGCACTGGATGTTTCTGTACAGGCTCAAATTCTTGAGCTACTAAAAGATCTGCAACAAACCATGGGTCTTAGCTATTTGTTTATTACACATAATATAAGCGTGGTTGAGTATCTGGCGCATTATGTTGCCGTTATGTACCAGGGGAAAATTGTTGAGCAGGGGACAGTCGATGAAGTATTGACTAACCCGCAAAATCCATACACACAAAGACTATTGGCCGCAGTGCCAAGGGTAAGGACGGGAACTTAATCATCAAGGTTAAGCGGTATTTTGTTCCTTTGTTTGAATATTCTCGTTAAATCCACTAGAATCCGCGTTCTTTAATTCTTGCTCCACTGTGAAATAGCGATATTAATAGTCAGGGGGCTGCTAAAACCAAGAGGATTGCAAAAATGCGACATTATGAAGTTGTGTTCATGGTTCATCCGGACCAGAGCGAACAGGTACCCGCAATGATTGAGCGGTATCGTACCATGATTGAATCAAGTGGTGGTGTCATCCACCGTCTCGAAGACTGGGGTCGTCGTCTGTTAGCTTATCCAATTAATAAAATTCACAAAGCACATTATGTGCTGATGAATATCGAATGTGGTGCCGAGCCATTGGAAGAACTGGGCAACGCTTTCAGATTTAATGATGCTGTTATCCGAAATCTCATTATAAAACGAGATGAACCGGTTACTGAGACTTCATTGTTCGCAAAAATGAAGGAAGAGGAAGAAGCTTCAGCGAAGCTCAGGGCCGAAGCAGAAGAAAGATCTCGGGCAGCAGCAGCAGCGGCGGAAAAAACCCGAGCAGAAGCTGAAGCTAAAGAGGCAGAGGCAGAGGCAGAGACAGAGACTGAGGCAGAATCAGAGACAGAGACTGAGGCAGCGGCAGCGGCAGAGACTGAGGCAGCGGCAGCGGCAGAGACTGAGGCAGCAGAATCAAGTGAAAACCCGGTTGATGAGATAGCGAGCGAAGATGTTACTGAAGTAGCTGAATCTGTTGCAGAGCAAGTTGATGAGGTAGCGAGCGAAGATGTTACTGAAGTAGCTGAATCTGTTGCAGAGGAAGTCCCCGAAGAAACCATAGAAAAAACAGAGGATTGATAAAATGTCACGTTATTTTCGTCGTAAACGTTTTTGCAAATTCACAGCTGATGGTGTCAAAGAAATTGATTACAAGGATGTGAATACACTGAAAAATTATCTGACTGAAACAGGCAAGATTGTTCCAAGTAGAATTTCCGGTACCAAGGCGCGCTACCAGAGACAGTTAGTGACTGCAATCAAGCGTGCGCGTTTTTTAGCATTGCTGCCTTATTGCGATTCACACTAGCAGATCGTAAATAATAAGGGCCAGTGTCTGATGAATTTTTCTTCAGATACATCTGGAGTTAGCTAAAAATTATGCGTGCACTTGGCAGTTATATTCTGCTTGGACGCCTGCAAGCAGCGACTGTAATTAGCCTATTAACAGTGATTTCATTGTTAATTCCGCCGCTATCGTATTTATTAAGTGGTGCGCCGGCCGGCCTGGTCGTCTTAAGGAAAGGGCCCGCATATGGAATGCAGGTGCTGCTCATTTCTTTGTTGGTGGTAGTACTTTTTGTTGCTCTGGCTGGAATTAACCCGCAGGTAGTATTTGCATTTGCCCTTGGTATTTGGGGGCCTGTGTATTTTTGTTGCAGTGTCCTAAGACAAACACAGTCACAAGGATGGCTGGTTTTTACGGCGGGTACGATTGCCTCGGCTTATATTCTGATTG
>CAZDFI010000010.1:28350-31496 GCA_964504725.1 uncultured Enterobacteriaceae bacterium
TTGATAGCCGACGTACCAGCATGGTGGCTGCAGTGGATGGAATTATTGATTAATAATGCTTTTCCTGAGGGCGGTGGCGAGCAGTATCAGGATGTTCTGGTGCAGGCAGCACCAGCAATGAATGCCATCATGGCCGGTGGCATAGCGAGTAGCTTGATTGTCACAACATTTATATCTCGATGGTGGCAGTCGGTACTGTTTAAACCGGGGGGGTTCAGAACGGAATTTTATGCGCTGAGGTTACCAAATGCAGTTATTTTCCTGTCACTGACAGGTATAGTTTTACTGCTTAACGATGGTGTGCAGCAGGGTTCAGCTGGCCTGGACATACTGATAGTCGTGATATTTTTGTATTTATTTCAGGGATTAGCTTCAGTACACAGGATAGTGGCCGAAAAAAGTATGCCTCAAGTTTGGTTGGTAATGATGTATATTTTGCTGATTTTTCTGCCGCAGGCAATCCTGATTGTTGCCTGCCTGGGCCTGGTTGATTCATGGAAAAACAGGTCAAAAGTGACAAACGGGCCCGATGACAAAAATCAGGATCAACCCTGAATTAAGGCCCATAATTATGAGCCTGAATTAAGGTATCGAATTATGATATGGTGTGTTTAGAAAGTGAGGAAAGTTAGATGGAAGTCGTACTATTAGAAAAAATTAACAAACTGGGTGATCTGGGCGATCAAGTCAATGTAAAGGCTGGATACGGCAGAAATTATTTAATCCCGGTCGGTAAAGCAGTCTCTGCGACAGCAGAGAACGTTGAAAAATTCGAATCACGACGTGCCGAGCTGGAATTAGCTCAGGTTGAAGGACTCAAAGCGGCAACGGACCGTGCCGAAAAACTGAATGCAACAGAAATTACACTGGAAAGAATAGCCGGTGATGAAGGCAAATTATTCGGTTCAGTGAGTGCTGCAGATATTGCAGAAGCTGTCACCGCAGCGGGTGCTGAATTGGCTAAAAGTGAAGTGCGCCTGCCAGAGGGGCCACTAAGAACAATAGGTGAATTTGAAGTCGATATACACTTGCATGTTGAAGTTGATGCCAAAGTAAAAGTAATTGTTGTTGCTGAAAAGAGTTAATATTCTACAGTGTTTTTGGCCATGAATGTTGACCAGGGATATTGACCATAGCTGTTGACCAGCAATGCCGAGATAATTATCAATCACAAACTCCATCAGGAGGAGTGAATGCAGGAAACCGCACATACACCTGAAACTGTCGATACGGAAGTAGCTTCGATAAAAGCTGCACCGCATTCTATAGAGGCTGAACTGGCGATATTGGGCGGCCTTCTTATTAATAACAGTGTCTGGGAACATGTCTCTGAAAGAGTTTCAGAGGATGATTTTTACCGTAAGGATCATCGCATGATTTTTCATGCAATCGCTGCTCTCGATGATGATGGCCAACCCTATGATGTCGTGACCGTTGCAGAATGGTTGGAAAATCATCAGCAACTTGATGATGCGGGTGGCTTAACCTTCCTCGCTACACTCGCTGAAAGAACTCCCGGCGTCAGTAATGTAAAAGCCTATGCTGACATTGTCAGAAAACGTTCCATTTTAAGGCAGCTAATTCAAGCAACGAACAAAATCAGTGAAAATGTCTATAACCCTGAAGGGCAAAGTAATGAACAGATTCTGGATCATGCTGAACAAACAGTTTTTGAAATTGCTGAAAAAGAATCAAAAGGTCGTAGAAACTATGACACCATCAAGGATTTACTAGTAAACGCACTGGATAAAATTGATGAACTGTTTCATCGAGATAGTCCAATCACAGGGGTTGCAACAGGGTTTGAGGCACTTGATGAAAAGACAGCCGGTTTGCAACCTTCCGATCTAATCATCATCGCAGGCCGGCCCTCAATGGGCAAAACATCACTGGCTATCAATATAGCTGAGCACGCTGTGATTAAAGATAAACTTACCGTTGTTGTCTTCAGTATGGAAATGCCAGGTGATTCTTTGGCCATGCGCATGATGTCTTCCCTGGGAAGGATCGATCAGCACAAAATACGCACCGGTAAACTGAAAGATGAAGACTGGCCCAGGTTAACCTCTGCAGTTGAAATTCTGAAAGATGCAAACTTGTTTATTGATGATACCCCAGCATTAACTCCGTCCGAGATCAGGGCACGGTGTCGTCGAATATACAGAGAGCATAATGGTCTTGATCTGGTGATTATCGATTATCTGCAATTGATGCAAGTTGCGGGGAACACTGAAAACCGTGCGACAGAGATATCCGAGATATCACGTTCACTCAAAGCCATGGCCAAAGAACTTAAGGTACCCGTCGTTGCTTTATCCCAGCTCAACAGAAGCCTTGAACAACGACCGAATAAACGTCCGGTGATGTCCGATCTTCGTGAAAGTGGCGCGATTGAACAAGATGCTGATGTGATTATATTTATTTATCGGGATGAGGTGTACAACGAAGACACTGTGGAGAAAGGTAAGGCCGAGATCATTATTGCCAAACAACGTAATGGGCCAATTGGTAAAGTCATACTGACATTCTTGGGCCAATACACCCGCTTTGAAAACTATATTCAAGACAATAATTTTCCCGCTTCTCGTGGAGGGTTTTCTAACGGAGGATATGAATGAGTCGACCCGCTGAGGTTGTCATTAATCTTTCCGCACTTCGTCATAATTTCAGTCGCATCCGTACATTAGCTCCAGATTCTCAAATCATGGCCATCGTCAAGGCGGATGCCTATGGACATGGACTCGCACGTATCGCACAAGCACTCGAACATGCGGATGCATTTGGTGTCGCTTGTCTGGAAGAAGCCAGACAATTACGACAGGCAAACATTAAGCAACGTATCATCCTTCTGGAAGGTCCTTATTCTGGAGAAGAGTTGACTAAGATCAGTGAATTAGAATTAGATATTGTTGTGCATGACATTTCACAAGTTGAAATGCTAGAACATACAAAATTGAAAAAACCACTCAGTATTTGGTTAAAGTTAGATACAGGGATGCATCGCCTTGGATTTTTGCCGGGAATAGCAAAGGAAGTTTATCTACGCTTGAAAGCGTCAACCTGTGTGATGGATATTCGTTTAATGACACATCTTGCCAGTGCCAATGATCGTGAGAATTCGATGACATCTGAACAAATTCAATGCT
>CAZDFI010000010.1:31506-41242 GCA_964504725.1 uncultured Enterobacteriaceae bacterium
ATTGTCGAAGCGATGACCACAGATCCCAGAATAGAAAGAACCATAGCAAATTCTGCTGGTCTTCTTGCTTTCCCCGAGTCTCATGTTGATTGGGTGCGTCCAGGTGTCATGCTTTATGGAGTCTCTCCTTTCACCGACAGCAACGGTCTGCAAGAAGAACTAAAGCCGGTGATGACACTACAATCTAGATTAATCACGATTAAACAACTCAAGGCAGGAGAGCCTGTGGGTTATGGCGCGACATGGCGTTGTCCGGAAGACATGTCCGTAGGTGTTGTCGCAGCGGGATATGGCGACGGTTATCCGCGTCATGCACGGTCAGGCACACCGGTGATGGTGAATGGAAAAAGAGTTGAACTCATCGGTCGAGCATCAATGGATATGTTAACCGTTGATTTGCGTTCACAACCAAAAGCCAAAACAGGTGATCCGGTTATTCTGTGGGGAGAAGGGTTACCCGTTGAAGAAGTTGCTAATTATGCCGAGACGATTCCTTACGAAGTACTCTGTGGTGTACACAAACGGTTAAAGTTTAATTATGGCGAAGCCTAAGGTTCAATATCAATGTGCTGAATGTGGTGCGACCCTGCCTAAATGGGCGGGTCAATGTGGTGAATGTCAGGCATGGAATACACTGACGGAGGTCGTTGTTGAAGCGACATCAAATGTTAAATCATTTCGCAACAGGGATCATATTGCTGTCCCCGCGGAAGTTTGTTCCCTGGAAGATGTTGATGCTGCAAAATCTTCCAGGTTAAACACCGGAATGGCTGAGCTTGACCGTGCCGTCGGTGGTGGTTTGGCCGTTGGGTCAGTCACATTGATCGGTGGCGATCCCGGTATCGGCAAATCAACATTATTAATACAGGTACTTTCTGTGTTGGGTCATTCAGGAGGTGTTAAAACACTTTACGTTTCAGGTGAAGAATCCGCGCAACAAATTAGCCTTCGTGGTCGACGTCTGGGTCTTGCTCTGGATAAAATCAGACTACTGACAGAAAACAATCTGGAAAGAATATTGTCCGTCATCAGTTCTGAAAGACCAGAAGTCGTGGTGATTGATTCTATCCAGACAGTCTATACAGAGTTATTACAGTCCGCACCGGGTTCTGTTGCGCAAGTCAGAGAGTCCGCCGCGCAATTGGTGCGTTTTGCCAAACAAACAAATACGACTGTGTTGCTAGTCGGTCACGTCACAAAAGATGGTTCATTGGCAGGACCGCGCATTCTGGAACACATGGTCGATACGGTGCTTTATTTCGAAGGTGACACGAATAGCCGTTACCGCGTGATCAGGTCTGTCAAAAATCGTTATGGTGCGGTCAATGAACTTGGCGTATTTGCCATGACCGATAAAGGCTTAAAAGAAGTCAGTAATCCATCCGCTATTTTTCTCTCCAGACACGAAGAACAAGTCACAGGCAGTGTCATCATGGTCACAAGAGAGGGCACACGACCACTGCTCGTGGAAGTACAGGCACTGGTTGATACATCCCCTCTCGGCAACCCAAGGCGGGTCAGTGTAGGCCTGGAACAAAATCGCCTGTCAATGTTGCTCGCAGTGTTACACAGGCATGCGGGTATTAATACATCTGATCAGGATGTTTTTATTAATGTAGTCGGTGGCATTAGAATAACTGAAACAGCAGCCGATCTAGCCATCTTATTGGCGGCCATATCCAGTTTGAAAAATAGCCTTATGCCGCAGGATTTAATTGTCTTTGGTGAAGTCGGTCTCGCGGGAGAAATAAGACCCGTGCAAAATGGACTTGAGTGATTAAATGAAGCAGTGAAACATGGTTTTAAAAGGGCAATCGTTCCCAAATCAAATAAGCCCAGGCAAAATATCAAAGGTATGGAAGTCATTGCCGTGAGTCGTCTATCAGACGCCATCGAACAATTGCAGTAGTCCTTTTTCAAGGCTGGGTATAATTATAAAACAGCCACAATTTCTCTATTTTGACTTTATTATTTTTTTTAACCCATCAAGTTTACATCGCCGAAACGTTTATCTACATTGATGACAAATTTGCCTTGTGGATTTGTCCTCAAGCCCCAAAGCTAACTATTATTTAATTTTCCTCAAACGTTTCGAGCGGACTCTTTATTCCTGAAACACTTTTATCCATTACATGTGTGTACGATGTTCACGACGAACAAGTGTCGCAGATGCAGGACGCATAGGAGCGACTATTTCAGTGGTTTTGACATCTTTATGGCCTAACAGTGTTTGCACCATTCTGATGTTTACTCCATCTTCCAAAAGGTGTGTTGCGAAAGAATGTCGAAAAACGTGTGTTGTAACTCTCTTTGTAATATTTGTTTTGGTCACAGCGACTTTTATTGCCTTTCTGATTACAGAGAGATGGAGATGGTAACGCTGTATCAATCCATTTCGAGGATCAGCAGAAAGTTTTGTTGATGGAAATACAAATTGCCAGCCAAGTGTCGTACCTGCATTAGGATATTTTCTGGACAGAGCATTAGGTAGACTAACCTCACCATAACCAGCCTTTAAATCTTGTTGGTGAAGGTATTTAACGGACTCAATTTGTTTCTTCAAACCCTCAAGCAGTGTTTTGGGCAGAAGGCTGATCCGATCTTTTCCTCCCTTAGAGTCACGTATATAGAGTTGATCATTATCAAAATCTAAATTCTGCACACGCAAATCATGTAGCTCAGTTACTCTTAGCCCAGCTGCATACATCAACTTCACCATCAGTAATTTAACACCCGATAAATGGATAAATATTTCCTGAATTTCCTGTTTACTCAGTACAGTAGGTAATCTTTTCTGTTTATCAGACCTGATAGCTCTGATATTCATATCAACAGGTAACTTTAAAACATGCTTATAGAGGAATAGAATAGCGTTCAATGCCTGATTTTGTGTTGAGGCACTTACATCGCGATTGATGGCAAGATGGCTTAAAAATCTTTCGATTTCATGTTTACCCATATCTTTAGGGTGGCAACGATTATTAAAGCGGATATAACGGAGGATCCAGTGAATATAAGTTTTTTCAGTACTGTAGGCATAATGATGAAAGCGAAGGGTTTCCTTGACTTGATCCATCAGTTTTGCAGACTTCGGGGTAAAATTCTTGTCCATAATGCCTCCTTGCATCGTGTATCAATTTCAAAGCCGCTTATTACCAATAATTATCAATAAACGCGCCAGTGACTATTTCAGAAACAATATAGCCTACTTACAGTGTAATTATAAACATTCACTAAACAATCATGGCTCGTTTTTACACCATATAGCCAATAAACGCGCAATTTTGGTCAATTATATAAGAAAAATAAGCGGCCACACCAGTGGCCGTTTATCGACAAGTTATATGACCAATGAGTCTAGCTCGGGATGTAAAATGAACAAATTAAAACTTAAATATTCGTTAGCATTTGTATTTATTACTGTGTTCTTTTCAATCCCTTCTCCTTCTTTTGCTTGCAGCTGTGATTATGTAGGTAAATTCAGCGAATATACTTTAGGTGATAAAGGTATAGTAAGAGCCACTGTAAAAGAATATGGCCCTAAGCTTCCACATGGCGAAACTCTATATGAAAGCATGACTGTAGAAATCACAGATGTTATTAAAGGTAAATACAACAACAAAAAGCTTACTCTGCTTGGTGATCCCGGACATTTATGTAGAGATTATGTAGATTCCACTAGATTTAAAGTAGGTACTGAGCATTTAATTTCCATATCAAGTGAAAAGACGACTCAGCCATTAGGAGGTTGTGGTGAATCGTCTGTGGCAATCAAAGATGATCAGATAGTAGGAGTGGAGTGGAAAGATAATAAAAGGAATAATTATTCCATGAACCTTAGAGAATTTGTCAAACTACTAACCGAACAATGAAATCATATAACAAAAACATCAAATTCGCTCCCTACGGTCGCCGGACGCGCAAAAGAAGCGCGCCGTTTATGTAAACGTTAGCCTTTCAATAAGACATGATGCCAATAGGCACACATTCCTGCTATACTTCAACTCATGAAAGTCGTTAATTGGTACCCCGATAAAAATCAGGAACTTATAGAAAATAGAGGCATTTCTTTTGAAGAAGTTGTCTTCTTCTTGCAGCAAGGATCATTGATAGATGATATCGAGCACCCAAACAATGACAAATATCCAAACCAGCGTATTTTTGTCCTAAATATGGATGATTATGTGTATCTGGTTCCATATGTAGAAGACCGAAAAGAAATATTTCTGAAAACGGTAATTCCCAGTAGGAAAGCAACAAAGCAGTATCTGGAGAAGAATGATGAGTAAAACTAAATTAAATAAAGAAGAAAAGGAGATTCTAAAAGATTTTGAGTCAGGAGAATTCAAGTCTGTATTAACGTCAAAAAGAAAAAAGTTTATACAGGCCGTTGCGGAAGAAACATTTAAAAAAGATAAACGGATTAATATCAGGATATCCAGTCGAGATTTAGAGTCGATACAAAGGAGAGCGTTAGAGGAAGGCATACCGTATCAAACACTGGTTTCTAGTATCTTACATAAATATGTATCAGGTAGTTTAAATGACGTAATGGCTAACAAGGGACTCAACAGGGATGCGCAAAAAACGCGCAGCCGTTAGTTTTGATGTTATGTGCTTTTGCAAAAAAACAATACTTAGGGGTATTCTTTGCTTTGGAGGACGAGAATGCCCTCACCATTGAAGATAAAGATCACGACGAGCAGCGATTTAAAACATTAGGCATGGGTCCTGGTTTAAGTATTCTCTATGTTATTCATGCAGATCGCGATAATGATCGTATCCGCATAATTTCAGCGCGAAAAGCAGATCGCAGCGAAATCAAACAGTACTACCGAGGCATAAATGATGAGTGAAGACTTCAGTAAAGGAAAACGAGGGGCTGTTATTAAGCCCGACCCAAATAAAGTTCGTATTACCATACGGTTGGATGGGAACATTCTCGAACATTTTAAAAATCAGGTTCATTCTGCGGGTGGTGGTAACTATCAAACTCTAATCAATGATGCATTACGTGATTACATTAGTGCGCATGATAAATCTTTAGAAAACGCATTGCGTAAAGTTATACGTGAAGAACTGAAGCAAGTAGGGTAGTTGGGCAGTTATACAATCGTTCAAGTTGTCGAGGGACAGAAAGGCGACGCTACGGGCTACTGCAGTGGCGCGCAACTTAACTAAATCGTTATATATAGAATTTAATATCAGGGGATGCGATAAAGACGTTGTTCGGAATTATTTTTAATACAAAAGCTCAGAGGATATATATGCTCCGAATGACCCTTAGGAGAAAAAAGCCCGGACTAACCGGGCTTTTTTCATGTCGGGTGAGATTGCCGTATTAGGGCAGACTTTTTAGAACAAGCCGGATATATTTCCATCATCATCTATGTCGATACGTTCTGCTGCAGGTACCTTGGGCAGTCCCGGCATGGTCATCATGTTGCCAGCGATGGCAACAATAAAGCCGGCACCGTTGGCCAGACGCACTTCACTGATATGTACGTTATGTCCGGTGGGTGCACCAATCGCAGTCGGATCGGTTGTGAATGACATTTGTGTTTTCGCGATACAAATTGGGTATGAACCATATTCCTTGTTCCAGTCTTCCAGTTGTTGTTTAACTTTTGCGTCCGCTGAGATACTTGCCGCACCATAGACCTTCGTCGCCACGGCCTCAATCTTTTCCCAAAGAGATTGATTATCATCATAAACGAGCGTGTGTGTACCAGGATTATTATCGACAACATCAGCAACGACTCTTGCCAGATCTTCAGCGCCAGCGCCACCATCAGCCCAATGCTTTGAGACAACGGCTTTTACGCCCAGTGATTCACAGCGTTTTATCAGCATATCGACTTCTGCATCAGTGTCTAAAGTGAAATGATTCAGACAAACAATACAGGGCAGGCCAAAGACTTCAGTAATGTTTTTAATATGGCGTTCCATATTTACCATACCCTTGTCCAGTGCATCCAGATTTTCATTGCTCAGCTCATCTTTTGCTACACCGCCGTGATATTTCATCGCACGAATGGTAGCGACAAGAACAATCGCTGCCGGTTTCAGGTCGGCCATGCGCGTTTTGATGTCGATAAATTTCTCAGCGCCTAGATCAGCACCAAAGCCACCTTCGGTAATCACGTAATCCGCCAGTTTCAAACCAGTCTTGGTTGCTGTAACGGTATTACAGCCATGCGCAATATTGGCGAAGGGTCCACCATGAATAATTGCAACATTGTTTTCCAGCGTTTGTACCAGATTGGGATTGATGGCATCTTTCAGTAATGCGGCCATTGCACCTTGGGCATTCAGGTCTCTTGCGTATATTGGCGTCTTATTGTCTCTCTTATAGCCAATGACAATTCGACCCAAACGTTCTTTTAGATCAGCGCGATTTGTTGCCAGACAGAGAATCGCCATGATTTCCGAGGCGACCACGATGTCGTAGCCATCTTCACGTAAGTAACCATTGATGGGACCACCCATGCCGACGGTGATCTTTCGCAATGCACGGTCGTTCATATCCACAACACGTTTCCATTGGATACGCCGTGGATCGATCCCGAGTTCATTGCCGTGATGAATATGGTTATCAATCATGGCCGATAGCAGGTTATGGGTGACACCAATGGCATGGAAGTCACCTGTAAAATGAAGATTTATATCCTCCATGGGAACCACCTGAGCATAACCACCGCCTGCCGCACCGCCTTTTATGCCAAAACAAGGGCCCAGTGAAGGCTCTCGAAGACACATGATGGCTTTTTTACCAATACGATTTAATGCATCACCCAAACCAACTGTTGTCGTGGTTTTGCCTTCACCTGCCGGGGTTGGGCTGACAGCTGTGACCAAAACGAGCTTGCCATCCTCTCTATCTTTCAGGCTTTCAATATAACTAAGTGATAATTTTGCCTTGTAATGACCATAAGGTTCCAAATGTTCACTTTCGATGCCATATTGGTCTTTGGCTAAATCAACAATACGTTTTTTGTTCGCTTTTTGTGCGATTTCAATGTCTGACATGCCGGCTCTCCTTCAGATAGTTACCGGTTGAAAATTTTTATAAAAGACAATAAGTTATAAAAATATTATGATGGTTTTATTATAATTTTTAGTGATAGAGGTCACCTACGAACTTCACATTCTATCGTTTTATGACGAGATTCTCTAATAATCTTTTTCGTGGAAAGGCTGCTTAAGTGACTGCGCTTATAATGTAAGTTTTCGGTATTGTGATGCGTCAGCTTATCGAAGAGGTATATCGCTATAGGGCCTGAAATTACAGGATATGAAAATAACCTAATCAGGTTCTGTCAGACTACGTGTTGGCCAACTTAACAGGGATATGATTCCTGCGCAGATGATAAGTAGTGCGCCGAGTAGCGTGAGCACATCGGGTTTTTCAGACCAGAATAGCCAGCCATAAACTGCCGCAAATAGAATCGTGTTATAGCTGTAGGGACTGACTCTCGCAGCAGGTGCAAGACTGTAACCATGAGTCAACAGGAGTTGTCCGAGCGTAGCTGAAAACCCTGCAAATATCATGGCTAATAGTGGTTTCAAATCCGGTGTTTGCCAATACCAGAACATAGGGATGGTGGAGATCAGCGTTGCTATAATGCTGAAGTAAAAAACAATACGGCGAGTTGGTTCTGTTTTTGATAAGTCACGAATAGACACCATTGCCATCGCAGCGAACACAGCAGAAATCAAACCGACTAGCGCGGCAGAAGACATAATCCCCAACCCTGGTTTTAAAATCAGGCAGATACCCGAGAAGCCGATAAAGATGGCCAATATGATCTTTCGTGATGCCTTTTCGCCCAGCCATATCATGGCGATAATTGCTATGAAGATAGGTGAACTGAAATTGAGTAATACGGCTTCCGCCAACGGCAGGTGAGCAATGGCATAAAAGAAGCAATACATGGCAGCCAAACCAGTGACAGATCGAGTAATATGTGCTGGCAGGCGATTTGTTTTGAGGCTATTGAATCCCCTGTGATAGAGCCAGGGCAAGAGGAATAAAAGTCCAAAACTATTTCTTAGAAATACCAATATCTCACCTGGCAGTGAAGCTGAGGCGTAGCGTACGGCAACACCCATTGAGGCAAACATCAGTGCCGCAAAAGTTATCGAGAAGGCTGCCCGAGGTAAATTATATGATTCGTTTAAAGTCATTTATTAAGATGGAGAAATTCTAAAGGCCATATTCAAAAGCAAGGCATTCTACATGATTGATGTCCTAAAACAGGATGAATCCAAGCAATAGTTTAGGAATAGTTCTTATTAATCACCGAAATAGCACGCTTCGAGATGGAGAAAAGTGCCCATATCTGATAGCATCGTCCGCGAATTATGGAACAAAAAGCAGGCCTTATCGAACATACCAACGGTTCAAAGCACTTCAAGCGAATCGATAAGGACTCCTCCCCCCATCTATTTTCACCCTGGCCAATTTTAATCATGGTATTAAATGACATGACATACCCGCTAATAATTACGTTAGTCGAATGACCAAGTTCATTTTTGTTACTGGCGGTGTCGTTTCTTCCCTGGGGAAGGGCATTGCATCCGCATCATTAGGGGCAATTCTGGAAGCACGTGGTCTAAAGGTCACTTTGTTAAAACTGGATCCTTATATTAATGTCGATCCAGGTACCATGAGTCCGTTTCAACATGGAGAGGTTTATGTTACCGAGGATGGTGCGGAGACCGATCTGGATCTAGGTCATTACGAACGTTTTGTACGTACCACCATGGGTAAGCGCAATAATTACACAACGGGTCGAATCTATCTGAATGTAATCCAGAGGGAACGTCGAGGGGATTATCTCGGGGGCACCGTCCAGGTGATCCCGCATATCACTGATGAAATCAAAAAATGTATTCACGAAGGTGCCGGTGATGCTCAGATCGCCATGGTAGAAATCGGCGGTACAGTCGGCGATATTGAGTCACAACCATTTCTGGAAGCCATTCGTCAGCTTCGATTTGAGTTAGGGGCAGAAAATACCCTGTTTATGCACCTGACGTTAGTGCCCTATATTGCGGCGGTGGGGGAAACAAAAACCAAACCAACACAACATTCAGTAAAAGAATTACGTTCCATTGGTATTCAACCTGACATCTTGCTATGTCGTACAGAGTTGCAACCATTACCGGAGAATGAACGTAAAAAAGTTGCACTCTTTACCAATGTCGAGGAGTCCGCGATCATTTCGGGCGTGGATGTCGATAATATCTACAAGATCCCAAGAGAGTTGCATGAACAGGGCCTAGACGAAATCGTTGCGAAAAAATTACATCTTGATGTTCCCCAGGCTGATCTGGGTGAATGGGATGCTGTCGTGGAAGCGATGGCTTCTCCGCAGGGTGATGTCAATATCGCAATGGTGGGGAAATATATTGATCTTGCCGATTCATATAAGTCACTCACTGAGGCACTTACCCACGCGGGTATTCATACCCGGACACGTATAAATATAAGCTATGTCGACTCTGAAGAAATCGAAACAACTGGCACGAAATGTTTGCGTGATATGGATGCGATCCTGGTTCCCGGCGGCTTTGGCAACAGGGGCATAGACGGGAAGATTGCAGCCGTTAAATATGCCAGGGAAAATCATGTTCCCTATCTTGGTATTTGTCTGGGCATGCAGTTGGCGGTGATTGAATACGCACGAAATCAACTTGGATTTCAGGATGCAAATAGTACAGAGTTCGAACG
>CAZDFI010000011.1:0-25000 GCA_964504725.1 uncultured Enterobacteriaceae bacterium
TGTTTTTTGATAGATACAGCCCTTCATGCATTCATTACATATGCGATGCCCGGTACCGGGACACATAGGGTTATCAATAACGATCAATGCCAGTGCGCCAATATTGTCGCCATGTTGTTTAAGCACATGCATTTCTGAAATCTTTTCTTCAAGCGGGCAACCGATGAGTGTGACGCCTAATTCGGTGGTTTTGAAACCACTTTTCTTGTTGCGCATCCCCTTTGAGCATGAATCTGTATTCCGGTCATGGCAATAAATGCAATGGTCTACTTCATAAAGTGTTTGCCTTGTATTGAAGCGTGGATCAGTTAGCGCAAAGCCATCCCGGCGGCGACGCTCATTTTCAGGACCAACCCATGTTGTAAAGCCATCACGTTGTTTTGTTTCGTGATGAATCAGGTTATTTGGATCCGTTTTCTTCGGTTTTTTGAAACTCGCCCAGCCGATAATTGATTTTGAAAGTTCATCGTCATTTTGTGCGGCATAACTCCACCGTTGTACAATGTCTAATAAACTATTTATAAAATCGGTTGCTTGTTCTTGTGCCAGAGCTGATTTAAAGATAATTTGAGCTTCAGCGTTATCGCTGAGTAAACCACGTATTTCAGAGGCCTGATTATCCGCATCTTCAATATTACCAGGCTATTCTTTGGCGATGAGCTGATAGTGATTTGACAGATGAGCCAATTTTGCACCCACCCGACTGATACTTCTTTCCATATCCGGATCGTTTGCAGCGATTGGGAATGCGACTGATTTTAATAAAGCCAGATCAGTCTGAACTTTTGCGATATCCCATGTTGAAATATCTTCATTTTTGAATTTTGATTTCAGTTTGCCGACGACTTCAGTGCGATAGACGAAAATTGAATCAACTTCCTCTTTTATCGCCTGGGTTTGAGCGGCAACCTCTTTTTCAACCCGAAAAATGGTTGCAACAAATTCCCCAACATAAGGTGCCATGCGCACCAATAAATCGGAGATGGTTTGTGGTGACATATTTTCACCCTGGCACCGCTGATATCCCTGAAATTCGGCAAACAATTCCGCATCGTGTTGTTGTACAGAGTCTTCAAATGTCTTGTGCAAATCTCGAAGACGAAGTGGCTGATGCAAATCGGCATAGGTATAACCATTGATGCCAAGTCGAAAATCTCTATTTAATGATGCGGGGTCTGCTGACAACGGTAACTGCCTCTATTTTTCGAGTTGCTGAAATATGTGTAATTCCAGCATGGCCATATAATTTCAGGACGGGGAATGTAACGGAGTTCAACTATAATTAAAAGTAATTATCATGAATATTTTTATAATATATAGGAATAAGTAAGCACTTATCTATACATATTGACACACTGCACAATTATGAATGACTCAATTGCTTGTATATCATTTTCAAGGCTAGTTTCACATATCGGGGAATAGCTACAATCTCGTTCTAATTGTCCTCTTTTTTACTCGATGTCTTTTTTCTCTGGGTCTTTTTTTCTGGCGATTTCGTTTCAGTTTTTTCACCAGATTCGACCTTCAAAGGCGGCGATGCATTAGCGTACCCACCAGGGAATGGGCTGAATGGAAATGGGCGCTCTTCAGATTGAAATGTAATGTAATTCAATATCTGCATGGCATAAGAGGTCATTTTGGTACTAAATTGTTCAAGATTACTGTTTAACTCGCCTGTAATGACCTTGGTGACAAACTGAAAAATGACCAGTAACCAGATTAAGCCATACAGGAAATAAAAAATTACACCAAAAATCAGAATGAAAAATCCTCTGAGCCATGTATCTGTATTTTTGGCATTGCTTTTAATATCCATCTTGATTCCCCTTTATTCGCCTGAGTGAATTATACCACCCGATATAATCTTTGCAGAGATGTATTTATGACGATGAACAACGCCTTAAACTCTTAGATTGATAATTTCTTCCATTCTGGAACTTTTGATTTTGCTTGTATAGATATATTATTGCTACTCAATATGTATATGGCAAAAGATCTGCCGCAGTGATAAAAATGAATCAAGAAGCTAATAAACCAGAAGATTATACAAAAGACTCGCTGATGGAATTTCCCTGCAGCTTTCCTATCAAGGCGATGGGAATAGCGGCAGATGATTTTGATAGTTTGATCGTGGAAATTGTAAGAAAATACCATCCGGATGTTTCTGAAGGCGCTGTTAAAACGAGGCCAAGTCGTGAAGGTAAGTATATTTCAGTCACGGTAACTATTGAGGCACAAAGCAGGGAGCAGCTTGATAATATTTATCTGGAATTAACCGCGCATGAACGCGTTTTAATGGCGTTTTAGTGATGTCTACAGAATTGATTATCAGGAATAAAGGGGTGTGTCGTTATGATGAGATGTATACAGCAATGTCTCATTTTACTGATAATAGAGATGCCAAAACAATTGATGAAATATGGTGTTTGCAACATCCACCAGTCTACACACTTGGATTGAATGGCAAGCGGCAACACATTATTGATACAGGTGATATACCTGTCGTTGAAACAGACCGTGGCGGACAGATCACTTATCATGGTCCAGGACAACTGATGGTCTATTTATTATTGGATATCAAACGCAAATCAATCGGCGTCAGGGATTTTGTGAAGCGACTGGAACAATCAGTGATTGAACTGCTAGAAAACTATGGTATCGAAGCATTGCGGCAAAATGGTGCGCCAGGAGTCTATGTGAATCACAAGAAAATCTCAGCGTTGGGGATCAGAGTCAGGCGAGGATGTAGTTATCACGGGATATCCATTAATGTTGATATGGACTTGACGCCATATGATGGAATTCATTCTTGTGGCTATCCGGAACTAGAAATGACACAGATAAAAGATTTTTGTATTAACAAAGATCTTGATCAGGTATGCAAGGATTTGTTACCATATTTGTTAAAGCAAATGGATTATTCTGAAATAGATATCAGCTTTGTAAATGAAGCCTGTTCAGAACAGGCAGCATAAAAAGGTTGAAATAAACAATGCCTACAGAGATTCAAATCAGCGAAGTTCAGGCCGGGGAAATTCAGACAAGTAAGACACAGCAAGGGCCTTCCCGTGATCAACGGGGAAAGTTAAAGACAGCAAAGATACCCATCAAGGTAATACCGATGGAAGGCAGGCCTGCACGAAAACCCTCATGGATAAGGGCCAAGGCACCCACTGGTAACGAAGTCTCAAGACTTAAATCCTTACTTCGTGAGCACGAGTTGCATACGGTTTGTGAAGAAGCAGCCTGTCCTAATCTCGGCGAATGTTTTTCCCATGGAACGGCAACATTTATGATTATGGGAGATGTCTGCACCAGGCGCTGCCCATTTTGTAATGTCGCACATGGTCGACCAAAACCTCTGGATGTGAATGAACCGGAACATCTTGCACAAGCTATTGAGATAATGAAATTGAAGTATGTCGTGATTACCTCCGTTGATCGCGATGATTTGAAAGATGGTGGTGCGGGACATTTTAAAGATTGTATCGGAGCCATACGAAACAAAGCACCTGAAGTTAAAATAGAAATCCTGGTGCCGGATTTCCGGCGTCGTATGGAAATCGCCCTGTCAAAATTAGCGGAGTGTCCTCCAGATGTTTTTAATCACAATCTTGAAACGGTTCCACGTTTATACAGAAAAGCCAGGCCCGGAGCAGATTTCGATTGGTCATTACAATTGATAAAAAACTTCAAACAACAACATGCGCAGATCCCGACTAAATCAGGTTTGATGTTAGGCCTGGGAGAAACCATTGATGAGGTCAAACAGGTATTACAAGATTTGCGGAAACATGATTGCGATATGCTAACTCTGGGGCAGTACCTACAACCAAGTCGTTATCATCTACAGGTGGAACGTTTTGTCACTCCAGATGAATTTACTGATTTAGGTGATTATGCAAAAGGGTTGGGGTTCCAGAATGTTGCCAGTGCCCCGATGGTTCGTTCTTCATACCATGCTGATTTACAGGCTTCTGGCAATGCGCTCGTTTAACTGTCTTTAGTTATTTTATTGACTGTACTATTTATCTGGCCTTGAGAAAACCTAGTCAGTATTATGTCCCCTTTACTTAGTTGCCCGGCATTTCGAATGATCTGCTGAGTGTCACTTTTCTGCACGATAGCGTAACCCCGGTTCAAGGTGGCAAGAGGACTCACTGCGTTTAATGCCCTCGCTAGCGCGTGTATTTGCCCACTCAAATTCTGATAATAATGACTTGTTGATTGTTGTAAGCGTTGATACAGATGCTCAGATCGTTCTATATAAAATAGTAATTTTTGTAAGGGGCTGTGCGTATTTAAAGTAGAGAGTTGTTCATGCAATCGTTGCTTTTGTTGTGTTACTGCTGATTTTATTGAGTGATTCATACGTATAGATACCGCGTCAAGTTTTTGTGCATTATTTTGCAGTTGTGTTGCTGGGTGTGGAAGGCGCTTCTGTAGATGTGAAATATTTTGTTTAAGCGCATTAAACTGAACCTGGACAAGTTGTATTAATCTGGATTGTTGACGAGATATTGTTTGTGCAATGTGAAGTTGATCCGGGCTGACTAATTCAGCTGCGGCGGAGGGTGTAGCTGCACGCTGATCGACAACGAAATCCGCAATGGTGAAATCAATCTCATGACCAATGCCAGATACAACAGGCAGAGAACACTCAAAAATGGCTCTGGCCAATACTTCGTTATTGAAGGCCCAAAGGTCTTCTATCGAACCACCACCGCGTGAAAGAATAATTACATCACATTCATTTCTTTCTTCAACCGTCT
The DNA here is from genome assembly GCA_964504725.1 of uncultured Enterobacteriaceae bacterium. Classification (GTDB taxonomy): domain Bacteria; phylum Pseudomonadota; class Gammaproteobacteria; order Eutrophobiales; family Eutrophobiaceae; genus SMWN01. Next base: position 4,776 of record CAZDFI010000011.1, read on the forward strand.
TTAGCATGGTAGTTATTTGTTCTGCCGCGCCTTCACCCTGAACAACCACTGGATAAATAATAATATTCCCAGCGGGATAACGGCGTCTGAGAACACTTACAATATCTCGTATTGCTGCACCAGTGGGCGAAGTAATGACACCAATTATTTTAGGCATGTCCGGGATAGGTTGTTTGTGTTCTTCCTCAAACAGACCTTCCTTAAACAGTTTTTGCTTTAGCTCCTCATAGGCACGCTGAAGGCCTCCCTCACCAGCAAGCTCCATATGCTCAATAATTAATTGAAATTCACCACGGCCTTCATAAAGACTTACATTTGCCCGTACAAGAACTTCCGCACCATTCTCCGGTTCAAACTTAAGGAACCTGTTCTTGTTTTTAAACATGGCACAACGCACCTGGGAATGAATATCTTTCAGGGAAAGGTACATATGACCTGAGGCAGGGCAGGCAAAATTTGAGATTTCACCTTGTAACCAAATCAGCGGAAAACTGCCCTCAAGTACACTACGTACTTCACGATTCAGACGTGTGACGTTATATATATCTCGATTATTGTCAGGAGCATCACTCATACCCTAATGCTACGTAAAGATGGACTGGCTGGCAAAGCAAACAATCATTTACCATTCAGTCAGTTGGCGCTATAATGCGCGGCTATTTTTTATCTTTAAATCAGGCAGTTAAGAGGGGTAGATAGTTTAAATATGCGCGTAACGGAGCAAGCCCTTACCTTTGATGATGTTTTATTAGTTCCCGCCTTTTCGGACGTCTTGCCACGAGAAGTTGATATAAGTGCCCGCCTGACAAGAGAATTAAGTCTCAACATACCCTTACTCTCAGCGGCAATGGATACCGTCACAGAATCCCGTCTGGCAATTGCCCTGGCTCAGGAAGGTGGGATTGGTATTATCCATAAAAACATGAGTCCGGAAGCGCAGGCCAAACAAGTTCGCCTGGTCAAGAAACACGAGAGCGGCGTGGTTAAAGATCCATTAACTGTTCCTCCAGATACCACGATTCAAAAAGTCCTCGAGTTGACCCAGCATTATAAAATATCTGGTCTGCCCGTCGTCGATGGCGAAAATCTGATCGGAATTGTGACCAGCAGAGACATGCGTTTTGAAACACATCTTGATGATCCTGTTAGCAATATCATGACAAAGAAAGATAAGTTGGTCACTGTCAGAGAGGGTGCGACTAAGGAAGAAATAAAAGAATTATTACATAAGCATCGTATTGAAAAGGTGTTGGTGGTTAACAAAGACTTCCAGTTACGTGGGCTGGTCACAGTCAAAGATATCCAGAAAGCACAGGAATTCCCCAATGCATGTAAAGACGGTGATGAGCAATTGCTCGTTGGTGCTGCTATTGGTGTCGGTAAAGCATCTCAGGACAGAGCCAAAGCGCTCATTGATGCACGTGTTGATTTGATAATCGTCGATACTGCGCATGGCCATTCCGCAGGTGTAATTGATATGGTGAAGTGGGTAAAAACTACATTTCCAGACAGTCAGGTGGTTGGTGGTAATGTCGCAACAGCCGCAGGTGCCAGGGCCCTGGTTGATGCGGGCGCAGATGGTGTGAAGGTTGGGATCGGTCCTGGGTCTATCTGTACAACCCGTATTGTTTCAGGTGTCGGTGTCCCGCAAATCAGTGCGATTGCCAATGTAGCCGAAGCGCTTAAGGGAACCGGTGTGCCATTCATTGCGGATGGGGGTATTCGTTTCTCAGGTGATGTCGCCAAGGCTATTGCCGCCGGTGCCTATTCGATCATGATCGGAGGATTGTTTGCCGGGACAGAAGAAGCACCAGGTGAAGTTGAATTATATAAGGGCCGTTCCTATAAAACTTACCGTGGTATGGGTTCACTGGGCGCTATGTCACAGCAACACGGTTCTTCAGATCGTTATTTTCAGGAGAACGATGAAATTGAAAAACTGGTACCGGAAGGTATTGAAGGACGCGTCCCCTATAAAGGGCCATTTGATGCCATCATCCATCAATTACTGGGTGGGATGCGTGCAGCAATGGGTTATACCGGCTGTAAAAATCTTGAAGAAATGCGTACACGTCCAGAGTTTCTTCGCCTGACCAATGCTGGTATGCGAGAAAGTCATGTTCATGATGTGACGATAACCAAGGAACCACCTAACTATAGAATGGAGTAAAGGGCTCCTCTAAAAATGCACTTTTTCCGCGATAGCGGCGTTAGCTCCGTGCTCGCATCCTCATGTATTGTATATACACTGCGGTTCTGCGCGCGGTGTTTCCTTGCCCACACGAAAAAATCACTATTTTTAGAGGTGCCCTAATGTATTTCCTGCTTCGTTGTTATTTATTCTTTACTATTAATGGCGTTTTTCACTAATGTCTGATCTTCATTCTGAAAAAATTCTTATTCTGGATTTTGGTTCTCAGTACACACAGTTGATTGCGCGGCGTGTGCGTGAGGCAAATGTCTACAGCGAAATTCATCCCTTCGACATGTCAGCGGAGGACATACAGGCATTTAATCCTAAGGCGATCATTCTTTCTGGTGGACCTGAATCGGTGACGATTGAAAATGATATCAAAGCACCAGAGATTATCTTTCAATTGGATATCCCCTTGTTAGGGATATGTTATGGCATGCAGACCATGGCGGCACAACTTGGCGGCAAAGTCGAATCCTCCACCATGAGAGAGTTTGGTTATGCCCGAGTTCGTGCCAGAGGTCATACAGCACTACTAAAAGATATTCAGGATGATATGAATGATGAAGGTCATGGATTACTGGATGTCTGGATGAGTCATGGTGATAAAGTCGTTGAGTTGCCAGAAGGGTTCAAGGTCATGGCCTCTACAGATAATGCGCCAGTCGCAGGGATGGCCGATGAAGAACGAAAATTTTACGGCGTGCAATTCCATCCAGAAGTCACCCATACCACCCAGGGAGACGCCATAATAAAAAGGTTTCTGCATCAGATTGCTGATTGTCAGTCCTTGTGGAATATGGACAACATTGCAGAAGATGCAATCAAGACAATCAGAGAGAAAGTCGGTAAGGATAAAGTTTTGTTAGGGCTATCTGGCGGTGTAGATTCTTCAGTTGTTGCTGCCCTGTTACACGAAGCCATTGGCGATCAACTCACCTGTGTGTTTGTTGATAATGGTCTGCTTCGTCTGCACGAAGGCGATCAGGTGATGGAAACCTTCGCCGAGCATATGGGCGTTAATGTTATTCGTGTCGATGCAGAGAACCGTTTTCTAGAGGCACTTGCGGGTGTTTCTGATCCAGAAGAAAAAAGAAGGATTATCGGTAATAATTTCATCGGTGTTTTTGAAGAAGAGGCCACCAAATTAAAAGGCATTAAATGGTTGGCACAAGGTACGATTTATCCTGACGTCATTGAATCTGCGGGCGCAAAAACAGGCAAGGCTCACGTGATTAAGACGCATCACAATGTTGGTGGTCTGCCGGATGATATGCAGTTTGACCTGGTTGAACCTTTGCGCGAGCTGTTCAAAGATGAAGTGCGCAAACTTGGGTTACAGTTAGGCTTGCCAAAAAACATGGTTAATCGACACCCTTTTCCGGGGCCGGGCTTAGGAGTACGTATATTGGGTGAAGTCCGAAAAGAATATGCCGATCTGTTACGTCTGGCCGATGCGATTTATATCGAAGAATTAATTAAACAGGATTTGTATGACAAAACCAGTCAGACCTTTGCCGTATTTCTTCCTGTAAAATCCGTTGGCGTAATGGGTGACGCACGTAAATACGATTATGTGATTGCGCTTCGCGCGGTCGAAACGATTGACTTCATGACGGCGCGTTGGGCCAGACTGCCGTATGATTTTCTGGAAACCGTGTCCAGCAGGATTATTAATGAAGTCGATGGTATATCCAGGGTGACCTACGATATTTCTAGCAAACCGCCGGCCACCATCGAGTGGGAATAATAAAAAAGTGAAACGTAGAGCGTGAAAAGTGAAGAGTTTAAAAACAATTCGTCCATTTTTACATTTCACACTTAACATTTCACTTCCCAATGAATGACAAAGACTGGATGCAACGTGCTTTAGAACTGGCAAAAAAGGCCGAAGCACAGGATGAAGTTCCAGTCGGCGCAGTCGTTGTTTATAATGATCAAATAATCGGCGAAGGTTGGAATCAACCTGTTTCGTCTAACGATCCTACGGCACATGCAGAAATCATGGCATTGCGTGATGCGGGTAAAAAAATTGGCAACTACCGTCTTCCGGATGCAACCTTGTATGTCACCCTTGAACCTTGTGCCATGTGCGCTTCTGCGATTGTTCATGCACGTCTTACTAAACTTGTTTATGCTATTGAAGATCCAAAAACGGGTGCTTGTGGTAGTGTCTTTAACTTACTGCAAACCGATGAGTTAAACCACAGGGTTGAAGTAAAAAGAGGAATTCTTGCAGATGAATGCCAATCTTTAATCCAGACTTTTTTTAAAAAGAAAAGAATGAAATAACCATGAATGAAATTGCAACACGGCAAGCAGAACAACTTGCTGAGATCTTATTAAAAACATCAAATAAATTAGTGACAGCCGAGTCCTGTACCGGCGGTAGTCTTGCTGAAATTCTGACACGACTCCCGGGTAGCTCCGCCTGGTTCGAACGTGGTTTCATTACCTATTCAAATGAATCAAAGCAGGAAATATTATCCGTCCCGATAGAGACACTTGATCAGTTTGGTGCAGTAAGTGAAGAAACAGCAAGTGCTATGGCAAAAGGCGCTTTGGAGAATAGTCGGGCAGATTATAGTGTTGCCATTACCGGAATCGCAGGCCCTGATGGTGGATCAGAAAACAAGCCTGTTGGCACAGTCTGTTTTGCCTGGCACTCAAAAAATGGAGACAGCAGTTCAACACAAATTTGTTTTGATGGAGATAGACTTAAAATAAGGCAACAGGCCTGTAGGCTAGCGATGCAGGGATTAATAGATTTACTTCAAAAAATCTCAGAATAGACTTCAACTATATTTTTTAGTTTGATTTCTGAATGTCTGCTCAGCGTAAGCGGACTGTCAATATCCCTAATTTATGAGATATGAAAGATATGTCCAGCAAGTTAAGATATTAGAAATCGGCTAAATTCTATTGCTCGAGGTAATAAATGATGAAAAGAACATTAATTTTTCTTATTGTAATGTTTTCCATGAATATCGACTTCGTTTTTGCTGATTGGCCACACTTGGTGAGATGCCTAAATAGTACTTCTGTAGCTGAGCCTGCTGGGAGCAGTTACGTGAGGAATGGTTTTACCACCTATAGTTCAAGAAGTGATGAACCATACCCTGCTAAAAAGTTTATAGGAGCAGATATAAAGAATTATAATACTTTCAGTTGCAACTATGAGGTTAGCGATGGGACACACATAGCTATGAAATTTACCAGATCAAAATGTCAACCGACAGTTGGCTTCGATATTTCAGGAAAGTGCAATAATTCCGATCCGGTACAATGTGCAGTTATTTGTGCCTATTAGAGATTGCATAAGTGAGTACCAGTGAGACTAGGATGAGTCGCAGGCACTACATTATTGACTATACTGGATGGCTAACCTCTTTGGCTTATTTGATACTTTTCATATTGCTTAGCCTTAGTATTTAATTAAATGCCCAGCCAGCGAAAGGCTCAATTTCGTCCCGATTTAAAACAATCAGTTGATATTTATTCGGATTCAAGGAATGGTCTTTAGTGGTGTCGACTGACAATTCTCGTAACAGGTAACCAATCAAGGCACGCCTGATTTTAATTTCTATAATGCCATTTTCTGCGCCGTAATCGATTAACAGGCTAGTCCGGTTTTTTTCATCCAGCATTGGATGAGGTGTTAAATGCAGAGAGATGATCTCCACCCAATCATCATCATACTGGGCACTGGATTCAGCAGGCTCGTCCAGGCATATTGCATCTTCAAATCTTGACAAGACGAAATCCCTGAAATCAAAAGTGTCTTCGTTATAGGCGCGGACATGCCAACGAGAACCAGTGTTGACCAATGAGTGTGGTTCGATAATCCGGTCTTTACTGCTAATGCTATTTGAAAGTGAATGGTAACTAACTTTTAGTTTTTTATGGTTATGTATGGCACGTGTGACTTGTGCAAGTACCGTTTTATCGGGTAATCGATTTGGTAGGGTCAGGCCATCGACTGGAATTCCAAAGACTGCATTCTCCTGGTTCGGACCGCCAACAACGGTCAGATTGGCTTCAATCATAGGTAAAACGACCGCAGGGGATAGATCTGCAAAGACTTCTCTAAAAGAAGGGGTGGGTACAAATCCAAATACATTGTGTTTGTATTGCAGGTTTTCCGGGGCAATTTCGCTATAAAACTTCAGGTCCTTAGTGGCAGCTGCGTCTGAGAGTCCAAATGCCTTGGCAATGTTACTACGGGTTACGACGCCCGTGTAATAGGCCATTAATTCAATGTATTGCAACCTTTGGCGAGTTGCCCATTTTATTTCGTTCAGCATTCTATTTGCGGGTGTCATGCGTAAAAGTCAATAAATTCGTGTAATTATACTAAATTCTGTGTACCCTACATATAATATATGACATAGTATAAAATATAAAGGTAGTAAATAATATTGACATAAGTAAAAGTATTGGCTATAGTCTTTACCAGGTTGACCATTTTAAGTAATGGCAAGAAAGTTTTGAGACAAATCGTAAGCGTAAAAATGGAGAACTGAAAATGGCTATAGCAGCGGTTAAAGATGATAAGAAAACAGCATTATCGATGGCTTTGAGTCAGATTGAAAAGCAGTTTGGCAAGGGAGCTGTCATGCGTATGGGTGATGTTGGTACGGCACATGATATTGAAGCGGTTTCCTCCGGCTCACTTGGGCTGGATATTGCTTTGGGTATCGGCGGGTTTCCTCGGGGCCGTGTCATAGAAATTTATGGGCCGGAGTCATCAGGCAAAACTACTTTGGCATTACATGCCGCGGCCGAAATACAAAAATTGGGTGGCACAGCGGCCTTTGTTGATGCCGAGCACGCGTTGGATCCGGTTTATACGGGTAAGTTGGGTGTTCAGATTGATGATTTACTGGTCTCACAACCGGATACGGGTGAACAAGCCCTGGAAATAACTGATATGCTGGTACGTTCAGGTGCAGTGGATGTAATCATTATTGACTCTGTGGCTGCTTTGACACCGAAAGCCGAGATTGAAGGTGATATGGGCGCAAGCCACATGGGCTTGCAGGCGCGACTCATGTCGCAAGCACTGCGCAAGCTGACTGCAAATATCAAACGCTCGAATACCATGGTGATCTTTATCAACCAGATACGCATGAAGATTGGTGTCATGTTTGGTAACCCTGAAACGACCACAGGTGGTAATGCACTTAAATTTTATGCTTCGGTGCGTCTGGATATTCGACGTATTGGTGCACTCAAAAAAGGTGATGAAATCATCGGTAATGAAACGCGTGTCAAGGTTGTCAAAAACAAGGTCTCCCCACCTTTCAAAGAAGCAATATTCGACATTCTTTACGGTGAAGGGATCTCCAGAGAGAGTGAGATTGTTGCTCTGGGCGTGAAACATGAATTGATTGAGAAAGCCGGGGCCTGGTATAGCTATAAGGGCGATCGCATTGGTCAAGGAAAAGACAATGTCAGGATTTTTCTGAAGGAGAATCCTGATATTGCCGATGAGATTGAAGCAGGCATTCGTAATATTGTGATGCCTGATGCCGCTGCAATAACACCGGTCGATAATGAGACAGCAAAGGAAGCAGAATCCTGAGTGAAGATACTGCCGCAATTCGCGACCGAGCTATGCGCCTGCTCTCAACACGGGAGCATAGCTTTAGTGAGTTAGTACGCAAGCTGAACAAAAGCGATGGTTGCCGTGATAATATCCTGGCAGTCATCGAGCAGCTTCGTGATGAAAATCTGCAGAGTGATGATCGCTTTACAGAGGCCTATGTTCACAGTCGTCTACAAAGGGGCTTCGGACCTGTTCGAATCAAACAGGAACTACGTGAAAGAAGTATCAGTGATGAACTGATTGCCTTGCATCTTCAAGCAAATGACTCCCAATGGAACGAACAAGTGCGGCAGGTGCGTGAAAAAAAATATGGAAAGCTTGTGCCAACAAGTTATCTGGATAAAATGAAACAATCACAGTTTTTGCAATATCGTGGTTTTACCAGTGAGCAAATCAGACTAATTTTTAGAACAGACGAAGTCTGAAAAAATAAACCCTGAAAAATAAAAAATGAAAAGTAGCTCAGAGATACGGAAAGCTTTCCTGGATTATTTTCATGAGAAAGACCATGAAATAGTAGCGAGTAACTCCCTGGTTCCAGAAAATGATCCGACCTTACTGTTTACCAATGCCGGGATGGTGCAATTCAAGGATGTGTTCCTTGGCCTGGAAAAGCGTCCATACAACAAAGCGGTTACATCGCAATGCTGTGTTCGTGCTGGTGGCAAACATAACGATCTGGAAAATGTGGGGTATACCGCACGCCACCATACCTTCTTTGAGATGTTGGGAAATTTCAGTTTTGGTGATTATTTCAAGCATGAGGCTATTGCCTATGCATGGGAATTTTTAACCAAAAATCTAGGTATTCCTGAGTCACGTCTCTGGGTGTCAGTTTTTGAAGACGATAATGAGGCTGCAGATATCTGGCTCAATGAAATCGGTGTCTCTAAAGAACGTTTTAGCCGTTGTGGTGAAAAAGATAATTTCTGGCAGATGGGGGATACAGGTCCCTGTGGACCCTGCACAGAAATATTTTATGACCACGGTGAAGATGTCCCCGGCGGGCCTCCCGGTAGTCCCGAACAGGAAGGCGATCGTTATATCGAAATCTGGAATCTTGTTTTTACACAATACAATCGTGATTCACAGGGTAATCTGAACCCGATCCCTTCACCTTCTGTTGATACAGGAATGGGCCTGGAGCGCGTTACTGCAGTCGTTCAAGGTGTCCATAACAATTACGATATTGATATTTTTAAATCACTGATTGCATCTATCAAGACACTCATTAAGGGAGAAGTTGCCGAGGCAGTTTCCTTACAAGTGATTGCAGACCACATACGTTCCTGTGCTTTTTTGATTACTGATGGTGTTGCCCCTTCCAATGAAGGCCGCGGTTATGTCTTGCGCAGAATCATCCGACGTGCAATCCGGCATGGAAACAAACTGGGCTTCACTGAACCGTTCTTTCATAAGCTGGTTCAACCTTTGAATCAATTAATGGGAGAGGCATATCCTGAACTGGATAAAAATTGCGAACGTGTCAGCAAGGTTTTACTACAGGAAGAGCAACGCTTTGCAGAAACCTTGGAGCAGGGCTTAAAGCACCTTGAAGTGGTCATTAGCAAAATGCAGGGCTCGGTCATTGCGGGAGAAGACGCATTCAAGCTCTATGATACTTACGGATTTCCTGTTGATTTAACGGCTGATATTGCACGCGAACGCGGCTTAACACTGGATAATGCGGGTTTTGAAAAAGCCATGGAACAACAGCGTGATCGTGCACGCGCAGCCAGCAAATTTAGCGTTGATATGTCAGAATTACCGGAGACAGATTTAGAAACTGAATTCAGTGGATATGAGCTAATGACTCAGGAAACGACCCAGGAAGCAACAGTAGAAGCCCTATACCGGGACGGTAAAACAGTGAAAGTATTGAAGGCGGGAGATTCCGGCGGCGTCATACTGGAGTCAACACCATTCTATGCTGAATCCGGCGGCCAGGTTGGTGACACTGGCAAATTGTCTACAGAAGGCATTGTATTCGATGTCAGCGACACACAGAAACAGGGATTGGCTCATGTGCATTTAGGCAAGTTGCAAAAAGGTGAATTAAAAATCGGTCAGTTGGTGAACTGTCAGGTGGATCAACCCCGGCGCCTGCATATCATGCGCAATCACTCTGCCACGCATTTATTACATGCCGCCCTGAGAAAACTTTTGGGTGAACATGTGATGCAGAAAGGTTCTCTGGTTAATGCCGACAGACTTCGTTTTGATTTCTCTCATGCTGAGCCTGTGAGTGCAGAGCAGTTATTACAAGTCGAGTCACTAGTGAATCATCAAATTCTGGAGAATAAGCGAACGGAAGTTCAGGTGATGGAGCTTGAGCATGCCAAAAAATCCGGAGCCATGTCGTTGTTTGGTGAAAAATATGACGCCTCAGTCCGCGTACTAAAAATAGGTGGCGAGTTCTCAACAGAATTATGTGGTGGCACACATGTGAGTCGTGCGGGTGATATCGGTTTAATGAAGATTGTTTCCGAATCAGGTGTCGCCGCAGGTGTGCGTCGACTGGAAGCGGTGACTGGAGAAGGTGCGTTGGACTGGGTCTATGAGAGTGAACAGAAATTAAATGACATGGCACAATTGCTTAAGACAGATCGTGCGTCAGCGGTGTCACGTCTGCAACAACAACTCGAAAAAACACGCAGTCTTGAAAAGACACTTCTGAAGTTGCAGGCAAAGCAAGCTAGCAGTGCCGGCAATGATATGGCTTTAGAAGCAGAAGACATCGAAGGGATTAAGGTCATCGCCAGAAGGATGGAAGGAGCGGATGTAAATACGCTCAGAGACACAGTGGACCAACTAAAGAACAAGTTGAAATCGGCGGTATTGGTTTTGGCCTCTGTCGAGGGCTATAAAGTCACTCTAATCGCAGGTGTAACCAAAAATACCACCGACAGAATACAGGCCGGAGAATTAGTTAATTTTGTTGCGCAGCAGGTTGGTGGGAAGGGCGGGGGACGTCCAGATTTAGCGCAGGCTGGAGGCGATAATCCGGTCGAGCTCGATTTGGCGCTCGCTAGTGTCCCAGGCTGGGTGCGCGACAAGATAAAAACCCAGGCCTAATTCCAGACGGTATCATTCAAGGCAACTAATTATTCAGAAAGGAATAAATTAAGGGACAGGATTCCCCAATCGCTCCGTTTCCGTTAGAATCCCTGCCCTTTTATATACAGCATTATCAACCCCATATGGGGTATACTTTATGGCAGGGAAAATATGGCGTTATTAGTACAAAAATTTGGTGGAACGTCAGTTGGCAGCATTGGACGCATACAGGCTGTGGCTGAGAAGGTTGCTGTGGCACGATCTGAAGGACATGATGTGGTGGTGGTGGTATCTGCTATGAGTGGCGAAACAAATCGTCTTCTTGGGTTGGCGCGAGAGATTTCAGAGCGACCAAACTCCAGAGAGATGGATGTACTGTTATCAACTGGCGAGCAGGTGACAATCGCCTTGTTGAGTATGGCACTTGAAGAGCAGAACTGTCGGGCACGATCTTTTACCGGTGCTCAAGTACATATCCGTACTGATAGTGTGCACAACAAGGCAAGAATTATTGATATCGATGCCGCCAGGGTAAAAAAAGTCCTAAAGGACGGAGAAGTCGTCGTCGTTGCTGGTTTTCAGGGCATCGATGAGTATGGGAACATTACCACCCTCGGTAGAGGTGGATCAGACACGACAGCAGTTGCCATGGCGGCAGCGTTACAAGCAGATGAGTGTCATATCTTTACAGATGTTGATGGAGTTTACACTGCGGATCCACGGGTTGAGCCAAAGGCCCGGCGTCTGGATGTCATTACTTATGAAGAGATGTTGGAAATGGCGAGTTTAGGTTCAAAGGTGTTGCAGATACGTTCGGTCGAATTTGCCAGAAAATATAATGTACAACTTCGGGTTTTATCCACGTTTGAGGAAGGAGATGGAACGCTGATTACAGCAGAGGATGAAGGTATGGAACAAGCGCTTATTTCAGGAATTGCACACAATAAAGACGAAGCAAAATTGACGGTCGTTGGTGTACCGGATCAACCAGGGATTGCCTACCGTATTCTTGGGCCAATCGCGGATGCCAATATCGAAGTTGATATGATTGTGCAAAACGTTGGTGTCGATAATACGACTGATTTTACTTTTACTGTTAATCGGAGTGATTATCAAAAGGCACTGGATATTTTGCAGAAGACAGCCAGTGAAATCGATGCCACTGATGTAACGGGTGACAATCATATTGTAAAAATTTCTGTGGTTGGCGTTGGTATGCGTTCGCACGCTGGGATAGCCAGCAAGATGTTCAATGCCCTGTCGAAAGAAGGTATCAATATCAAAATGATATCTACTTCAGAAATAAAAGTTTCTGTCGTTGTAGATGAGAAGTATCTGGAGCTAGGGGTGAGAACCCTGCATTCAGAATTTAATCTGGAAGATAGTGCCGACTTGGGAAGGTAGGGCAGTATCGATCAGGAATATGCCACAAATATGGACTAGACTTGAGTAGTCCAATATGGAAGTTTAAGGAGATAAATAGATGTTGATATTGACACGCAGGGTTGGTGAGTCACTAATGATTGGTGATGAAGTCACGGTAACCGTTCTTGGTATAAGAGGTAATCAGGTTCGGATTGGTGTGAATGCGCCTAAAGAAATTGCTGTCCATCGTGAAGAAATTTACGAACGAATTCAGAATGAAGGACATGATAGCCACTCAGACGACGGAGACTGATTTAGCATCACACACAGTTCGATAGTGAATTTTCCTTTACTGTCGTACTACTGGTGGGTATTCTTGCTCGCCATTTTGGAATTCAATAGTAATCCAGATTAATTAATTGATTTTACGGAGAGGTGGCCGAGCGGCTGAAGGCGCTCCCCTGCTAAGGGAGTATACGGTTTGTCCCGTATCGAGGGTTCGAATCCCTCTCTCTCCGCCATCTAGTCTGGTCTCTGCGGAGTGTCTCCGTAGAGATCCTTTAATATCTAAATAATTCAACGGGTTGCAGATCATTCAAAGCCATTGCTTAGCCCTCACAGCGAACTACTTTATGCAAGATATCCTGAAATATCCGAATAGTCTCTAATCGCTATTTTGCTAGTTCGGTGTGGCGTGATCACCGGGCAAATCCGAACACTGTCGCTTAATTCAGTTTAACTTGTCAGTACCTTTCAAAGAGTTAGAAACCTCACATGGACGCTTATGGACGGAAATAATGGACTCATAATCCATTGGCTGTACTGTTGGCAGTTAGATCACGCCTCCACAAAAGCAACCACATAAAGGACATCGGTTGCCCACCTCCCTTTGAAGCATAGATTTGGTTCGGTCTAAGACTGCTGTCCGCTTATTCATAATTAGTCTGATTCAGAAAGCCATTCGGATATGAACATTGCATAATCGTTATACATTAACTCGTCAATTTCAATTGGGATTCTTGCACACATGTCTGGCAAATCATTCTCGAACTGCCGCCACCGTTGCACAATTGCCCTTCCGCCAGGAATGGTCCTTCTGCCTGAAGATGTGTTAAGCCAATTGCGTATGCGGGTAATTGCTTGTTCAGAGTCATTGTTATGCGACTGTATATCTTGACCGGAAATATCAGAAATAAATGCTCGATAGCGATATGGTTCACAATCAAGAATTATGCTTTTCTTCACTTTCTGTGTTTTATCTCCGTATCTTTTTGCTCCGATAAATACTCCCAGCTCTAATGGCATATTAAATCTCGGCAAGTCCGTAACGCCATCGAGTTCTGTTCGAGAAATATCGTGGATACCAAATCGGCATTCAGAAATTATTTTCTGAATCTTATCAAATCTAACCTCTCCGCTATCGTCATCCTCAAGAGCGCATCGTGGAATGAATCCACAATCGAAAACCGCGAATATAAGAGCATTTCGCATCTCAATGTAATCATTGTCAAATGGGCAATTAATAAAAACGTTCCCAGCAGAATCTCTAGCCATTATCGTTTCATCGTTTCTTAGCGGCTTTTCTCAATGACCTAATTGATCGGACAGCTTTTTTTATTGATGACTTCCTTACTGAACCAGATTTAGGTGCCGATTTAACTATACGTTTAGCTGTCTTTTTAGATGATTTGCGACGCCCTGCCATTTCAAAGTCTCCTCGTTTTTAAGGTTTACGCCATGTTAAAATATACCCTTTCCAACCTCATAAAGCACAGGAAAAGGCACTTCCTGAGTAATAGTTTCATTAAATAAGGGGTATGGGTAGGTCCGTGTGAGTGCACAAAAACTCAATGAAGAGTTATCCTTTGGATAATTATTAAAAGAACCATAACAAAGGGAATGAAATGGCAATAAAAAAATCAGAACTTTACTCATCTCTATGGTCAAGCTGCGACGAGCTACGTGGCGGGATGGATGCCAGTCAGTACAAAGACTATGTGCTGGTGTTGCTGTTTATCAAATACGTTGATGTGTCCGTGAAATCAGGGGAAAAGCCAGCTGCATGAAAAAAATGAAGCACAACACTAAGCAAGGATACATGGTTCCCCGATCTGCCTATGAGACTAAACGAGGAACCATGTTGATAGGCTCTTTGGAGTCTTTTTTCGAATCTGATTTTGCACAGGACTACAAAGAGAAAGTTCAACTTATCTTTACCTCCCCCCCGTTTCCTCTCAATAGAAAGAAAAAGTACGGCAATTTTACGGGTGAAAAGTATCTAAAATGGCTCTCCGATTTTGCTGTTCACTTCGGAAGGCTCCTGAAGCCCAACGGCTCGATTGTCATAGAGATGGGTAACTCATGGATTGCTGGTCAACCCGTCATGTCTACTTTGGCTCTGGAATCTCTACTAGCATTTAGAGAAAAGGGCAATTTTCATCTCTGTCAACAGTTCGTGTGCAACAATCCCGCTCGATTACCTACACCTGCACAATGGGTAAATATCGAGCGAGTAAGAGTGAAAGACTCATTCACACATGTTTGGTGGATGTCAAAAACAGAAAGGCCGAAGGCAGATAATCGTAAAGTTCTAAAAGAATACAGCAAATCGATGCGAAAGTTACTTAAAAATCAAAAGTACAATACTGGTAAAAGGCCGTCGGGGCACCACATTGGGAAGACCTCTTTTCTCATAGACAATAAGGGAGCTATCCCCTCAAACGTTCTTACATTCCCGAACACATCAATAAGCAGCGCCTATCAGAAATACTGTCGCCGGTACAAAATACCATTGCATCCTGCACGAATGCAGGTCGAGTTAGCTGAGTTTTTCGTGAAGTTTCTGACCTCACCAAGGGAATTGGTATTTGACCCTTTCGCTGGATCTAACACAACTGGAGCGGTTGCAGAGGATCTTAAGAGACGGTGGCTCGCTCTCGAAACAGAATGCGATTATGTGAGAGGTTCTAGAGGACGTTTTCAAAGGTTGATTCTGTAGGGCCTATTTTTAATTTGGTGAACCGATGCAAGAGAAGACATTTACAGTAACCAAAGAGCGCATTGCAGAATTGAGAAATAACTATTTTGCATTAGATTACATTCCACTGGATACATCCCCTGACTGGCTTTGTGGATTAGGGCACTACAGCACTGACCATTTAGGCATATTGGCTCTGCTTGGCCCAGCCGGCGTCAGCATGAGTAGTCCAAATGGAAGACGAACAAGACTGAAACCAGATGCACCTTCAATTCTTTTGGCCGGCTTGGCTGAGAAAATAAGGAAAATGAAACATCATGTTTCTCTAGGAATCCCTCCGATAGCACGCGATCTCTCACTCTTTATTGCATGTACCGCGATTCTTGCAAAAGTTTTTGAACATAAATCTTCTCCAGGATCACAACATAGAGGTGTCCTCATTGTTAGCCCTGATATCAGCATTCGAAGTCAGTACTGCGAACTATTAGTCAAAAATGAGTCTCTGGAAAAATCTTTCCCAGGAAGCAGACTGTTGCCAAACGGAAAAGTACAACCTCTATCCAAGAATGAATACAACATTAGGTCCGGTGTTTGTTTTTTTCTACCGCACCGGCGGCATCTACCCGCTAAGATTGCTATTCAACCTGATCTTATTGTCCTGGATCTACGTTATGCGAGACTAACACCGAGATCCGATGATCTCGTTAAGTGGGTTAAGAGTCTGAGACCACCATCGGGTATGCTTGCAATGTACAGTGCTGGCGACCGACAAAGCCGTACAAGCTTACAAAAAGAAGGGTTTATCGATTTTCCGTTTGACCATGTGGGGATACAGTGCTGTGAGAACCATGTAAGACACCAACGAAAAGATATAAGCACAGCTTCGTTGGAGATGAGTTTGGCAGGGGCAATGGATGCATTGGAAAGAAAGCACGTTATATCTCAGGTTGCCTCATCCTCTTCATTGAGAAACGTACTGGATAAATTAGTTACGCTGTTCGACAAAAACGTTACGAATAGTCATGTCGAAATCAACAGACTACGATGGCTGTTCTCTATTTATTCACAGATGCCGGTTCCGTTGACATGGTATGAAAACGCTGCACGAGAGCGAGGGAGATGGATACCCGCAAGTGTGATTAAGAGAATTGGTTCAAACACACGTGATGTAGGCAACCTTGGACCGACCCTACAAACGTTTGGGGTTTTCTTTAATCAACTCAACTTAATCTATGATCAAGAAAACCCCAAAGCTCAGGCTATAAGGGATTTAGTCTCAACCTTGTCCCCCAAGTTATCTGACGATTATAGGCTCTTGATTCTTGTTCGCGATGAGGTAATGGAAAACGCGCTCTCATCGTGGCTAATTTTGTCTGAATTTCCCGGGGAGGAATGGCATTCGCATATTGACATTGTGTGTTGTAGAAATTTTATAAAGTATACACCGCGGCAATACACACACTTTGCTTCATCTGGGCCCTTGCACTATAGGTACAGGTGGGTTCTAGGCGGTGATATTGGTCGGTTTCTTCACTTCTTCGTCTACAATCACGAAATTGAGATAACGCAGAAGCAAGTGAAGCAGTTTTATGATCATCAATACCTAGATCGGCGTGCAGACAGACGAGCCACAGCGATTTGTCATCTTGGTTATTCTGGGCCAAAGAAGGACATTACTGAGACTTTGAATTATCCTTCTCTAGACATCACGATGCTAAATATTCATCCTGTAGGGATAAGCAAATCGAGTCGCTTTTCAAAAGAAAAAGTTTCATCCTTCAATGCCTTGAAGGCCATACTGAATAAAAAGGAAGACGAGAGAGAACAAGAGAAACAGGAACTTGATATTGTCATAGATAATATTTATGAAGACACAACTGAGGAAACAACCCCAGAATATTCGCTGAGTGATATTAATTCTTTTGCTCTTGTTGAAGATGGAGTGCGATGTCTTGAGATTAGGGTATCTTCACAACTGCGGGGTTTAGGGCAACTGTGGCTCAATGTGGATGCTTTCGTTGAGTTTATACGGCCAGATGATCCCGATGATCTTTTTCGGGCTAGTTCACAGGAACTCAGGATTGGTGATTTACTACTGATAGTGGATGAGAATCAACAGCAAAGTATTTTTGATTACCTTATAGAAGTTGCCGATAGTAATCCAAAAATGCAATACATTGCAGTATTTCGCAACATCTGGCGGAAAGCTATCAACCTCTTGGCGTCAAAGTTCCAAATGTCAAATGGTTACATAGATTACTCAGCAATGTTTGATGAACTTAACAACGCTGGCATTGAAATCACGACTCTGCAAACACTACAGAATTGGGTTAACGATATTGTAATCGGCCCGGAAGATCTCTCATCTATAATCGCAGTTGGTAGAGTGTCTGGTGTTTTGGAGTTATCAAAAAAGGCAAAAGAATTTGATCATAATTTCACAAAGATCAGAACGCTGCATCGAATCATAGGGCGTCATGTTGCGCACATTATTCGACAAACATTCAAAGGTGTTGTATCTCAAGGCGAGATTATTGCAGATGAAAGTCTTGAAGATCATGTGGGTGTTCCTCTTGATGAGATTATTGATGCCATAGAGATCGCAGAAGTGATAGATATCAGTGAGAATGAACAACGAATTGATCCGTACCTTGTGGGACGCTTCATTAAAATGGAATGAGACAGCATATGCCAAGTATAACGCCAGAAAATATTGAGCGATGCAAAGAATCTCTTCGTGACCATCTAATTGACAGAGTGATCCTCAGAATAAGTGGTCGCGATGGTAAAGACATTGTTAGAAATCCGAAGAGTAGTCTATTTGCTGGAGTATTAATGCCTCAGTTTCTTAGTCCTAGTGACAGTGAAGGCATACAGGAGAAGCAGCAGACATCATCTCTAGGTTTTGACTTCCGAGTCAAACGAACCGACGAAAGCCAAACCATCAGGCTCATCATCAAGCCTCAGTTCAGCGTGTATTACTCTGTCTTTCCTTCTTGGGATGCCGTAGAAAAAGACAACGCAACCCCAAGTGGGAACAGATCCGACAACGCAAGTTCAGAATTATACTTACCTGTTATTTTCCGAAGAAGAGAAGTGGTTGCAGGAGAAATACTTGTAGATATTTCTGAAAATACACTCTTCCAAAAGAATTTCTCTTTAAATCACGACATTGAGAATGCAAAGAAGACGATTGAAAATGATCCGAACCGTTGGCGACATCTAAGTAAAGCCAAGGATCAAGTCAGAAGTATTGGTTTAGCTAAAGATATCAAGATAGAAGCAGAGTACAACCAGCGAATAGAAGAAATTAGAAACAATGCGTCGAAACAAGATCTACCTGAATGGATTGTAGCGGTGCATGTCGAAGTGAGTACTGATGTATCAGATCCTAGCCTGTATAGAATCAAAGTTCTGTTGTGTAACCAAACGCTTGCGTGGGACGACTCAGTTGAAGACAAGCGACTTGATGAGAGAGCACTGTTCGATGCGTTAATTAATGTCACGATTCAGAATGCTGCGGTAGTTCCTTTTCAATTTCTTCTTGCTGAAAAAGACTACCGGTTAAAGCCACAAATGATCGCCAAAGGCATCAACTGTGTCGTGTACCATGACGCGTCAACACAGTCACTCATAACTGAGACCCTGCCCATTTATGAGCAGCCTCTTCTCAGATCAAAACAGAACAGCGAGGTCAGATTTGAATCTCTAGATACAGATTCCCCTAGACCTGATTTAATTCAGATTGCAGATTCGATGACCACCCATCTTAAAGAGTGGGATGAATACTTGAAAGGTAATGCAGCTACAGAACTGTCATCCCAAGATGTCACTCAATGCGCAGCAGATCAACAAAATTTTAGCGAAGAAAGGGATGCGTTTCTCTTAGGTATAGAATGCCTTCAGCAAGAGAAACGACTCATGACGGCTTTTCAGTTAATGAACAGGGTTTTCTGTCGGCTGGCAAAAAAATCTGGCGGCAAAATAAAAGCATGGCGTCTATTCCAAATATGTTTCATCGTTTCCCAACTTCCTTCCTTGATGGCTCGTGAGATGAATGATTCTCATAATGAAAAATTCAGAGAAGCTGTAATGCAAGCGTTCCAGAAAGTAAGTGTGCTTTGGTTCCCGACCGGTGGAGGGAAAACGGAAGCCTATTTAGGTCTAATCGCTACCGCTTTGTTATTCGATCGACTCAGAGGTAAAACTTATGGACTGAACACATGGATGCGTTTCCCTCTTCGGATGCTATCACTTCAGCAAATGGAACGATTGGCTAAGGTCATAGCTGAACTAAATATCCTCAGAAGCGAAGAAGAAATACTTCAGAAAGGGGATCCCTTTTCTATCGGCTATTACGTTGGCGATACAGTCACGCCGAATAGCGTTTCTGAGTCGGATATGAATTACTATGAAGCTAGGGATGAAAACCGAAGGAAGCTCCTGTTACTGAGAAGGTGCCCATATTGCAACTCACCAGCAGAAATCATTGTCGATAGAACACGATGGCAAATCTTGCACGTCTGTACCAATGCAAACTGCTTTTCAAATACTTCCGCATCGCTCGACCATCTCAAAGGGTCGCTGCCATTATATGTGGTGGACAAAGAGATCTACAGGTACTTGCCATCAGTACTTATTGGTACGGTTGATAAGCTTGCCATTGCTGGCTTCAACGCTGGATTTAGTCACCTACTCAAAGGAGCAAGACAGAAATGTCCCGACCATGGATTCACATCTTACGGTTCCTGCCTCGAAATCTATAGTGCAAAATGTCAAAACAAAAAGATCAGTTCTTTAGCTAAAGTTGACCCCATAAAGGATCCTGGGCCCTGCCTTCTGATTCAAGACGAATTACATCTTCTGAAAGCTGACCTAGGTGTATTTAATGGCCATTATGAAGGCTTCTTGCAATATGTCGGGCGAAAGGTACATCTACCTCCAAAAGTACTTGCAGCAACTGCTACTATTGAAGCGTATGAAAAACATGCGTTCCATCTATATCTAAAGACTGCTAACAGATT
>CAZDFI010000011.1:25010-35190 GCA_964504725.1 uncultured Enterobacteriaceae bacterium
TGTGCCTTCATGGAAGAAGGGAGAATCGTTTTATGCGACAAGCACACCATTCAAAACCCAAAGGAAATATATCGGGATTTTGTGTCATTCAAAAGCCATTGACGAGGCTGCTTCGAGGCTTATTTTTCTTTACCAGTTTGAAATTAGACGGCTAAAGGCTGAACTCAGTGAAGCAAGAATGGCCATGGATAATCAAGACATAGAGGACAAGGACATCAAAGATATCCTTACACTCTATGACCTGTCGGTTGCGTACGTTAATAGGAAAGCAACTGGAAGCACCCTTCTCTACAAGCTTGCTCTACATGATGGCCTCTTCGAGTTCTTTGGGTTCCCTAGGTTTGAGAGTGAGTTACTGACCGGAGATCGGAACCCTGAAGATATAGGTATTTGTCTCGAGCGAATTGAGGCAGAGCGCAAATACACAGAAGATAACCGCTTGGACGTTGTTGCGGCAACCAGCCTCATAAGTCATGGAGTAGACCTTGAAAGAATCAATATGTTGACTGTCTGTGGAATGCCTTCTCACTATGCAGAGTATGTCCAATCCTCAAGTCGATCAGCCAGGGCACACCCGGGTTGCGTGTTTTCTTGCTTTCTTTCAAAAGATCTTAGAGAAACGTCACAATTTGAGATGTTCATGCCAATGCATGAGAATTTGGATAGCCTTATTGAGCCAGTCGCAGTCAACAGATTTGCATCTTTCGCACCAGACAAAACTATTCCTGGTCTCTTGTCAGCATTACTAATAAATGATCTATCCCCCACTCTTTACGGCAGTGATACGGCCAGATCTCTCACACATGTTCCAACAGTTAAAGTAGCTCTTGGTCTGAAAACGACTGGCAGTAGCGGCACAACACCGGGTTGTATTCAAATTGCGGATTTACTAGCGGCGCTAAGAGAAATCATAGGAGTAGATAAAGATTGGCCCAATGCGTCACCAAAGGAAATAGAGAATGTTAGACAAAGGATATCAGAAATACTAAACGATCTTGTGGGAAGCATAGGAAGAAGTCCAGAAACAAGATTGCCCGAAGTACTAAATCCAATAACCTCATTCCGGGATGTCGATGAAGGGCTTAATTTCGGAAGTCTTGAATCTCCAGGTTTGGTAACCAGAATCAGCGGTCGGTAGATATGAAAGGACAAATGACAAGAGGACGTTCGCAAGTGCTGTGGCGGTATACACCAGGCGCAATTTTCAGATACAACGATGATAATGCTTGGTGCGTTGTTACTAGTGTGCAAATGAATAAACCCTTTCCACTAGAGGGTGTACTAGCAGACGCTCTTGCCGATAAATTGGCGTTTTGGAGAGCAATAGGTCCTACTGGTTACCCAGATCCAAGAAGTCAACCACATAAATATATTGTCGGTGAACCCTACTGGGTACATTACGATATTTGGCCCATCGTATTTATCTGTAAACAGTGCAAGCGGGCCCATTGGTGGAACTCCGTTGAAAAATTAACAAGTACAAATAATCTTCTAAGATGCCGATCCTGTGGCACCGTGAATGAAATCCTTACACAAATCCCTTTTGCCTTTGTTCATGAATGTGGAAATATAGATACACCATTCGTCCACCAGTGTCCATATGACAGTAAGCATCCAGTAGGGTTAGTAGATAAGAGAACTTTTCAAGATTCTTACTGGTATTGCCAAACATGTAATATTCATCTTCAAAAAACACCCAAAGAGGGGCTGGGCTTCCGGGCATGTAAATGCGGGAAGGCAATGCGAGGTATCATTTTGATTGATCCACGTATTTACTACTCTCAGACAATTGCTATTGTTGACATCCAACCCGATATTTTAAATATCTGGCAGGAGAACAAGGATTTCCCGACTCTATTACTTGGTGCCTGTTTACGAACACCAAGCTATAAAACCTCGGACATTCAGAACCTGGCAAGACATCAGTCTAATGACAGTAGTATAGCCCCGCAGATACTAGCAATGAAGAATCAGTTGTTGGAATCAGGAATGCCAGAAGACAAGATTGACGAGATTATCAAGAAGAGTAGTGAAGACCCAGCAGCCGATCCATGGGGACAGTACTCAGCAGATCTATCTGCTTGTCAAAAATATATTTCCACATTTGAGCCAGCACAATCTCGTCAGACCTTAGAGTATGTCTTTGTACGTGATGAGCCTAAATCTATGCAATTTACAATGGATAACTTAATTACAGAGGCGAATGCGAAAAATGACAACGACTCTGCTTTAAAGATCAGCAATGATAAAGATCTGGCACTATCCCTTGGCTTGGTGAATTTGGCAATCGTTCAAGAACTCCCAATCCTTCTTGCTGGAGTAGGTTTTACTCGATGGTTTCCCAGTCCACTAGATTTCGATGGTACAAGCAACAATGCAGAATTGAATCCATACCCAACTAACGAAAAAGGTAAGATACCAATCTATGTAGCAAAGAATACGACCGAAGCCTTGATGTATGAATTGGACCCATGGAGGGTAGCCACCTTTCTTGAAGTAAATGGTGCTTCTGCTATTCCTGATGAGGTTAAATCGGATGAACACATTTTACGTTCATGGTTGGTAAGTATTTCACAAAGGCTTTTCGACGTTGGAGAAGCACATCTACAATTACTTACATTTGAAAAAGAACGAGGTGAAGTAATTGATTTACCTGCCGCCCTGATCTTTGGACTTCTGCATACGATCTCTCATGCACTAAAATCTACTGCACATCAATACGTAGGAATAGATCAGGACTCCTTGGCTGAATATCTATTCCCAGGTCATATTGCAGGACTCCTTTATGCATCTTCTCATGTAAAGTTCACTTTAGGTGGAATTGACGCAGTGTTCAGATCTAACCTAGAACAATGGCTTGGTACCCTACGAGATTTTGTCAACATCTGTTCTTTCGATCCCGTTTGTAGTCAAACTGGCGGCGCATGCTTAGCATGTCTATACACTAAATTCGGTTGTAATTACTTCAATCGGAGCTTGAGCAGGGCGTTCTTGTTTGGGGGATACGTTAAGGGACTTGATAAAGATATTGTTGGCTACTGGTCGCCCCAAGTAAAAGAGATAACACTAAACTTAAAAAATAATGCAGTAACACTATGACTAAGTCGTTAAATCAATCTTATGTCTTCTGTACTTGGGCACATCGTCAAGCACTACCAAAAGGCCTTAATCGGAAATTTAAAGATCTAGACTACTTCATTAAACAGTTACTCTCATCTGCTCGTGAGTCTATAGTAATCATAGCTCCCTATATTACACCGCAAGGGATCAAGCTTATAAAAGAATCTATATTTATAGCAGCAGACAGAGGTGCATGGATTCGCATTGTTATTGGAGACAAAGAAGATGAATCAAACTGGAACAAACAAGCCCTAAAAGAACTTGTTAAAGGACAACAAGGAAAGATTATCCGTTCCCGATTACGAATATTGCACGGAGCCAAGGGCCTATCAATACTACTTCATTCAAAAATAATCATTATCGATACGAAAACTGGTTACTTGGGTTCTGCAAATATCTCTTTCTCGGCCTTAGAAAAGAACTTTGAAGTTGGTGTTGCATTGCTGCCAGATCAGGCAACTTCGATCGAAGGTTTAGTATCATATTGGGAGTCATCGGGATTACTAAAAGACTGTACTTCCTCAGTTCTTGGTATGTAGTGCGGAAAGTAATTAATATTTTTAGGTAAAAATATGGAAATAAAAATTCCAATCACAAAGAGAGCAAGAAAATATGGCTATCATATATGGCCGAATAGAATGGATGATAAGATAAATATCATTACCCATCGCCCAAAGAGTACGACGAGTGAACGTACCTTCTGCCAGCTGGTCATCAACTTCTGTTTTTAGCCAAATGATTTGTTATGTTTTTTTGCACTCGTCGATGTAGCTCTTTTCCATATTTATCAGGATAGAGAGTATCGGCTGTGTACCCACGAGAAATCAGTTGTTCTATTATTTGTTTTTTAGAGTCCTTGTTTACCTTAATTGGGAATACCTGTGCTGGGAAATTATGATAAATTGGATTCCACCAGATAAATTCACCACTTTGTGCATTCATTCTATCATTATATTTTTTATTTTCAGGAGTAGGTTTAAAAAGGTGGCCGACATTACTATTTACGGGGCTATTTCTCCATGGCTCAAAAAACTCTGACCAATGATTTGGTATACCCTGCTCTATATCACGTTTTGCAACCCCAGCTCTCACCAATGACATTGGCCGGTATGACTTGTGTGGAAAAATAAACACATAACCATCGGAGTTAGGGTTCCAAGGAATTTTGTTATTTTCATTTATACATGCGAAGAATAATGCTACGTATTTATCACGAGTTACGTCCAACAGTCTTGTGGCACACCCATAGTGCTGTGCCATGGATAGCCAAGTACTAGAACTTGGTTTAATCCAAAATAAGTACCAGAATCTTTTCAGTTGCGCCTTCCTTAATTGCTTTATCTCTTGATTGGTGATGTTTTTATCTAGTTTTGATTCATAAACTGTTCTGTTGCTGCGCATTATGGTCGGTTTTAGATAAGTAGTGTAAAATTTAGACTCCCCCCTAAATCTTGCATCTTTAAAGTCATCACTGTACTGAAACTTTGACAAAGCGTCATCATATTCAGAGATACTTGTAATGCCTTCACTATAACCTACGAAATTTGGCCATGTTTTGAATGGTCCTTCGTTTTCCATCAATTCCATCTCCTAAAAAACATAACGCACAAGCTAACAGGCGCGCGTTTTTTGCGCGTCGATCTTGACCCACTTGTTATACCGTTCTTTTCCGAATAACTTCATTATGGTATTTAATAAACTCTGTAAGTACATTCTTAAATATCTTTTGATCTATTTCAATTGAGCCATAGTCTAATTTTACATGGCAATTTGGACATACACAGACAATGTTGCCAGGATGATCTGGACCGTCATGAGGACTACCTAATGGCTTAATGTGGTGCGCTTCTGCATATGGTCTGTTTTTACTGAGCAATATTTGCTCACCACAGATCTGACATTTGTAATCATTATCTGCTTTTATTCGGCGCGCCAAGGCAGTATCTCTTAGCACTCGATAAGTTGTTACAAGGTGTTTTTCTGTTTTTTCTGGCTCATTAATATCTACTGCAAATGGTGTTGATTGCTCATTTAAAAAATACTGAGAGACTCGTTTCTGATCTTGTCTTCTGCAAGATTTGAGAATCCAATTTTTTAAGTCTGTTGAACCTTCAGTGACCCACGCAGTGATAAGGTGATCAATTTCGTTAGCACTTAATGTATGTGCTGTATTTTTCCCAACAAGATGGGCAAAAACAGTATTCTTTTCGACGCCACGAGAAGCAACATGAGCAATTGCTTCATTTCTCCAATTACTAGCTGATTTGTTTGGATTCTGCTGCGCTATTCGTTGTATAAGGTCTAATACCTCTAAGCTATCAGCAATTCTTCGGCTCATCCTGTATATCCTTTGCGGTATAACGACCAAATTCACCCGCTGCTTTTGCGGTCGGGTGGAGCGCCTTGTTGGGCGATAGGTAGACATATCAGTTTTTGCATCAATAGAAATTTCCAGTAAGTAAATGATAAAAGGTTCCGTGCCCCCCTAGGCCACCACTATCTCTAATGCGTAACCATACGGAACCACAAGCGGTACATTGCAGAAATGCATGGTCTGTATCGCCCTCTCTTCCACCATTAATATGCACAGACTGGCCGATTTCCTGACAGATGTCAGATGGCTCATTGTTTGCACAACTATCACACTTTCCCGTGGAATTAATAGCCATCTCATTACTCCTTTATTGATGTCCAACATGTATTGAATGGGCACTTTGATCCAGATATCAATAATTGAATTAACACTAAATTAATCACTTTCAATAATTTATTACCCATTTTAACTTGATATAAGAAAAAGGGAATGCGGGCGCACAAAAATTCCTTATTTGGGGTATGAAAAGTAGTCTGTCAAACGTCCGCTAAAGTCGATTTATTCTGATCAACCTCATATCATTCGCAATGTCCCCTTATTACTTCATTATTTATCGGCCTTCTTTTACAACACACAGAGTCACTTTCTTTCCCATAAATGACCATAAATAGGAATGTTACGAATAAGTGGCCAAGTAATTCCAAGGTACTCACAGTGATTGATATGAGCCACCAAGCATCGTAAATGGGAAAGTTCTATATATCTACACATAACGTGAGTTGATTCAAACTTAATCTAATACTAAATTCTCAAATCCAAGTTCTTTGCGCTGATCATCCCAGTCATATGAAAACCCTTCCTTCAGGCGACTTAAAGTTAGCCGTTTAGGGGTCTCACCTTTCACTATTGCCTCCATAATATCGGGCGCGAGGAAGGCAAGTTTGATCAGATGGGCGATATAACGTTGGGTAACATTTTCTTGTTTTGCAAGCGACTCCATATTTAAGACTCGGCCAGTCATTAATGCATGGTTCCAGGCTAATGCTTTTTTTAGTGAATTTTGCAGAGCGAGTGTTGTGGTCGTGCTTGGATTGTTTGTATATTCGTCACTAATAATAAGTTTAGTTTCATGACCACAACGTTTTAGTTTGGCAGGAATCGAGATGATAAATCCACCATCGATATTATTTTTTGATATCTCATTGTCAGGATTCTCATTTGATAAACATTGATTCATCCCTGTACGGGAAAGGGTGATATTGATACCATCACATCCCACCTGTATTTTTTGAATAATTATTTTCAGGTGATCGATTTTCTTGCTGGAAGTTAAGTTTTCCCAGTTAGTTACAAAACTTTTTGCGTTTTTGATTATGGTGCTTTGTTTTTTTGCACTTAAATTATGATGGTTAAATACTTCGAGTAATTCCCTTGGCGTTTGTAAATATTGCATCAGCTTTTCAATCACCGAGCCCTCAATAATCCTGGCTGATATACGTAATACACTACCTGCATTGGCTTCACGATATTGTAAGACTGCTTGGGAGACGTAATATCGATATCGACGGTTATCCTTTTTGGTATGGGTTGGGCTCATCGGGTTGTCGTTATCATCATAAATCAGACCCGCAAATAAACTTGGATCTTTTACAGAATTTCTGGATTGATTGTTCTGCCTGTTTTCATTTAGTAAATCTTGTGCGGTCTCCCATAATGATTTTTCAAGAATGGCGGCATGTTGACCTTCATAGTGCTTCCCCTGATGTGCTACCTGTCCAATGTAAAGAGGGTTTTTAAGTAAGGCATAAAGTGTCCCGCGGCCAAATGGTTTCCCGCCACCTCGGCATTGGTTTTTGTCACGTCGTTTACTGATATAACCTTCAGCATCCAGCTCTTCTTTTAGTTTTCTGACTGTACCGAGATCTAGATAACGTTTATAAATATGCTGGACCGTTCTAGCCTCAGTATTATTAACAATTAATTTCTTATCAATGACGTCATAGCCCAATGGAACAACACCGCCCATCCACATGCCTTTTTGTTTTGAGGCGGCAATCTTATCCCTGATACGTTCACTGGTGACTTCTCGTTCGAACTGTGCGAAAGACAGGAGGACATTTAGCGTGAGTCTGCCCATAGAGCTTGAGGTATTAAACTGTTGAGTGACAGACACGAAGGACACATCATATTGATCGAAT
Organism: uncultured Enterobacteriaceae bacterium; assembly: GCA_964504725.1. Classification (GTDB taxonomy): domain Bacteria; phylum Pseudomonadota; class Gammaproteobacteria; order Eutrophobiales; family Eutrophobiaceae; genus SMWN01. Next base: position 32,643 of record CAZDFI010000011.1, read on the forward strand.
AAATCAATAATCTTCACAAAATCGGCTAAGGAACGACTGAGGCGGTCAACTTTATAGACCACCACCACATCAATCTTATCTGACTTAATATCATCGATTAATGATTGCAGGGCAGGGCGCTCTGTATTCCCACCTGAAAACCCACCATCATTGTATTGGGTGGGCAGGGGAGACCATCCTTCGTGTTGTTGGCTTTTAATAAAAGACTCACATGCCTCTCGCTGTGCATCCAGTGAATTAAATGATTGCTCAAGTCCTTCTTCTGATGATTTTCTGGTATAGATGGCGCAACGTTTTCTGGAGGGAGATTGTTTATTCATTTGGGTTTTTGTTTTTTATCGTTTAATCCAAAGAAGCGGGGGCCAGACCACTTGGTACCAGTGATTTCATGGGCAATGGCAGTCAGGCTTCTGTATTGCCTACCTTGCCAGTGATAGCCCTTGTCCATAATGGTCACTTCATGGGTTTGTCCTTGCCATTCACGTATGAGGCGAGTCCCGGGTTGGTAAGAAATTTTATGTTTTTTCGTAGCGCAGTGAGCCTTCTTGAAAAGTTTTTCTCGTAAGGCTTTGGGATTTTGCTTTTGTTGTTTGGCCTGGATGTGCCAGGCTAGATTGCCTTTGATAAAATCAAGGCTGACGCGTTGTTGCAGTGGAACATTAAATATAGACTCAAAGGCCTCACGTAGCTCAGATGGCGTGCTGACTTTGATGTCATTGATTGATAATTGCTGAATTATTTCTTCACTTTCCATGGACTCCATTGGTCCATACTGTCACCTGGAAAGCCAGTCTAATGCGCCATATTCTGTAGAATTTACTGACTGATTTAGTTCTCATTCATCAAAATCCATGTAGTTTAGTGACGACTACCCGTTTTCGCCGACGATCGTCGATCCAACTGAGAAATTGTGACATAGAATCAATTTGATCGTCATGTGCTCCATTAGGAAATGGAAGGACTTCTCTATAGAAGGGCTCTATAAAATCTGCGTCCTGGGGTAGATATACTCGGCCCTGTTCAATTTTGATACTTTGCGCAGCCATCCGTACGACTTTGTCTTCTCTCGGAGTAATAGCATCGGGGTAAGGCACATTATATGGTCTTTGATGTCGTAAAGACTGAATCAAGGCTGTGCCAGATGCCGCATCTTCAATTAAAAGGTGTTTGACTGGGTAACGTTGTGCAAGTTGAATAACCACCTTGTGCAAGGCAGGGAAGTCCAATTTTTCCCGAAAAATATCCAGGAGATAATATTTATCTTGTCGAGCGAGCCAGGTCATACAGACACTATAGTTAGCAAGTTCGGTAGCTTTGGATGCTGTATCCCAGGATTGCACCACATGATCAGCTCGATCCAGTTTGAATACATTCTCATAAAACTGAAACCAGGACCATTTGATGAGATTACCTTCGGGTGGAATCGGTTGTTGCTGGTACTGGGTGGAGAAAGTGAATTCCCCCATGGTATGTTTAATCTTATTCAGAGTCTCAAGTGATTCACGCTCTGGATGCAAGAGTTCGCCCACTTGTCGGTGAATGACACGGCCATTCGACAGTGAAATCGTTTGGTTAATCTCCGCAATTGCAGGTAGGTTTAATAGCTCCCAATCATCTTTCTGTAACACGTGGGCAACCAGATCATCGACATGCAGGCGTTGCATGATCAGAATAATCACGTTATTAGCCTTGTCATTGAGACGAGAGTAAAGGGTTCCATCATACCAGTCCTTAACTTTTTTGCGCATGGTCTCTGATTGACTCTCTTCCGGTTTCATAGGATCGTCGATAATGATAATGTCACCCCCCATTCCAGTAAGAGTGCCATGCACAGATGTCGCATAGCGCATCCCCTTCTTGGTTGTTTCCAGATCATGATCCTTACTACGTTTTAACTTTGTCCCGGAAAACACTCGCCGATACCAATCACTTTCCATGACAGATTTGCAATCCCGGGCGAGGTCGATGGACAGTTCTGAAGCGTAACTCACACAGATGATCTGGCGTGTGGGATCTTGTCCTAATACCCAGGCAGGATAGGCAACGGAAGCACAGATGGATTTTAGATTCCTGGGAGGCAGATTAATGATAAGCCGTTTGATATCACCCGTGTAGCATTGGGTTAAACGATCGGCGATGACATCAATGTGCCAGTTGTGCATGTATGGGCTGGCCGGAGAGACCACCTGAAAGGTCTTGGCAATGAAAGCCGTAAGTTTATTTCGAAATGCCACGTCTAAGGCTTCTTGATTATCTGAACGTTTCATTTTCTTTTCTTCCTCTTTTTCTTCTTTTTTCTCCTAATTTTTACCCGTCTAATTTTTTTGTCGTTTAAATATTCTTCAATGAAGCGATCCAGTATTTCCTTATCTTCAGCTACAAGATCTTGCACTTCATTCTGTATTTCCTCGTCTAGTAAATGTGTCGCGACGTATTTAAAAATCAGTTCGATTGCCCGCATGTCGCCTTTCAGTCCCTTTTCCATGAGGCGCTTCATGAGGGCACGTTGTTTTGAAATCTTTCTGATCTGACCTCCCTCTGTAATTTG
>CAZDFI010000011.1:35200-36738 GCA_964504725.1 uncultured Enterobacteriaceae bacterium
GATTTTTGGTGTTTTTCGGGCGACCCTTGGGGTTACCTGATTGTCCTGGTTTGAACTGCGTGTGTTTGGGTGGTTTGCAATAACCGGCGTCATAATCACGGCGTTTTAATTTTATTCGCTTTACCATGGCTGTAGTCACACCTCCTTAGTAGCTGACTGGACTTGACTGGTTTCCAGTTCATTAAAAGGTTGTTTTGATTGTGTGTGGATGGCTGATCTACCTGTTACGGTCTGCCAACGTCGAATGGTGAGGTCGATATACATCGGTTCGATTTCCACACCGTGACAGACTCGGCCTGTTCGCTCTGCAGCGAGTAATGTCGTCCCCGAGCCTAAAAAGCCATCCAGCACGATGTCATGACGTTTAGTTGTATCCAGGATGGCATCAGCAAGCATGGCAACAGGTTTTACCGTGGGGTGCATGGCAAGTGCTTCATTGCGTCCTTCACCAAAGGCATTTAGCCCTGGATAATTCCAGACATTTGTTCTGTAACGGCCATGCTTCCCCAGCTCAATATTATTAATATGTGAACCCTTTCCCACCCGATAAACAAAAATCAATTCGTGTTGCGACCTATAAAATGAGCCCATTCCGGCATTGGACTTAGCCCACACACACAGGTTAATCATCGAGTCATATAGTTTCTTAGTGGCAGCTTGAAGTTCATTAATATGTCGCCAATCCATAATGATGTAATGCAAGGCGCCATCCTTACTGACACGAGTGAGTTGAGATAAGCTTGTCTTTAGAAAGGTAATGAATTCTTTTGGTATCATTTCTCCTGACGCCATGCGAAGTTTTTATGATGATATTTGCCTAAACCACCGACATGCCCCTCAATAGGAATGTTGTATGGGTGGTCGTTTAAAGCCAATTGTGCATGTTCGCCATCCATTAACGCGTCAATAATGTTTGGGTCTTGGCAGTCACCACAGATGATGCGATGTTTTCCTAAGAGCCAAATATCACCCGACATTGAAATGACCGGCATGTCCTCATCAACGTCTGGTAGTTCATCATATTCATCATGTTCGGATTTATGACCCAGGATTAACATGTCAATCTCTGGTGTTTCAAATCCAGTGACGCTGATATCGAATTCTAGGTCGAAGTCCAACAAGTGTTGTAACTCAATGGCGAGGATATCCTCATCCCAACCAGCTAGTTCAGCCAGCCGATTGTCAGTCAGGATATAAGCCCGTCGTTCGGATTCAGATAGATGTTCAAGGTGTATCGTTGGGACTTCGTCTAGCTTGAGTAGCTTGGCTGCCTCGACACGACCATGGCCAGCGATAATGTTGTCGTCTTCTACGACCAGCACTGGGTTTACAAACCCAAAAGTCTTAATACTTTCAGCGATTTGGCGGATCTGTTTTTTTGAATGCGTACGAGCGTTGTTTGTATAGTGTTTGAGCTTAGAAATTGGACGTAACTCAACGCGCAGATCGCGGATGAACGTGCCAGCTTTAAAGGGTTGCTTAGTCATTTTAGCCTTCCTCAATGCGAAAAATTTATTTATGCATTGGGTAGGCCAAAA
>CAZDFI010000012.1:0-3717 GCA_964504725.1 uncultured Enterobacteriaceae bacterium
TACACACTGGGACAGCGACAGGGACTCGGTGTTGGCGGCGTCCAGGGCACGAGTGACTCACCGTGGTATGTTTATAGTAAAGACATTGAAAATAGTATTTTATTCGCTGTACAGGGGCATGATCACCCTCTGTTATACAGTCAGAAATTAACTGCCACAGATATTAACTGGATCAGTGGGCATCCCCCTGAAACACCCTTCAGCTGCGTTGCCAAGACGCGTTACCGACAGGCTGATCAGGTTTGTACGATAGAACATATTGAAAATGATAGCTGTTTGGTCTCTTTCAAGGATCCTCAGCGTGCAGTCACACCCGGCCAATTTGTCGTCTTTTACCATGAAGATATCTGCCTGGGTGGCGGGATTATAACTCGCACCAGTTGAATGTTGTTAAATTACATTAAATGCTATTAAATGCTATTAAATGCTACTAAATGATGCTTATTGTCGATAATTTTCATCATATTTGTCTAATTATCGCCTAAGCTCTAAAAGCTGTATAATTTGCGGCGGAATGTAAGCATTTCTTGTATAATCCCCGACCTGCATTTTTAAGGCATGGTCATACAAATACATGGGATGTGAACACCAAAATTGAGGCTTCCGAGCCTATTGCCCCATATATGTACCCAAGAATCAAGAATAATCAATAAAGGCAGGAGATTGAAATAGTGCTAGAAGCATATCGTAAACACGCAGAGGAAAGAGCTGCACAAGGCGTAGTACCACAGCCTCTTAATGAGGAACAAACAGCCGCCTTAGTCGAATTGTTGAAAAATCCACCGGTTGGAGAAGAAGATTTTATCCTGGACCTGATCACCAATCGCATCCCGGCCGGCGTCGATCAGGCCGCCTACGTCAAAGCTGGATTTCTCGCAGCAATTAGTAAAGGTGAGACAGAATCTCCACTGATTAACAGCGTAAAAGCGATTGAATTGTTGGGTACCATGCTGGGTGGTTACAACATTGCCCCGATGATTGATGCCCTGGATAACAATGATTTAGCACCTACCGCAGTCAAGGGGCTGTCACATACCTTGCTAATGTTTGATGCATTTCATGATGTTGAGGAAAAAATGGACGCGGGAAATCAATATGCCAAACAAATTATAGAATCCTGGGCTCAAGGGGAATGGTTTACCAGTAAACCTGAATTGGCTGAAAAGATCACCGTGACAGTATTCAAGGTTGTTGGTGAAACCAATACTGATGATCTCTCACCTGCACCTGATGCCTGGTCACGTCCTGACATCCCATTACATGCACAGGCCATGCTGAAGATGGAGCGTGAAGGTATCGAGCCAGATGACGCGGGGGAAATTGGACCTATTAAGCAAATTGAGGCACTCAAGGAAAAAGGTCATCCGCTTGCCTACGTCGGAGATGTTGTTGGTACCGGCTCTTCACGCAAATCGGCGACCAACTCTGTCTTGTGGCATATGGGAGATGACATTCCCTTTATTCCAAACAAGCGTGATGGGGGCTATTGTCTCGGCAGTAAGATTGCTCCAATCTTTTTCAATACCATGGAAGATTCAGGTGCACTACCCATAGAGTGTGATGTCACAAAAATGAACATGGGTGATGTCATTGATATCTATCCTTATGATGGCGTCATTAAAAATAATGAATCAGGTGAAACACTCTGTGAGTTTTCACTAAAAACGGATATTTTACTGGATGAAGCCCAGGCAGGAGGTCGTATTCCACTGATCATCGGACGAGGTCTAACGTCGCGTGCACGAGAAGCGCTATCAATGGGCGAAACTGACTTATTTCGTAAACCTGTCCCGGCTGAAGATACAGGCAAAGGCTTTACTCTTGCCCAGAAAATGGTTGGAAAAGCCTGTGGTGTGGCAGGTATTCGCCCTGGCACTTATTGTGAACCCAAAATGACGACGGTTGGTTCGCAGGACACCACCGGACCAATGACACGAGATGAACTCAAAGACCTTGCATGTCTTGGTTTCTCTGCTGATCTGACATTGCAGTCATTCTGTCATACGGCGGCCTATCCAAAACCAATTGACGAAATTACTCATCATACTTTGCCTGATTTTATGATGACGCGTGGTGGCGTTTCATTACGCCCGGGTGATGGAATTATACACTCATGGCTAAATCGTATGTTATTACCAGATACAGTGGGAACCGGGGGTGATTCGCATACGCGCTTCCCTATCGGTATTTCATTCCCGGCGGGTTCAGGGCTGGTGGCGTTTGCCGCTGCTACAGGCGTCATGCCACTGGATATGCCTGAATCTATTCTGGTACGCTTCAAAGGCGATTTGCAGCCCGGTATTACATTGCGTGATCTGGTCAACGCAATTCCATTAAAAGCCATAGAAGCAGGACTGCTTACCGTTGCTAAAGAGGGTAAAGTTAATGCCTTCTCTGGGCGCATCCTAGAGATTGAAGGCCTGCCAGATCTAAAAATAGAACAGGCATTCGAACTGTCTGATGCTTCCGCTGAGCGTTCTGCCTCAGGGTGCACCATCAAACTGGATAAAGCACCCATTATTGAGTATCTAAATTCCAATATCACCATGTTGCGTTGGATGATCAGCAATGATTATGGTGACCCTCGTACAATTGAACGCCGTGCACAGGCCATGGAAGAATGGATCAAAAACCCACAATTGATGGAAGCGGATGAAGATGCTGAATATGCTGAAATTATCGAAATCGATATTTCAGAAATCAAAGAACCTATTCTTGCGTGCCCCAATGATCCGGATGATGTGAAGACACTGTCTGAAGTTGCCGGTACTAAAATTGATGAGGTCTTTCTTGGCTCCTGCATGACCAACATCGGTCACTTCCGTGCCGCAGGTAAATTACTTGAGCAGTACGGAGAAAAAATACCCACCCGGTTATGGGTGGCTCCCCCGACCAAGATGGATGAAAAACAGCTAAAGGATGAAGGTTATTACGACATCTATGACGCGGCAGGTGCCAGAACCGAGATGCCTGGTTGTTCCTTATGCATGGGTAATCAGGCGCGTGTCGAGGCAAAATCTACAGTAGTCTCAACTTCAACGCGTAACTTTCCGAATCGTCTGGGCGATGGCGCCAATGTTTATTTATCTTCAGCAGAGATTGCTGCTGTGGTTTCAATCCTCGGCAAAATTCCAACCTACGAGGAATACATGAAGTTTGCCGATAAAATCGACCCCATGGCAGATGATATTTATCGTTACCTCAATTTCGATCAGGTTGATAATTATCAGGAGGCGGCTTCGAAGGCAGCAGATAAGCTTGCTGAAATCCCGGTAAAGGTAGCATAAGAAATAAGAAATCAGTAACGTAGAAAGGGCGGTACTTACCGCCCTTTTTTATGGCTTATATCAAGACAGGCATGGATGACATCGCCCAGTGAATATGGAACACTAATGCCGTAAGAACTATTTTTTAATGAGGAGTCAGATGTGACCGTCAAAATAGAGATACCCACTGCTGGAAGCAAGATAACAAACAGTAATGGCAAGCTGAATGTGCCTGATAACCCTATTATTCCTTACATTGAAGGTGATGGTATTGGTCCGGATGTCTGGGCAGCCTCCGTCAGGGTACTGGATGCGGCCGTCGAAAAATCTTCCGAGGGAAAACGGAAAATCCACTGGGCGGAAGTGTATGCTGGCGAAAAAGCTAATCAGTTATTTGGTAGCTGGTTGCCAGATGAAACGCTGGATACCTGTCGAGAATATCTTGTCGCCA
>CAZDFI010000012.1:3727-6701 GCA_964504725.1 uncultured Enterobacteriaceae bacterium
CTGACCACCCCAATTGGCGGTGGCATCCGTTCACTCAACGTCTCCCTGCGCCAGATACTTGACCTGTACGTATGCCTGCGCCCGGTGCGGTGGTTTGAAGGTGTCCCCTCCCCCATCAAGAAACCTGAGTTGGTTGATATGGTGATATTCAGAGAAAACACAGAAGATATCTATGCCGGGATCGAGTTTGAAAATGGTTCTGATGAAAATAACCGCTTCCTGGAATTATTTAAAGAGGCATTTCCAAACCAATATCAAAAAATTCGTTTTCCTGAATCATCTGGAATTGGTATCAAGGCAGTTTCTGCTGAAGGAACACAGCGCCTGGTCAGGGCCGCGATTGAGTATGCCATCGCCAACAAGAGAAAGAGCGTTACCTTCGTGCATAAAGGTAACATTATGAAATTCACCGAAGGTGCATTTAGAAACTGGGGCTACGAACTGGCCGAGACCGAATTCCCTGAGCAAACCTACAGTTGGGATCAGTGGGAACGTACCAAGGCAGGAAAAGGCAACGATGCTGCCGATAAGGAACAGAAAGCGGCATTGGCCTCCGGAAAAATTCTGATTAAAGATGCCATTGCAGATATTACCCTTCAACAGGTACTGACGCGACCAACTGATTTTGATGTAATCGCTACCATGAATCTGAACGGCGACTATCTCTCTGACGCACTGGCTGCACAGGTCGGTGGTATCGGTATAGCTCCAGGCGGGAATATCAATTATAAAACCGGACACGCCATATTCGAGGCAACCCATGGTACAGCGCCTAAATATGCAAATCTGGATAAGGTAAACCCAGGCTCTCTCTTGCTATCTGGCGAAATGATGTTGCGCTACCTTGGTTGGACCGAGGCCGCCGATCTTATTATTAACGCCATGAATAGAACTATCGCCGATAAAACGGTCACCTACGATTTTGCACGACTCATGGACAACGCTATAGAGGTCAAATGTAGTAAATTTGCGGACGCCTTGATAGCGAATATGTAGTCGAGGTCATCATGACCAACAAATCACACAAAACCCTGATTACAGAATCCTCACAGATCATCTATGACGGCTTTGTCGCATATAATAACGCCTTCCACCGTTTGACCCGTCGCGCCCGAACCCGCTTCGAGAAGCGTGATTGGGCGGGACATCAACAAGATATTGTTGAGCGTGTCGACCTTTACGAAAAATTTGTCAGGCGCGTCGCCCTCGCGTTAAGGCGCAAGTTGAGGCCACGCGTTAATGATCATGCGCTATGGAATGAGATCCGTAGCTATTTTGGCAAACGTCTGGAAAAAGTCCCCGATGCCGGATTTATCAAAACATTTTTCAATTCCGTTACGCGTCGAATCTTTGACACGGTCGGTGTCGATAGCCAGCTTGAATTTCTATCCGCCAACCGTGATGAAGATATTGATTTACTAAAATCCCTTAACCTGCGCCGGTATCCCTTCTGGGGTTCATGCGAAAAAATCTTTGATGAGATACTCAACGATTTTTCATTCAGGGTTCCCTATTCAGAAACCATCTCAAATGACATTAAGCAATTCGTAGAGGCAAAATTTAGCAGACACTACGAATACCTGAGATTTGAGTTTATCGATTCATTTTTTTACCAGTCGGCCCGCGCATATCTGGTGGGAAGAATTGTCATGCGCAACGATATTTCCCCCATTGTCATTGCATTCAAAAATACGGATCAGGGTATCACTATCGACGCGGTTCTAATGACTGATGAAGAGGTCAGTATAGTCTTTAGTTATTCCCGCTCCTACTATTTTGCAGACCCGAACTCAGTCATTGGAGCAGTCTATTTTATTCACTCGATTCTGCCCAATAAACCAATCGATGAATTGTATACCGTACTTGGCAGGCTAAGACAGGGCAAAACTGAACGACACAGGGTTTTTACTGAGCATCTGAGTTCAACGACAGACAAGTTCGAGCATTCGGAAGGAGACGAAGGTCTGGTCATGATCGTTTTCACCCTGCCATCTTATGATCTGGTATTTAAAGTCATAAGAGATAAGTTTGGTTATCCAAAAACTATTTCCCGCCAGGACGTCATTGGTAAATATAAACTGGTGTCCAAGCATGACCGGGCTGGACGCTTGATTGATACCCAGGAATTTTTGAACCTTGAATTTCCGATTAACCGTTTTTCCAAAAAACTCCTTAATGACTTGTTACGAGAAGCGTCGGAGACAATCAAGATCGTAAACAATTATCTGCTCATCAAGCATGTCTATATAGAGCGTCGTGTACGTCCACTGAACCTCTACATCAATGAGGTAAGTCGGGACAAGGCGGAAATAGCCATTCTTGATTATGGACAAGCCCTCAAGGATTTGGCACAAACCAACATCTTCCCGGGCGATTTACTATTGAAAAATTTTGGCGTGACCCGGCATAATCGCGTGCTGTTTTATGATTATGATGAAGTCAGTCTTGTCAGTGAATGCAATTTCAGAGATATACCTGAGGCGAAAGATGATCTTGATGAACTCCGTTCAGAATCCTGGTACTACGTCGATAAAAAAGATATTTTCCCGGAAGAATTCATTAAATTCCTTGCCATGGATCAGGAGCTTCGCTCACTATTCCTCGTTGTCCATGGGGAACTATTAACAGCTGAATACTGGCGTGAGATCAAAGCGCTGCATAAATCGGGCAAGGTCTCATTAGTCATTCCTTATGCCCGTCCAAAAAGACCCCCAAGTAAGTTGGAGAATTAGAATATTGCTTGATTTGCAGGACTTGGATTTTAGATACCACCGCTTCTGTATGTCCATACCCCCGCAGATATACTGTATATCCTGCACATGGTCTCTCCTGCGCATCCATGCGCCCGTGACATACCGTACATCCTGTACATGGTCTCTCCTGCGCATCCATGCGCCCGTGACATACCGTACATCCTGTACATGGTCTCTCCTGCGCATCCATGCGCCCGTGACATACCGTACATCCTGTACAT
>CAZDFI010000012.1:6801-36734 GCA_964504725.1 uncultured Enterobacteriaceae bacterium
ACATGGTCTCTCCTGCGCATCCATGCGCCCGTGACATACCGTACATCCTGTACATAAAAAACCCGGAGCTGCGAAGCAGTTCCAGGATCGATCTAACGAGTACGACTAAATATTATTTAGAGTCGAATTGTGCTTCTTCAGTGGAACCCGTTAATGCGGTTACAGATGATGCCCCACCTTGAATCACTGTTGTTACATCATCAAAGTAACCAGCACCCACTTCCTGCTGATGACTGGCAAATGTATAACCATGTTCTGCTGCTGCAAACTCAGGTTCCTGAACTTGTTCAACATAGGCGGTCATGCCACGCTCCATATAATCACGGGTCAAATTGAACATGTTGTACCACATGTTGTGAATACCGGCCAAAGTAATGAACTGATACTTGTAACCCATTGCGGCCAATTCTTTCTGGAATTTTGCGATGGTTGCATCATCAAGGTTCTTCTTCCAGTTAAAAGAAGGTGAACAATTATATGCCAATAGCTGACCTGGATGTTCTTTACGAACGGCTTCAGCAAATTTTTTGGCTTCATCCAAATCTGGAACTGCTGTTTCACACCACAATAGATCTGCATAAGGTGCATAGGCAATACCACGTGAAATAGCCTGATCAATACCTGCATTGGTTTGATAGAACCCTTCTGGTGTACGTTCACCTGTGACGAATGGCTTATCCCGTTCATCAACATCTGAAGTTAACAGATTAGCTGCATTTGCATCTGTACGTGCAAGGACAATCGTTGGAACACCCATGGTGTCTGCTGCCAGACGTGCAGAGACCAGTTTCTGGACTGCTTCCTGAGTTGGGACAAGAACCTTACCGCCCATATGGCCGCATTTTTTGACAGAGGCCAATTGATCTTCGAAGTGAGCACCTGCAGCACCCGCTTCAATCATGCCTTTCATTAATTCAAATGCATTCAGTACGCCACCAAAACCAGCTTCAGCGTCAGCAACGATTGGTACAAAGTAGTCAATATCATTGTTGCCTTTTGCCCACTGAATTTCATCAGCACGGCGGAAAGTATTGTTGATACGCTTGACCATTGTAGGCACTGAGTTGTAAGCATAAAGTGACTGATCCGGGTACATGGTTTCTGATGTATTACCATCAGCAGCAACTTGCCAGCCAGATAGATAGATAGCTTTGATACCACCTTTTACCTGCTGCATTGCCTGACCTGCAGTAATCGCGCCCATGCAGTTCACATAACCATCTTCATCATTGACCAGATCCCACAGCTTTTCAGCACCACGTGTTGCCAGTGTATATTCTTCATGCACAGATCCACGTAGACGAACTACATCTTCAGCACTGTAGTCACGCGTAACATTTGCCCATCGTGAATTTTCAGCCCACTCTTTCTCCAACTGCTTAATCTGCTCTTCTCTCGACATCTAATCCTCCCACTCCTTCAATAATTAAATTCTAATAGCCTAAATTTTTCAGCCGGCGATCATCGCATAAATACCCCACTCCTGCTAGGGAAACACGCTGAAAATGGCAAATATATTGTCATTTCAGCATCGGAATTAATCTGTTTTAATGCCATAACCCATTGATTTATTTTTAATATTCAAAAACCTATCGCCGACAATGCATGTATTCTCAAAATAAAGGTCTAATCAATGTGGCATCCCCAAATTTGCGCAGTATAATTAGATCTGTAGAAGCAAAATGTAGAAGATCATGACAAAAAAGATTGAACATCATTACGACGGAGAATTAGCCGTACAGGAAGCCAAGCCCAGGCTTAAGGTTCCTTCGCTGTACAAAGTCATCCTCAATAATGATGACTACACCCCTATGGATTTTGTGGTAGAAATTCTTGCAAGTTTTTTCAACATGGATGTCGAGGCTGCAACGCGTATCATGTTAGATGTACACACCAGCGGCAAAGGGATTTGCGGAATTTTTAGTCGAGAAATTGCTGAAACAAAAGTAGCTCAGGTTAATAATTATTCACGAGAAAATCAACACCCACTTCTTTGTACTATGGAAAAAGAATAAGGAGAGAGCCTCATGTTGGATAAAGATCTTGAAGTCACTCTGAATAGCGTTTTTAACGAGGCACGTGACCGACGTCATGAATATGTTACTGTCGAGCACCTTTTACTTGCCTTACTCGACAATACCTCCGCCGCCCAGGTACTCAAAGCATGTGGCGCTAACCTGAATGTTTTACATGGTGAATTAAGCAAGTTTATCCAGGAAAACTCTCCCCTGCTTACCGAGGGTGATGAGCACGACACACAACCGACACTTGGTTTCCAGCGAGTACTACAACGCGCCGTTTTCCATGTTCAATCATCTGGTAGAAAAGAAGTAAAAGGTGCAAACGTGTTGGTCGCTATTTTTGGAGAAAGAGAATCACACGCGGCTTATTTTCTGGGCCAGCAGGAAATAAACCGTCTGGATGTGGTTAATTACATCGCGCACGGCATTGCGAAAATATCTGAAGACGAACATGAAAATGAATCAGTAGATGAAGATCTTGTCGGAGATGATCCAGGCTCTTCTCCGCTGGATAAATATGCGGTCAACCTGAACCAACAAGCAGAACTAGGGAAAATTGATCCTCTCATTGGGCGACAACATGAAATTGAACGAACTATCCAGATCCTATGCCGCAGAAGAAAGAACAATCCGCTCTACGTTGGTGAGGCGGGCGTTGGCAAGACAGCCATTGCGGAAGGCCTGGCCAAAAAAATTGTAGATGGAGAAGTTCCGGAAGTGCTCGAGAATAATATCATTTATTCTCTAGACCTTGGTGCGTTACTCGCAGGAACTAAGTATCGTGGTGATTTTGAGAAACGTCTTAAAAACATCATCTCCCAACTCAAAAATATTGAAGGCTCTGTGTTATTTATTGATGAGATCCATAGCATTATTGGCGCGGGTGCCGCTTCCGGAGGTGTGATGGATGCATCAAATATCATCAAACCTGTTTTAGCTTCGGGAGAAATTAAATGTATCGGTTCGACGACTTATCAGGAATATCGAGGTATTTTTGAAAAAGACCGAGCGTTAGCCAGGCGCTTTCAAAAAATTGATGTCACTGAGCCGACAATTAATGAAACCATCAAGATTCTTGAAGGTTTAAAATCACGGTTTGAAGAGCATCATCAAATAAAATATACACACCAGTCATTAAGATCAGCTGTGGAACTCACTGATCGTTACATTACAGACCGCCATCTGCCCGATAAAGCAATTGATATCATTGATGAAGCCGGAGCATCACAACAACTACTCCCTATTTCGCGCAGAAAAAAATCTATCGGTGTAACAGACATAGAAAATATAGTGGCCAAGGTTGCGAGAATCCCTGCGAAAAATATTTCTTCTTCGGACAAAGATGTAATGAAAAATCTTGAACGAAATCTGAAAATGGTTGTATTCGGGCAGGATGAAGCAATTACAACATTAAGTAGCGCCATTAAAATGGCTCGATCAGGTTTAGGTGAAATACAACAACCTGTCGGTTCATTCCTTTTTGCGGGCCCGACAGGAGTTGGCAAAACCGAAATCACCAGGCAGCTTGCGGGGATCATGGGGATCGAGTTGATTCGCTTTGATATGTCCGAATATATGGAGAGACATACAGTCTCACGTTTGATCGGTGCGCCTCCTGGATATGTTGGATTTGATCAAGGTGGCTTACTGACTGAAGAAATAAACAAGCATCCTCACTCGGTTCTTTTATTAGATGAAGTTGAAAAAGCGCATCCAGATGTATTTAATTTGCTACTTCAAGTCATGGATCACGGCACACTTACAGATAGCAACGGACGTAAAACTGATTTCAGAAATGTTATTCTTGTCATGACAACCAATGCTGGTGCAGAACGTATCAGCCGTGCTTCAGTCGGTTTTACACATCAGGATCATAGTAGCGATGCCATGGAAGCGGTTAAGAAAACCTTCAGTCCTGAATTCAGGAATCGTCTGAATGCCATCATACAATTTAATGCGCTGGATATAAAAACCATCAACAACGTGGTTGATAAATTTATTGTTGAACTGGAAACACAACTCGATGATAAAAAAGTTTCCATCGATATCAATGAATCAGCCAGAAAATGGTTAGGACAACATGGATACAATAAAGATATGGGAGCACGACCCATGGCACGATTGATTCAGGAAAAAATCAAGAAACCACTGGCCGAAGAAATACTCTTTGGCAAACTCGTAAGTGGCGGGGACGTACTTGTCAGCGTCAAGAATGAAGATATCTCCATTGAAGTCCTGAAAAAGGAAACTGCACATACAGCTTAATCTATACTGCCGATATTATTAATTCTTCTAAATCGGTAATGTTCAACACACACCCGTGACTGTTTAGCTCACCTAAATAGAAGCTTGTACACAGCGCAGCACGCCATAGTCATAGGCTTCTTCGAGGGCTTCATAGACAGCCTTTAATCGACCCTTTTCTTCATCTTCAAATGATTCGATAGTGAAAACTATCTCATCATATTTCTGGTCATCAAGATCGAGCACCTCTTTAACATCCAACAATCCGATTTCAATGGCTTCAGATAGATGAGCATAAATAGTTGGCATCTTCAGTTCACGTTGACTGACTATTTGCTTAATGTTTTTACCCTGTTGGTAAAGGATCAGTGTTTCTTTTACTGTGTCGGATAAATGATTATCAAGCAATTCAGGTAAGGGATGCCTGGCGATTTCATTAAGAAATTTTCGACCATAACGCGACAGTTTCTGTTCTCCAACACCAGAAATCCTGCTCATATCATTTCCAGAGACAGGACGTTTTTTCAACATTTCCTGTAGTGTGGAATCATGAAAAATAACATAGGGTGGCACACCTGCTTCTTCCGCCAACGATAATCTAAGCGTGCGTAATGCTTCCCACAAAGACAGATCCTGTGGTCGTATTACCTGCTTTCCCTTTTTGCTTGATATCGTCTTTCCTTCTTTTTGTACCTTACGTAATTCCAAAGACTGTTCCCCACGCAGCAAGGGCCGACACTTCTCTGTCATACGCAAAGCGCCATGGCGCTCCATATCAATCTCCAGAAAGCCCATTGCAATTAGTTGACGCATAATTACCCGCCATTCCGCGGTGGAATACTCCTGGCCAATGCCAAAGGTACTAATCTGATCATGACCATTACGCTGTATCCGTTCATCCGATTTTCCACACAGAATATCGACAATATATTTCACTCCAAAACGTTGCTTAGTGCGATACACACAGGACAAAGCCATTTGAGCGGACTTCGTCGCATCCCATTTTTGCGGTGGACTCAGGCAATTGTCACAATTACCACAGGATGTGTTAGATGCTTCATCAAAATAGTCCAACAGGGCATAACGGCGGCAGGTAACTAACTCACACAGACCGAGCATAGCTTCCAGTTTATGATGTTCTACACGCTTGTGAATTTCACCCGCATTGGAATCATGACTAAACTGTCGCAGCGTGATCACATCCTGTAAGCCATAAGCCATCCATGCATTAGCTGGTTGGCCATCCCGCCCGGCACGGCCGGTTTCCTGATAATAGGCTTCAATGCTTTTGGGTAAATTAAGATGTGCTACAAAACGTACATCTGGTTTATCAATACCCATACCAAAAGCAATCGTGGCAACAATAATCACGCCTTCTTCTCGCAGGAAACGTTGTTGATTTATTTGCCGTATTTCTGCGGACAACCCAGCATGGTAAGGTAATGCCACTCTACCCTGTTCGCCCAACCAATCCGCGATGGCTTCTACTTTTTTACGCGACAAACAATATACAATCCCGGCATCATTGGCATGTTTATCTTCCATGAATTTCCATAACCGCTGCTTGGGATTACTGCCATCACCAATCGTGTAATGAATATTGAATCGATCAAAACTGTTAATGAATACACTGGCTTCTTGCAACTGTAGTTGCGAAATAATTTCATCACGAGTGCGCTGATCAGCTGTTGCCGTCAATGCGATTCGCGGGACAGATGGATAACGTGACTGTAACAGTTCTAATTGTTGATATTCAGGTCGGAAATCATGTCCCCATTGGGAAACGCAATGGGCCTCATCAATAGCAAAAATGGATATGCAAGATTGATCCAGTAATTGCAACATCTTCTCTGTTAACAAACGTTCTGGAGCGACATACAGTATATCCAGCTGATTATCTAATAATTGTTGTTCTATTATTCGAGCTTCGTTGAAATTTAGAGTGGAGTTCAAAAAAGCAGCTTTAACGCCTGCTTGTTTGAGCGCACCCACCTGATCATGCATTAAAGCAATCAAAGGTGAAATTACGATGCCAGTGCCTTCACGCACCAAAGCCGGGATCTGATAGCATAACGATTTGCCACCCCCGGTGGGCATCAAGACCAGGGCATCCTTGCCCTGTAATATTTCGTCGATTATTTTTTTCTGGGACAGACGGAATTGAGAAAAACCAAAGGTCGATTTTAGAATATCACTAGCACGATCTAGCATTTAATATCACTCCTTGATAATGAATCTGAATGGGCATTATGGCGTATTGAAAAATACCGTGTATCTGCTATAAATATGATTACTACTTAAATTAATATTTTCTACACCAGTGACTCGATCAACACTTTAGAATTACGTTGGTAATTGTAGAATTCCTGTTTTGACACAGGCAAATCATCGATATCACCTTCGATAAAACCACGTTCCAAAAACCAATGTGATGCCTGGGTGGTTAATATAAAAAGTTTTTCGACACCTTTTTTAATGGCTTGCTCCTCTATTTTCAAGAAAAGCTCCTCACCTTTTCCTGACTTCTGATAATTTTTATCAACAGCAAGACAGGCCAACTCTGCATATTTACTGTCTTGTTCTACATGAAGTGCGCCACATGCGATGACCGTGCCATCACGCATCAGGACAGTATAATCATTAATATCGGCTTCTATTTTTTCTCGTGACCGACGGACTAATATACCTTCTTGTTCCAGTGGTTGAATTAATTCCAGAATACCACCGATATCATCTATGGTTGCTGAGCGTATTTGATCAAATGATGCAGCACTTAATAATGTGCCAACACCATCGCGGCTGAATAATTCCAGTAATAAACTCCCTTCTTGATTCTGTTGCAGAAAATGCACGCGTTTAACACCTTCGTTACAAGCACGTACACCACAAGATAATTGCAAATGAATGGATTCATCCACGTTTGAGTTATCAAGCATGGTTTCCGCTTCCTGTTGAGTGAGTTGATGAATGTCTTCTCCCTTTTCATCTTTTAACTCCATCCGCAGCACAAAATAAAGTAGTTTATCCGCGTCCAGGCTGATCGCAATTTTCATTGCAACTTCCGTAGCACGTAAATTAAATACTTCTCCAGTCGGAGAATAACCAATCGGTGATACTATAATAATTTCGTTATTATCGAGTTTACTCGTCATTGTCTCGGTATCAACACGACGTACTTCTCCAGTAAACACCAGATCGATACCGTCAATGATTCCAATAGGCTTCGCAGTAATAAAATTTCCAGAGGTGACCTTCACCTGCGCATCTTCCATTGGTGAGTTCGGCAAACCCATAGAAAGTAAAGCTTCAATCTGTATCCTGACAGCACCAACGGCTTCTTTCACGCATGTAATGGAGGCAGCATCAGTTAACCGCAGCCCATTTACTATTTTAGATTCAACATTCCTTTGTTGTTGTAGTTTTTCTATTTGTGGTCGCGCACCAAAAACAACGACCAGGCGAATTCCCAGACTATTAAGAAGGGCGATATCGGACACAAGATGAGCGAATTCTTCGCTATCAATCAAATCGCCATCGAATTGCAAAACGACTGTCTTGCCGCGATGCGCGTGAATGTAAGGCGCAGCAGTGCGAAACCATTTAACAAATTCAGGAATACTATCCGACATAGTTAATTACCATCTATTTATAACTCGATTAAAAAATATTCAAACGAGTCTTACACAAAAGTGATCTATCATTTTTGTTAAAATATCCACCATTGGCGGAATCCTGTTTAAAGATAGATATTCATTGGCTTGATGCGCTTGATCAATATCACCAGGTCCAAGCACTACGGTATCCATACCCATGGCATTCAGATACGGGCCTTCTGTGCCAAATGCTACTGTTCCCGATTCTCGTCCGCAAAGTTTTTCTGCGATTTGAATCACTTCTGAATTTTTATCCGTTTCAAAGCCTGGAACACCATCAAAAATGGAATTGCATTCAACACTCAATCCAGAACCCGCAATGGTCTCAGAAACCAATGACCTGAGACCTGCGCGAATGGCTTCCAGTTCCATATCTGGTATTAAACGTAAATCAAGGGTTAATTCACATTCAGCACAAATCCTGTTGGGATTATCTCCCCCGTGGATGGTGCCAAGATTTATCGTTGGTTCCGGTACATTAAAACGATTATCCCGAAACTGTTTTTGTAGTTCTTTCCGCCATGCCAGAACTGCGCTCATGACACTGTACATCCCCTCAAGCGCACTGTTCCCCAGTGCAGGATCACTGGAGTGCCCAGCCTGACCCTTGATCTTAATAGACTCCATGAGAATACCTTTATGCATATATACAGGCATTAAACCGGTAGGTTCTCCGATGAGTGCATACCGTCCTAATGATTTGCCATAACCCGCAAGTGCCCTTGCACCAGACATAGTACTTTCTTCATCTGCTGTCGCCAAAACATAAAGTGGTTGCTTCAAATCACGCACGTTCAATTGTTGCGCGACTTCCATGACAATCGGAAAAAAACTCTTCATGTCACAGATCCCAAGTCCGTGTAAGCGACCCTCTTTTTCAGTCAACTTGAAAGGATCTTGATGCCAGGACTCTGCGCTGAATGGTACGGTATCGGTATGCCCGGACAACACCAGGCCGCCCTCTCCTTCTCCCATACAAGCAATCAGATTAAACTTTTCTTCCCCTGCGCCCGGATTAGTTTCCTCAGGGACAGGGATTACCTCCACATTGAAACCAATTCCTTCCAACCAACCCGCCAGCAGCTCAACAACGCCACGATTGCTTTGATTCCATTGCGGATCGGTGCTACTCACCGATGGGGAAGCCACTAGTTGTGAGAAACTCTCAAGCATCTCGGGAATTCGTTTAGTCATTCATTACACTCTTTTATTACACAAGTTTTGCTTTTGCCGGACAATGACAGGTTTCATACCCAGACTACCTGGAAATACAGGTTTCAGGTGGTCTGGGTATACAATGTGCTGTATTCTATCGCACCTTTTTACAGTCTGACTAATTTGCCAATTTAACTTCTGGAAATAACATGACAAAGTCTTTAAATCGCTACAGCTCACGTATTACCCAACCCAAATCACAGGGTGCTTCACAAGCTATGCTTTATGGCACAGGAATGACGCGCGAAGATATGGATAAACCGCAAATCGGTATCTCCAGTATCTGGTATGAGGGAAATACCTGCAATATGCACTTGTTGTCTCTGGCTGAGAAAATTAAGGAAGGCGTCATCAAGGCAGGCATGGTCGGCATGCGATTTAACACCATCGGTGTCAGTGATGGTATTTCCATGGGCACAGATGGCATGAGTTATTCACTACAATCACGCGACTTGATTGCTGATTCTATCGAAACCGTCATGGCTGCCCAATGGTATGACGCCAATGTGTCTATCCCAGGCTGTGATAAAAATATGCCCGGCTGCATTATCGCCATGGGTCGTTTGAACCGCCCGGCTTTAATGGTCTACGGCGGCACGATCAAACCGGGACATCGCGGTGAACAAAAACTCGACATCATCTCCGCATTCCAGAGTTATGGAGAATTTATTGTCGGTCGCATTGATGAAGAGACGCGTCAGGATATTGTCAGCAAATCCTGTCCGGGAGCGGGAGCCTGCGGCGGTATGTATACCGCGAATACCATGGCATCTGCAATCGAAGCCTTGGGCATGTCATTGCCTTATAGTTCTTCTACCCCTGCCGTTGATCCAGGCAAGATAGAAGAATGTTTGAACGTTGGTCAAGCGATTAAAAAATTATTGGAAAAAGATATTAAGCCACGTGACATCATGACACGTGAGGCGTTTGAAAATGCTCTGGTCTTGGTCATGGTACTAGGCGGCTCTACCAACGCCGTGTTGCATCTGATTGCTATGGCACGGTCCGTCGACGTCAAATTATCTATTGATGACTTCCAGGCAGTTAGTGACCGTACACCTTTCCTCGCTGATCTAAAACCCAGTGGTCAATATGTCATGGAAGACCTACATCTTGTCGGTGGTATCCCCGCTGTCATGAAATTTCTGTTAGAAAACGACATGATCAATGGCGACTGCCTTACCGTCACCGGTAAAACTGTTGCTGAGAACCTGGCCGATGTTCCTGGCTTGAGTGAGGGACAAGAAGTGATTCATGGATTGGATAAGCCTATAAAAGAAACCGGCCATTTGAGAATCCTCAAAGGCAATCTTGCCCCTGGTGGCGCCGTAGCAAAGATCACCGGTAAAGAAGGTGAAGTGTTCACAGGATCGGCAAAGGTTTATGATTCTGAGGAAGACATGCTAAAAGCATTAGAAGACAAAGAGATTGCTAAAGGTGATGTTGTTGTGATTCGTTATGAAGGGCCTAAAGGCGGCCCTGGCATGCCAGAAATGCTCACACCTACGTCCGCCATCATGGGAGCAGGTTTGGGTTCTGATGTCGCAATGATTACAGATGGCCGTTTTTCCGGCGGTTCGCATGGTTTCATCATTGGTCACGTGGTACCAGAAGCACAGGAGGGAGGACCCATCGCACTCATCAAAACAGGTGATATCATTACCGTAAACGGTACGACGAATGTGATTAGTGTCGACTTATCGGATGAAGAATTAGCACGAAGAAAAGAATCCTGGGAAATGCCACCTTACAAAGCATCACGAGGCACACTTTATAAATACATCAAAAATGTTAAGTCTGCTTCGGATGGATGTGTTACTGACGAATAACTCATTAGGCTATATGGGAATGAATGTCTGCTTAATACGGTGATTTAATCTGAAAACGGACATCCAGGTAGGCGCAACGATAAGCAGCTTTAGGCCAGAAGTTTCACTCATTCAAACTCAATGATTCTATAATCCCGCCCCAACAAGCCTTGGGCTTATCTAATATGCCTGTTTAGTGATCAATTCTCTTACTATTGGCATCACTTCTGCACGCTGCATCCCTGCTTTAATATTTTGGTGATAGAGTATTTGCAACAATCGAATATCATGTTGGGAAAGTTCATCATCAATACTTTTGTCATTAAAAATCGAGGGATACACCTCCACTGAATCATTCACCAACCCCATTACTTGAGTTAATTCTTCCACGATGCAGGCGGGTAATTTTCCAAAAGCTCTGGCCCTATCTGTGGGAATAATAACCACTGCCTTATAAATTTCATGATCTCTATTCACATTAAAATTGCCAAAACAAACAATGTTATTCAGAAATTCGTCTGTAAAAGTCTGGTCTGGCAATAACTCTTTTACCAGTGGCTGTAACAATGACTCTCGTTCAAACACCAGGATAAGATTGGCATTTTTTTTCTGATGCACTAAATAGATTTTATGACCAGTTATTCTGCTTAGATTGGCAATATGCTCTTGGGTTAACTGTAATTGCACTTCCTTTAACCCTGCCCGACTATCCATGAAAATCGCCACCGGCTTTACCCATTTTCGTACTGGCATCCAGCGCTTGGAACCATATTCATTTTGCAGCGCAATAAGCTCAAAGCTCCGCTCAAGACTAACGCCAAACGGCTCTTCAAAACCTGTACAACAAACAATTGAGGCTACAACCACCAACAGTGATCGGAACCAACGTTTATAAACCTGATCTGCCCACAATAATGAGTCCATAGATTAAGTCAGTATATGCAATTAAAAAGGTTTTTGAATTCTCTTATGGATTGGCCGAAGTAGAATGGAAGCGAAGGCTCGGCATGCTACCGATACGTCCTTCTGAAATAGATTTCTTGATGTCTTCAGGTTTACCTCCAAATAACCAATTATCATCGCGAAGATTCGGATAGCCGCGAGCACCCCCTGCGTCTGATCCGTGACATTGGGTGCAATAGGTAGATTACTTCATGGAATACCCAACTCAGGGATGCTGTAGACTATCTGGTTGAAAGACGTAAGCAGATATGGGACAAAATGAGGTGCCCTATCCCAGTTAAGCCAGAAGATCGGCATTTATTTATAAACCAAACCGGCGGACCCTTAAATAAATCTTCACTGGATTCTGCATTCACACGCTTTATGCGAATGGCAATCTCAGAAGATATCATCGAAGAATCTCAACGCTTTGGATTGCATGACTTGAAGCGCAGGGGGACAACAGACACACAAGGTACGAGAGCAGAAAAACAGGAAGCAGCTGGCTGGAAAAGCCAGGACATGGTTGATATTTATGATTGCTCTGTACCTGTAGTGACTCCCGTATCTAGCATCAAATAAATGCAACAATAGGATAGAATTTTACACCTAATTTTACACCTAGCTTTTGCCATAATTGTAAGCTATTGTTTTCAAACGCTGCCCTGGTAGCTCAGCTGGATAGAGCGTCCCCCTCCTAAGGGGAAGGTCGCAGGTTCGAATCCTGCTCAGGGCGCCATTGTTACCAAGGGTGAGTCAATCATCCAATATCAGTGAATGTTTGGTTAATACTGAAAGCAGCTGGCGAGATGGAAATAATGATAGATTAATTGCGACCCAAAGCTGATGTCATGAAAATAACTACATTTACACTTTCCTTTTGCACAAATATCTTATTGATAAAATCGAGATAAATGATAATCAATATGAAAATTATGACCTATAACATATTGGATGGAGGTATTGATAGTAACGGATCTCGGATTGAGCACATCATTGACATGATAAAAAAGGAAAACCCTGACTTCGTGGCTATTCAAGAGGCGAACAATTTTGATAAAAACGAAAACGAGTTGTTAAAAAGAATAAGCAACGAAACAAACCTCCCCTATTATGCTTTATCGCAAGGGTCATCTGAATATGATCAGAAGCGTTCTCACGTTGTAAGTTTATCTCGCTATCCTCTGCAAGAGGAGTACCTGTTCCCAGATTTTACATTTCAATGCGCTGCTCTTTCCGTTGTTATTGATTCTCCCTTAGGTAAACTCTCAATTTGTAATGTCCATTTGCATGCTCATTCAGGAAATGAAAGAGTAAGAGAGGTTGAGGTGGTTCTGAGCTACCACTCGAAATATGATAAATATATCATTCTAGGTGACTTTAACTCGCTTTCTCGTTCAGATAAATACGGTGATCTTTCTGCTCTAGAATTTACCCACTATGATCTGACCCATTTTGAAACCACTGACATATTTAATATGTACCATACTGACGCAGTTGCTCATATCAATGTTCATGATAGAAACACTCATCCAACTATTGGAGTTGCACACAAAATCAGTAAAACCCCTATTCGAGTTGACTATGTATTTTTAACACCGTCATTAACCACTCACATCAAAGATGCCAAGATCATAAAAACACCTACGGCAGAAAAAGCCTCTGACCACTATCCAGTAGTCGTTACACTTAGTTAGTTTTTAAAATTCATTACAGACAATACCTGTAAGTAGGTAATAAGTCGTGAAGTGATATTTTATGTATACGGCTATTTCCCAGCGAGAAATAATAACGACAGATGTGACGACGTCAACCTTTGACCCACCTATCAACTTCTGGATCCCAAATTGCACCCTCGCCGATATAGCCATACTGGATTTCCAGATATTCTCTTATTCGAGTTGGGCAAGGGTACATGCTTCCTTCGAACTTGATCTGTTCGAGAGGAAAGATCACTTCCTCAGGAAAGAAAATGGTATCTACCCCAAATCCTTGGTATTGCTGAACGTAAGTCTTGTCCATCTCATTGAATTGGTAAAACATCACATCACAGACAACCAGTGGCCAGTTGATTTCTTTCCCCTCGAAGTTTCCATTGAAAGTCCCACCGATCTTCAGCCAAACCTTGTAGCCTCTGCAATGGTTTCCTTTTCTTTCCCAGCTGTATGCGCTCGGTAAAGTGGATTCCAATAATTCAGGAAGAGCTTCGAAATGTTCCTCATTACTTATCGCTATATCTACATCAGAGTCTCGTGCGATGAATTTTTCATGCCGATAAGCACCTAGAAGGGTGCCCTGGTCGATCCAGTATTCAATCTTGGCGGTATTGAAGATGCCGGTGAGTACTGATAGTAGTTCCTCTACCTGTGGATGGATCTTGCAATTGGCCGCAATGACTTCCTGTTCATTTTCCGTCGTCACTTCCCCCCAACAACTTAGTAAAGCCACTATATCTCCTCAATTAAACAAATGGTATGCCACTTGATTGATAATACAACATTTCACCGGTCTATGAAATTCCCCAACCGTTTAGAATAGCGAACAAATTAATCGTGGAAAACAATAAACCCACGGCCAGTAAATTATGTAACGTATTAGTCCACAACGGCATATCAGTTAAAACATTAAAGATCCCCAGCGTAAACTCGGCAAAGAAAAAACAAGTCACTATCATCATTGGCTTGATTAACATTGGATGATTTCGTTTTACTTTCCATAACGCTGCTAAAACCAGAATTAGTAGTAATACTGCTATGGTTCTATGGCTGAATTGAATAATGCTGGATGTTTCATCAATTACCAGACGATTATCTACATTCAGTTTTAATTTACGAAAAATATTGAAACTATCGAGTAAATTCCCTGATAAATTATCTGTATAGGAGCACGTCACTAATTCAGGATAGGCAGAACCCGTGTAATTTGCACTTGCCCAGGCACCGCTAATAAGTTGAACAGTAAGTGTCGCTGATACCAGAAATGTCTATGGGTGTCAAAACGCATGAATCCTGAAGAGATGGCCGACACTGATGTCGGTATCGTGACGATGCCTTGCATCGGTATGTTACCTCTTTCATTTGTCGACTTCGTGCTTTCAAAAAAACTGGCCGATGGTGTTTTCCTGACAGGCTGTCGTGAGGGCGATTGTAGTTTTCGCCTGGGCATCAAATGGACTGAGGCACGATTAGCAGGTGAACGAGATCCACGTATACGTCAGCGTGTAAACCCTGAACGAATTGGAAAATTCTGGGCAGGGCTTACCCGGCGTAAAGATTTTTTCAAAGAACTAACAGCATTCCACACACGTCTGGAAAAACTGGCATCAAAGGAAACTGAAATTAAAATTGATGAACAAGTTAGTGCTGAGAAAGTCGATGCCTAAGTTACGTTTTATAATTGGGCAAGGTATTGCATTCACTATTTTTGCATGTGGACTTGCATATTTCTCGAACTCACCCAGCTATACCTATCAAGATCCGGAAATGGCATTGATTATGGTAAGCTTTAGCCATGCCAGCGAACGTAAAGAAGAATGTCGACGCTATACGCCGGAAGAAATCGCTGCGTTAGCACCTAACATGCGTCGAGCTATGGATTGCCAAAGAGAACGAGTACCGGTACATGTTGAAGTAATAATAGATGGTAAAATTTCATTAAGTAAATCATATAAGCCCACAGGGTTGGCTAAAGACGGCGCTGCTTCAATTTATGAACGTATTCCTGTCAAACCAGGCCAACACAAATTAATTGCAAAACTCAGAGACAGTAAGCGGGAAGATGGCTTTGACTATGAGGGAAATGCATCAATTAACCTTAAGCCAAAACAACTCTTTGTAATAGATTTTCGTAAAGAGCTAGATGGGTTTTATTTTCAGTGAGATTAATACAATGAATTTAGTTGAATGGCGTAATGAATTCAAAATCGGCATTGAAGAAGTAGATTTTGAACATCAGGAATTGATTGAGTTGATTAATGACTCATATAACAGAGCAAAGAATGAAGGCTCTGCGATGGCAGTAATAGATTGTCTGGGTGAAATTTTTGCTAAAATATCGGCACACTTTGCACTAGAAGAAAAAGACATGAGAGAGATGAAACATGACCAATATGAAGATCATAAACAGGATCATGAACAACTTTTAGATGACATCAGGGATATTATGGATGAATATGAAGACATGTCCACACTAGACGAAAAAGAGTTTGGTCAACGATTGACTGACTGGTTCGTCAACCATTTCAGTACAAAAGATGCGCGACTTCATGGGTTTTTGCATCACTAATTTTTTCCAATTATATTGGAGGTAGTAATAATGATGAATATTAAAAAAATATTATTATTGGCAGTAATCACCAGTCTGCCATTAGTATCTTATGCCGCTGGCGATGCTGCGGCTGGTAAATCGAAATCTACAACCTGCGCCGCATGTCACGGTGCGGATGGGATTAGCGCCACTGACATCTGGCCAAATCTTGCCGGACAAAAGTCAGGTTATCTGGTTAAACAGATGAAGGCCTTTCGCGATGGTGGTCGAAAAGATCCATCGATGTCACCGATGGCATCACAATTGAGCGATGAAGATATCGCTGATCTGGCAGCTTACTTTAGTGGCCTGTGATAATAGTCAATATGACACTTTGCTTATCATGTTAAGTAGCTTTATGTCACTCGGCTGCGTCTGGGTATAAATATCCTGATTGTTAACCCATGCTCAACTCATCATTTATATCAATAATGCCCTGGATTGTGAGCTTAATTTAAAAGCTGCTATTTGGGGCATCGATGGGATAAGTGTATGTAAATAATTCTCCTTTTACTAATATCATTCGAGGACGTTCATAATTCTGTAGTTAAAAAATAAAAACCCCGCCGAAGCGGGGTTAGGATTAAGATTTTCCAAGTAACTAATTTTTAGTCACCGCTGGTTAATACTCCTCCAAGTTTTCCAGATGCCAAACCAAAGAGAGAGCCGACGATCAATGAGACTGAAACGAGGATCAGGGCATTGCTAAAATTACCAGATGCTAAAGGTCCCATATCAAGTGCACCATCGGTCTGTAGTAGATAAGCAACTGTAGCGGCATAGCCGTATACGCTAGCTGGAATAGCATCCAACGCCGGGAGATGAGCAGCCAGGCACATGCCTAGAACTGTTACACCAACAGCGATGCCCGCACCGATTGCCCCTAAACCACCCAAAGGGGTATTAAGCAATATCAAAGCCATTAGCCATGCGCACACAACACCAAAAACATTACATGAAATACCTTTTTTGAGTGCTGCGGTATCACCGCCTACAGCAAAAAAAGTAGCCCAACCGATGAATATTCCCCAAATCAAAACGAAACCTGCTAGTGGACCCAATGCGAGATATGTAGCGACACCACCAAGAACTCCAATACTTACACATAGTGCAATTAAACTAGACATATGGTATTCCCCCAAGTTATATCAAAGAAAAGAAATGTTGTTTCTACTCCCACAATGAATCATCCACCAAATATTAACCTTTATCAACAAATACTCCTCTAAGGAGAAGGGAAAATGTCTGCTTTCGCTGGGAATCAGACGTTTAGGACGTTCAACTCGAGTGTCCGCTTAATGAGGAATATGGCTTACTGGTTGGTTACTTACAGAGAATAAATTGGTGGGCGATGCTGGACTCGAACCAGCGACTTCTGCCATGTGAAGACAGCGCTCTAACCAGCTGAGCTAATCACCCAACGCCACAGAAGGAAACGATCTATATTACAACATTGTAAAACAAGAAGTATAAAGAATGAATCTTGCTAAATAGTGCCTGGTTACCAATAACTAATCAATCATGGCCGTTAGAATCCGTATTGCTATTACCCACCTACGCTGGAAAGCAGCCTGTCGTGGGTGTCTGCTTAATACTGAAAATAGAGGTTTCAGATGTAACGTCGCAATTAAACGGCGTCCAGCGCAGCGACCTTAAAACTGAGCCATGGTTTTGGCATCAGAGAAGAATTCGAGTATTTCAGCCCATGAAACACCAATTTTGTCATCAATATACCTGCAGACACAACCAAATAGCCCTGTTAATTTTTATAATAAATCTTCAACTGCTGCCAATATATTATCTACAACGTTGGCCTTTGGTATCGTTTTATTTTCATCACCGTCACGATATTTCCCTGTGCGAACCAGTCTGGATTCCAGACCTGCATTGATTGCACCTTGAATATCGCCATAGATATCATCACCAATTAATGCAACTTGTTCGGGTTTAAGCTGAATACTTGCCAGGACCTGATTGAAAAAATCAACAGACGGTTTGCCAGTAATGATCGCTTCAATATCACAGGCGTATTCAATGGCTTCAACAAAGGGGCCTGCATCGAGGAAATATTCGCCGGATTTCTTGAAGTATTTATTGTGGCCGATTGCGATTAATGGAGCACCTTCGAGACAAAGCCGGAAGGCTTGGTTTAAATAGTCATAATTAAAATCACCAGCTGCATCACCTATGATTACTGCATTTGGATCGTTTTGTTCGACATCACTGAATTCACTTTTTAATCCGCGATGAATCAGGCAGAAGGGCCGTAAATCATGGCTAAGTACATAATCTTTTGCAGCCAGAGGGGCCGTATAGACATGCTCTTCTACGACATTAATTCCGGCATGTTGTAATTGTTTAACAATATTAATACGAGGTTGTTGTGAGGTATTGGTTATAAGCCGATAGGGCAGGTTTTTTTCTTCAATATAGTTAATGGCTTTGTCTGCCTTTGGCAATAACTCTGCGCCATCTAGCAATACACCACTTATATCAAGGAAAACTCCTTCTATCATTTGAGCAACTATTCCTTTTTTTCTACACCAGTTCAGTTAAGTATAGTTGAATCAAAAGAGTAAATAGTGATTGTGAGACGGTCGTGACCCTCAGCGTTCCATGCTCACCTTCGTTTAAATTTAGAGCTAAACTTTATAAGCTATTCGAAAATATACAATCTAAGGCATCGATAGCAAACAGCAATAATTTAACAATAGTTAATGATTTGTGCCGCTTGATCTCGTGATTTTGTTATAAACGTTATACTTGCCTGAAGGTTTATTCATAGGAATACGTTTAACCTCTTCAAGTGAATGGGCATCGTAAACCACAATGGCACCATCATTTTCCCAAATACTGAGCAAGGCATAGCGTCCATCCCTGGTAAATTCCACATGTGCAGCCGTTTTGCCTGGCACCGGGCGCAAGGTTTTTACGCATTGAAATAGTTAACAGAAAGGTTGCCACTCTTTCTTCTGAATTCTTTTTCCCCAGTGTCAGTAACATTTTGTTTTCTGAAGATAATTCACGACTCATCATCCTGAAGAGCTGATCCTGAAGTTCAGGAATTTCTTTACATATTTCTGACAATTCTGAAAATGGAACAGCACAGTAACTACTGGTCTCGAGAGCAACCGCACTACAGGCATGAATTTGATGCTCAACTGCATCAAGACCTAACATCTCACCCGGAAGAAAAAAACCTATAATTTGTTCTTCGCCATCATCTGTGGTGGAAAATACCTTGATCAGACCAGCTCGAACTGCATATAGTCCCTTGAACTGATCGCCCTCTCTAAAGAGAACTTCGCCTTTTTGTAGTGGCGATGCACGTTGCACAATATTCTCCAACTTCTCAATTGCCTCCTGTCCCATGCCTCTGGGCAAACACAATTCTGATAAACTACAACGGGCACAAGTGACTTCGATCTTACGCAGATCAATCTCTTTGAAAGGCGAGTCCCCAACTGTTGTTTGAGGATTTTACAATAGATCACCTATAATTTTGATACATCGTTAATAAAGAATAATTTTGGGTAAAACATTGAATCAACCCATCGACCGTTTGTATTTGTTGTAAAAGGCGATAACCTTTTTCACATAATTCCGGGTTTCTCTGTAAGGGGGGATGGTGTTGTTATATTTCTTAACGGCACCTTCGCCTGCATTGTAAGCCGCCAATGCTAATTGTAGATTGTTATCATACATAACAAGCAGATCGCGAAGATATCGTGCACCACCACTGACGTTCTCATAGGGGTTGCGTCTGTTTTTGACACCATAACGTTTTGCAGTGCCGGGCATCAGTTGCATCAACCCAACCGCACCGGCACGAGAGACAGCCTCAGAATCATAGGCGGACTCAGCAGTGATCACTGCGTGAATAAGCGACTTAGGCAACTTGTAGCGACTGGCCATGACTTCGATAGTGTCTGCATGCTTTTTTCTGTTTTTCTCAAGATTTTTATACCTGATTGAGCCTGTTTTTAAAGGTACCCAGCCTTTCCATGTTTTTACCAGTCTGACGTAATTGCTGTTTTTAGGGGTATCGGTCAGGGTCACGCGACCTTTTTTGTCCGTGTATTTATAGATATCTGCATCTGCTGTCGGTACCATTAATAAGGCACAAATCGAAAATACCAGCAGATTGATTTTCTGATTGAAATTCATACTTAAACTATATTCTTTCAAGTTTGTTGTAACACTATAGCAAATTAATGATTATTTGAAGTACTATCAACGCATAAATCCCGGCAAGAACGTCATCCGACATGATGCCAAAACCGCCTGATAGCTTGCGATCCAGCCAACTAATGGGCCAGGGCTTGCAAATATCAAACAGGCGGAACAGAACAAAGCCCAGCAGCACAAAACGCCAATCAGGGGGAACCGCCGTCATCGTGATCAAAAAACCAACGATCTCGTCCCACACAATACCACCATGATCATGCACCCCAAGATGCCTGGCAGTTACATCACATAGCCAAACACCCAACGAGAACAGGACAACCGTAACGCCAATATAAAAAGGCCAGGATAAAGTCTGCATCGGCAAATAGAATAAAACGCCGACTAGTGTGCCAATGGTGCCTGGCATCTTTGGCACACAACCTGTGCCAAAACCCAGTGCAAGCAGGTGAATCGGATTTTTCAAAAATCCATTGGGAATGGGGGTATTCTTATTCATTGTTAATGTGGCTTATAAGAGTCATCTTTCAAATGTCTGACTTTCGATGATAGCTTCGAGCAAGCAGAATATACTATGACATAACGTTATGTAAGATGAGCCCGAGGTAAATTCAAATAGAAGTTGAACTTGAGGGTGTTGGACCCCATCTTATCATTGAATTAAAGCTACAATTCCTGTTGGAGGATATTCCCTATGATGCGCATAGCCCTGTTTCTGGCGACCAATGCAGCTGTACTGGTATTGATCAGTATTGTATTCCAGGTTTTTGGAATTGAAGGTATTTTAGATAGTAACGGTGTTGACCTGAACCTTAACGCCCTATTAGTTATGTCCGCCGTAATTGGCTTTAGCGGTTCCTTTATTTCGCTTGCTATCTCCAAATGGTCTGCCAAAAGGGGGTTGGGCGTTCGAGTGATCGAACAACCTAATAACGAAAACGAACAATGGCTAGTCAGTACAGTCCAGCATCAGGCAGATCAGGCTGGAATCGGTATGCCCGAAGTTGGGGTGTTTGAATCTGCTCAGCCAAATGCCTTTGCCACCGGGATTAACCGTAACAATGCTCTGGTTGCTGTAAGCACAGGACTACTCCAACACATGACATGACAAGAGATGAGGTCGAAGCCGTACTCGCCCATGAAGTGAGCCACGTAAGCAATGGCGATATGATCACCATGGGTCTGATGCAAGGTGTGGTAAATACCTTTGTTATTTTTCTCTCACGTATTATCGGTTTTTTCGTTGATCGCGTTATTTTCAAAACACGAACTGGTATGGGCCCTGGTTATTACATTACCTCTATTGTCGCGCAATTGGTGCTGTCGATACTAGCGAGTATCATCGTCAGATGGTTTTCCCGTTGGCGCGAGTTTCATGCTGACGCAGGGGGGCAAAACTTGCAGGTGGACATAACATGATTGCAGCACTTAGACGCTTACAAACTGTAAATGATCCTCAAGATCTGCCAGGAGAATTTTCTTCTTTTGGAATTTCAGGTGGTATTGGTGGGGGACTAAAAAGTTTATTCATGACTCACCCTCCTCTGGAGAAACGTATCGAAGCACTGGAAGCAACAATGAATGTAGTTAACCGAAAATAGATTAAGACTATGGATGATCAGCGACTCATTGATATTGAAACGAAACTTGCTTATCAGGAAGACCTGATTCAGGAACTCAATAAGACTGTTCACTCACAGCATTTAAAAATAAGTAAGCTGGAAGAATCTATTAGAACACTTACCTTGAGATATAACAGCTTGGCAGAGCAAAACGATTCAGAATATCCCATTGATGAAAAACCGCCGCACTACTAGATATGATAAACCTGAAAGACGTAAAGAATTTAATCAGCCCGTTTAGCGGTTTCAGGAACTGTAGCTGTTTTTCGCGGCAATTTCCTAATCCTTAATAAAACGAATGATCATCGGGTAACGGTAGTTGGCCCCGCGGGAAGTTTGTACGGCGCCGATGATAATGAAGGTTATATGAAAGATCACCGCGGCAAATATTAATAGCATCCCAATAAGAACAAAAAATAAGACAAAACAAATGATGTAATAGAGCAACATACTCAACTGGAAGTTGACCGCCTCACGACCCATTTCATCTATATAAGGATCTTTCTGCTTCCAGATCTGCCATAGTATTAAAGGAACGATAAGACTCCCGAGTGGAATGATATAGCCTGCGAAGGCCGATAACTGAATGAACATGGCTTGTTGATTGATATCTTTATCGCGTTGCCCCACATCACCGCTTGTACCTGTGCTTGCACTTGATTCATGAACTTGTTGTTCAAGACTCACCTGGGTGGCATTAGTGATAGCAAAGATAAAACCAACCATCGCCATAATGAAACCAACAAAAAACATAAAGACACCGCTGACAATATACCATGTATTATCAATCATGCCTTCATACAAATTCAGTTGCGGCGAAGCATAGCTTGCTTCATAGGTCGTGTCCGGACTGATCATGATAGAGAGTTTAAAACTACCATCGACGGGCACAGTAAATTTTTTCAAACTGGTCGATGCCGTCAAAGTACCTCCGGTACTGGTAGTCTCTTCATTACTTTTTGAAACAGAACCACCATCTTTCCATGCCAGTGTAATGTCCTCATAGATCAGAGTATTACCACTAGCATCCATGATTGTATAGCTGATGGGGAATTTAAAACGGGCAATGTATTCATCAGAGAAGCTATCTGGATCTTCTTGTACGGAAGATGTTGTAACATCCACTTTGATAGTAAACCGTGCCAGTGTCCCAGGGCTCGCTTGAAACGTGAACTCGTCAGAAGTGTCAGGTTCGGAAAGAGAAACCCTTTCGGAGGGTTCTATTACAACCTCGTGATAAATGACATAGCCAATAGGCGCGCAACTCCCTAGAAACAAAAGCACCCCGATCAGGAGTAATGCTATGGCTATCGTTCGATTCATCCTGTTAACCATAAATGTTAAAAGGTATTTTGTATACAGACGACTGATTTACTTTGTGGTCACTTAATCAGAATTAAGTCGGTATACCTTTTTAGTTGTCTGTGCACATTGTTTGGGTTTAGTGCCCGGGATCGTTTGTCGATGCCCGTAGGGCTTCCAGGCAGGGGCAATGACATTAGGCATGGTTGATCGATCCAGTAGTGGCATCGGTGCCACGGTAAACTCACCATAACGTTCATTAATCAAATCCATTGCCCTGCTTAATTGATAACGCCTGGACGTATCTTCACCAAAGAGATCAATCTGTCCTTTATACGAATGAGGATCTAATGCAGTTACCTGAACCTGAAATACCCCCTGTCCCTGCCAATAGTAAGTCAAGATATGTTTGCAGAGTTTGATAATGGGTTTACTGTCATTGGTTGGGAAGGTTGTTTTCAGTTTGCCTCCAAGCCAACCATCCTGACACTTCAGCCCAATGAAATATTTCTGTGCCTGCATGGCGTTGCTGCGTAGTCGACTAGCGACTTTCTCCGCCATGTGGATGAGATACATATGAATTGTGTTCTTATCTCGTGTGTCAGGCGGGACAACTTTACCATGACCCATTGACCTGGGTGCTTTAATGTTTGTCTCTACCTTGTCCGGATCTGCCCCCTGACACATGTACCAGATACGCCGCCCTGGATTACCGAAGCGTTGGGCTAAAACACTAATTGGCAACCGCGTCACGTCGCCACAGGTAAATGCGCCACGTTTTGCAAGAAAGGCACCAATACCTTTGTTGACACCGCATAGTTCTGTCACGGCAACCGAGGCGAGTCGTTCTCTGGCTTCCCAGGGAGGAATCAGCGTCAGTCCATCTGGTTTATGCAGTTTAGCTGCGTACTTGGCGGTTGACTTGTCGCCACTAATCCCCACAGAACAACGCACACCGGAACAATCAAAAACCTTTTGCTTGATCAAATGTCCGATTGTTTCAGCCGTGCCCCACAAGTTTTGACAATGAGTAAGATCGAGAAAAGCTTCATCCACAGAGAAGATTTCAAAATCAGGCGTGAACTCATGAAGACTTTCCATAATGCAAGTAGACACCTTTGCATAAAGCACAGGGTTTGCCGGGAGTTGGATCAATTGAGGACAAAGTTGTTTGGCTTCCCTTAAGCGCATGCCCGTATGAATACCAAAGGCGCGGGCTTCGTAAGAAGAAGTAATGATACATGTCCCTACCAGGCCATTGGTGATGGCAACGGGTTTACCGGAGAGTAGCGGATTATTGGCTTGTTCTACAGAGGCAAAGAACGCATTCATGTCCACCAATGCGATCATGCTGGGCCAGTGTTGCGATTGCCGCATTAATAAAGCCTGACTTGTCCAACCAGGACTCCTTGTATCTGTACTCGTTCAGCATCATAAAACATCGGTTTCATCGAACTATTTTCAGGGATCAGTTCTACACCCTTTCTACGTTTTTTCAGACGTTTTAAGGTGGCCTCACTTTGATCAATCAATGCGACAACAATATCTCCCGACTTGGCAGTGACCGCATGTTTAATCACAACATAATCCCCATCATGAATCCCGGCATCGATCATAGAATCTCCATCAATCTTGAGAACGTAACGATCAGTACCTAACAGCAACTCTGAAAAATTGATCTCTTCCTGATCAGTGATGGCTTCGATAGGTTTACCTGCAGAGATACGGCCAACAAAAGGCAGTACATTGGTACGCCTTTCGGCTTCTCCCGTTAAACGCATCCCACGCCATTGCGGGCTCCTGTGTAAATGCCCTTTATCTTCCAGTGCTTTTACATAACGATGAATCGTGCCTCTGGAATTAATCCCAACATCAGAGCCGATCTCCTCCAATGTAGGTCCATGACCTTGAATCGCGATATAGCGGGTAATGCATTGCAGGACTTTTTCTTCTTTAGGGGTAAGCATTATAAGTTCTCTAAATGTTCTCATTAGAGAATACCGGCAATCTCGGGAAAGATCAAGCGTAATACTTGCTTATTTAAAATCCTGTTAATGGTTGTTTTAGGAGGGATCTGACCTCTTTAAGTCGGACAAATTCCATCCCGGTGGTATGCTTAGGACTCTGATCCAACGATCCTCCGGAAGCTGAATTCATCAGTCTGCTTGAGTCGGTATCCCCCCCTCAAGGGGGGGGGATTGAAAAGATTACTATACCCTTTGGGCACGTCTACCTGGCTTTTAGCACTCGTGCTGCACGATTATAGACCTTTGGTTTTACCCACAGGATCATCCCATAACGACCCACGCCGGCTGCCACGGCATCTGTCGCTGTTACGTTGATTTTTTCATCAGCCAGCTTCTTAACTATCTTGTGAATTGCCCCAATCTCATTACTGCCCTGCACCAATAATGCTTTTTTGGTTTTACTCAAACGCCAACCGGACTTCTTGGCAAGACGCTGTAAAGCGGCGGAATCATCCAGGATAAAATCTAGCTGTGATTTCCCTGCTTTGATGGGAAATCCACTAAAGGCGAGCATATTAATACCTGCTTTCATAATCGCTCTTAGCACTACTTCAGCCTGACCTGCTCGACTTGAAACCGTCATTTTACAGTAATTAACCTTGCGAACTCGATATGCCATAAGATTTCCCCTATTAATAAATAAGTAATGATCAAACAGAGTTTAGTGCATAATTCGCCAATATGATTCCTATCGTCCTCATGTTCCCTTTCCTTTATAGTGGTTAGATGATTCCTATCGTCCTCCTATTTTCCTGCTTCTATAATAGTTAGATGATTCCTATCGTCCTCCTTGTCTCCTGCCTTTATAATTAACAGATGATTCCTATCGTCCTCC
This sequence comes from uncultured Enterobacteriaceae bacterium, assembly GCA_964504725.1. Classification (GTDB taxonomy): domain Bacteria; phylum Pseudomonadota; class Gammaproteobacteria; order Eutrophobiales; family Eutrophobiaceae; genus SMWN01. The sequence continues at coordinate 32,961 of CAZDFI010000012.1, forward strand.
TTTTCTCCTGCCTTTATAATGGTTAGATGATTCCTATCGTCCTCCTTTTCTCCTGCCTTTATAATAGTTAGATGATTCCTATCGTCCTCCTTTTCTCCTGCCTTTATAATAGTTAGATGAAGATTGGTTTAATCAGCGATGTTCACGCAACAGTTGAGCCTCTCAGAGAAGCATTAACTATATTTCGACAAAATCATGTCGATATGACTATCTGTGCCGGAGACACTGCGGGGTATGGGGGAGAACTCGATAAAACGGTCGAGTTATTGATTGAAAGTAAATGCCAGATTATCTCGGGTAACCATGATACCTGGTATCTCAGCGCACCTGTTCCTGAAGAGAAAAAATGGATTAAAGACTTTTTTTCAACATTACCTGATATCCTGGATTTCTCTGCTGATGGAAAACAGCTATATGTTGTTCATGCAAGCCCACCCAACTCAGACAGGAAAGGTATTAATCTATTGGATGAACATGGTCATGTGATGCCAGATCGAAAAGCTCAGTGGAAAAATGCTCTGGAGAAATTTGATTATGATGTATTAATCGTCGGTCATACTCATCAGGTATTTGCAGAAAAATTGGGGAATGTCCTGATAATCAATCCAGGAAGTACAAAATTTAATCATACCTGTGCAATATTGACACTACCGGAATTGACAGTTCAAGTGTTTCCTTTATCAAACAAAGAACCATTAAAAGTCTGGCATTGGGGTCAAATGGAACAGATGTACAAAAACAATTAAATACTGAAGTATTTTATGGCTTATGCTATTTAATAGTGCCATGCCAATCACCAATTCAATTGTCAGACGTCCCAAGCAACAACTCAAACTCTATGATGCCTTATCCATCATTGTCGGTATTGTTATCGGTGCTGGTATTTATGAAACAACGCCCCTGATTGCAAAATCAATAGCACAACCCGTCTGGTTGATCAGTATCTGGATAATCGGCGGTATCATTTCTCTGGTTGGTGCATTGTGTTATGCGGAACTTGCCACCACTTACCCGGAAGAAGGCGGTGATTATGTATTCCTGACACGTGCCTATGGCAGAAAGACGGGGTTCCTGTTTGCCTGGGCCGGCTTCTGGTTGGTGAAACCAGCAAATATCGGCGCAATCGCATTTATCTTTGCACGCTATGCACAACAGGTATTACCGCTTCAACTGGATGGAAATGAATTTATTGCCTATGCGGTCGCAGCGATTGTGTTATTAACGATGCTTAATATTAACGGTGTGCAGACTGGAAAATGGATCCAGAACATGCTGACCCTGGTCAAGGTTCTGGGTTTATTAATGATCGTTGTGATTGGTTTATTTTTCGTGGTACCTGTCAATGAAACGATCGGACAAGAAAGCATAACTCAGGATATTGATATCTACCTGGTCATGATCCTGGTGCTGTTTACCTATGGTGGCTGGAGTAATATCTCCTATGTCGCTGCTGAGGTAGTAGAACCACAAAAAAATATCTTGCGCTCACTCATCATAGGTATCTGTCTCGTCACCTTTATATATGTCGCGATTAATCTTGCGTTTCTACATGCGCTTGGAATACATGGCATGATGAATAGTCAATCGATTGCAAGTGATGTCGTTCGTCTCTCCTTCGGTGAACCAGGGGCAATGGCAATCAGTTTTTTAATCTGTATTACCTGTCTTGGCAATATTAATGGCATGATCTTCACCAACGCCCGTGTCTATTATGCCATGGGACAGGATCATCAACTTTATTCATGGCTTGGACACTGGAACTGGCAACTGGATTCACCCGTACGATCATTAACTTTACAAGCCATCATAACATTGGCCCTGGTCATTTTAATGGGTGCCAATGAAGATGCCTTTGAACGACTGGTGGTATTCAGTGCGCCACTACACTGGTTCTTCTTTTTAATGGTGGGAGTCGCATTATTTATCTTACGAAGTAAACAAACGGCAAAAAAAGAAAGTTTCAAAGTGCCCTTCTATCCATGGCTGCCTGTCGTGTTCTGTTTTTCAACAGGTTTATTATTGTTTGCAAGTTTGTCTTATGCATACAGCCAACGTCATCCTGAAGCCTACGTAATCATTGCTATCATGTTAATTGGTATTGCAGCCAGCCTGTACGATCCGCCACGGACAAGAAATGAATGACTTCGACTTCCTGACTATAAATTAAATTAAAAAACCACGATTGATGAGGTGAAATATCAATAGACCGAAATAACGGTTAGACACTGATATAGTCATTTATTTGTAACAGATAATAAAAACCCACTGGTTCACCATTCACAAGGATCAGATCAATCTCTAATGATTACATTAGTCTTTTGCAGCCATACCTAACAAAGGTTTTATTAGATCCATTGGAATTGGAAAGGCAATGGTTGAAGTTCTTTCACCTGCGATTTCAGTTAACGTTTGCAAATAGCGCAATTGCATACTTTGAGGATTTTTGGACAATATTTCAGCAGCCTTCAGTAATTTTTCCGAGGCCTGAAATTCTCCTTCTGCATGAATGACCTTGGCGCGTCTCTCACGCTCGGCCTCAGCCTGTTTTGCAATGGCACGTATCATACTTTCATCAATATCCACATGTTTGATTTCAACATTAGCAACCTTAATGCCCCATGCATCAGTATGTTTATCCAATATCTCCTGGATATCCACATTTAGCTTATCCCGCTCGGCCAACATTTCATCTAACTCGTGCTGCCCCAGGACGGAACGTAATGTGGTTTGGGCAAGTTGACTCGTGGCATTATGAAAATTCTCCACTTGAATAATGGCCCGTTCCGGATCGATAACACGAAAATAAACTACCGCATTGACCTTGACCGAGACATTGTCCCTTGAGATTACATCCTGACTAGGAACATCCATTACCACTGTACGTAATTCAACGCGCTCGATTTGTTGTACCAAAGGAATGATAACAATGAGTCCCGGTCCCTTGACCGAAGTGAATCGTCCAAACGTAAATACGACAGCGCGTTCATACTCACGCATGACCTTGAAGATCATCGGTATAATAATAATTATGCCAATAATAATATAAAACATCGTGTTCATATCGCACCTCTCTTTATAGGTTCAACGTTTAATACCAATCCATCTATCGCAGTCACTCTAACCTGAACACCACGCTTCAGTGGTAACTTTGACTTTATTTGCCATGTCTCGCCATGAATATGGATTCGGCCTGACTCTTCAAAATCTTCCAGAACCTGACCGATACTACCAAGCATCTCGTCCACCCCACTGACCACCGGTTTTCTATGTGCCGCGAATATCATCCGCAGTACGATCAGGAAAAAGGTTGCACTAATTATAGTCACAGCAACAATGATAGAAATTGCAACATGGATCTCACTCCCTTCGGTATCGAACAAAATCACTGAGCCTGCCACAAAGGCAATGATCCCACCGATCCCAAGCGCACCGAAACTGGGGGCAAATAATTCCGCTACCATAAATATAACGCCGAGTATCATTAGAGCTAAACCTGCATAATTGACTGGCAAGAGCTGAAACGCGTATAAAGCTAATAACAAACAAATCCCACCAATGACACCGGGCAACACAAAACCAGGATTGGCCAGTTCAAAGAATAAGCCGTAGATGCCAAGCAGCATGAGAATGTATGCCACATTTGGATTCGTGATGACTGAAAGCAATTCATTACGCCAGTCCGGCTCAATAGTTACTATTTCAAGATCACTCGTCTCAAGGATGACATCCTGACCATTGATATTAACCTGCCACCCGTCGACTTTAGTCAGCAAG
>CAZDFI010000013.1:0-1181 GCA_964504725.1 uncultured Enterobacteriaceae bacterium
TTTCAATAGCATCTGCGGTACCGTTACAACGCTCGAATACCCATTTCAGTACGCGGCTATTTTCGCCGAAACCAGGCCACATAAATTTGCCAGCATCATTCTTGCGGAACCAGTTGACGTAGTAGATCTTCGGCATTTTTGCACCCTCAGTCTGACCCATCTTCAACCAGTGACCCCAGTAATCAGCCATGTTGTAACCACAGAATGGCAACATTGCCATTGGGTCACGACGTAATTGACCGATGGCACCGAAGGCCGCTGCTGTCATTTCAGAAGCGATAATGGTGCCCAGGAATGTACCGTGGTTCCAGTCCAGAGCTTCTGTGGCCAAAGGCACAACAGAGGCACGACGACCACCAAACAGGATTGCGCTGATGGGAACACCCTTTGGATCTTCCCATTCATCAGCGATTACGGGACATTGGCCTGCACGTGCTGTGAAGCGAGCATTTGGATGTGAAGAAGGCTCGTCTGACTCAGGCGTCCAGTCATTACCTTTCCAGTCGATCAAATGATCAGGAGCTTCGCTCATTTCTTCCCACCAGACATCACCGTCATCAGTTTCAGCAACGTTGGTGAAAATGGCATTGGCTTCCATAGATAGCATGGCATTGGCATTCGAATGCATGCCTGTGCCAGGAGCAACACCAAAGAAACCAGCTTCAGGATTGATCGCATAAAGCTGACCATCCTCACCGAATTTCATCCAGCAGATATCATCACCAATGGTTTCCACTTTCCAGCCAGGAATGGTCGGTGTCAACATAGCAAGATTAGTTTTACCGCAGGCACTTGGGAAAGCGCCGGCAACAAATTTAACTTCACCTTCTGGGTTTGTGAGCTTAAGAATAAGCATGTGTTCTGCCATCCAGCCTTCATCACGTGCCATAGTAGAAGCAATTCGCAGTGCGAAACATTTCTTACCTAGCAGGGCATTACCGCCGTAACCAGAACCGAAAGACCAGATTTCACGGGTCTCTGGATAATGAACAATATAACGATTATCAGGGTTACAAGGCCATGGCTCACTTGTCTCGCCTTCTGCTAATGGAACACCAACAGAATGCATACAAGGAACGAATTCACCGTCTTCACCGAGTACATCCAGAACATTCTGGCCAACACGAGCCATGATGTGCATGTTAGTGACAACGTAAGGAGAGTCAGACAGTTCGACACCA
>CAZDFI010000013.1:1191-35652 GCA_964504725.1 uncultured Enterobacteriaceae bacterium
CACCAATCTGAGCGATGTCTGAACCGACAGGACCCATGCTGAACGGGACGACATACATGGTGCGACCTTTCATGCAGCCTGAGAACATGCCGTTCATTGTTTCACGCATCTCTGCAGGATCAGCCCAGTTGTTGGTAGGGCCTGCATCTTCTTCTTTTGCTGAACAGATGTACGTGCGATCCTCAACACGTGCTACATCAGCAGGGATTGAATTAACGTGGTAGCTGTTAGGGCGTTTTTCCTCGTTCAGCTTACGGGCAGTACCGCCTTTGACCATAATATCCCACATGGCATCCCACTCTGCATCTGATCCATCACACCATACGATGTTATCTGGCTGACATAAGGTGGCCATATCATCAACCCAGGCCAGTAACTTCTTATTGTTCGAACTAGAACTCATGTTTAACTCCTCTCAAGTACGTTTCTAAGATTATTAAAGTGTATAAACCATTCGTCGATGACGAGTCACCGAATTAAAAATTCTTTTTAAACTTTATTGTTTTACTTTCTGGACTTGTTCCAGGCCCCGAATAGTTCTTCAGAATCGTATTCGTTCAATGGGCCTTCTTTGAAGAAGTGCCTGATACAGGTAATAATATGCTGCACAGCAACATAGTATTAATGCTCAGGAGGGATTGTTCAAGTTTTTCTGTAGCAAATCAAGACTTAAGATTGGTTCTAAACACTGATGTCCCCGGCAAATATAGGCCACTATCTCGGTTCCAGAGGTCTGTTTCCCAAGTAAACCCGGTAGTTCAGGGGTATTCTTGGGAATACACATGAACAAATTATAAGGTTGTTTATTTTTTCGGTAAATCTCAATCCACGGGGTTATGTCTCCTTCCCCATGGCGAATAATAGTACTTTGGGGTGGGTATAAATGTTCATCCAGCGCATGAAGTAAGGTGTTATGAGCCGAGGGATATCGCTCAATTGAGGACCAGGCGGCTCGAAGCGTCGATTCTGATGCGTTCAGATATCTCGATTCACCGAGTAAATGGCCAAGCCTGGCAAGACTACTGGCTGCGATTCCATTGCCAGAAGGGATGGCATCATCCATAAAAGTTTTACTTCGCTGAATCAACTTTTCATGGTCATGCGAGGTGAAAAAGAACCCACCGTGTTCTTTATCTTCGAATGAATCCAGTAATTCATCAGCCAGTTGAATCGCCATGGCCAACCATCTTCGATCCCAGCGACATTGTAAAAGAGCCAGTATGGCATCGATGAGAAAGGCATAGTCATCTAAATAGGCATTTAGATGTGCCTTCCCCTCTCTATAAGTGGCGAGTAATTTCCCGTCTGTGTATAAATTTTGATGAATAAATTCTACAGCCTTTTCTGCTGACGTCAGATATCGATCATTATTAAAGGTAAAAGCTGCAGTGGCCATGCCCTTAATCATCAGTGCATTCCATGAGGTCAGGATCTTGTCATCACAATCCGGACGGACGCGCATCGCACGTTGTTGCAATAGTTTTACTCTGGTTTGCTTCAGTACTTGTAGCGTTTCCTTATCAGTCGTTTCTTGCATGACTCGCAAATGCCATTTGCCTTCAAAATTTGGTTCCTGATCCAGACCATAGTGTTTTGCGACAATGGTAAATTCCTCATTGCTTAATAATTCTCTAACTTCGTCCTTATCCCAGGCATAATATTTTCCTTCTACCCCTTCGGAGTCAGCATCCAGACTGGAATAATATCCGCCTTCAGGGCTTTGCATTTCGTCAATAATCCAGTTTGCCGTTCCAGCGGCGATATCCTGATACAAAGGTTCCTGGGTGATTTGCCATGTCTGGCTGTAGACCGTCAGCAGCAAGCCATTGTCATAAAGCATCTTCTCAAAATGCGGGATCATCCATTCTCTATCGACAGAATAGCGATAAAAACCACCACCAAGTTGATCATAAAGACCGCCAAGCGCCATTTTACTGAGCGTTAGATCCACCATATTGATGGCCTGATTTTTAATACTATTATTTCTCAAGTGTTGCCGAAGCAGGTGTTCAAGATTTGCGGGATGAGGAAACTTGGGGGCACCGCCGAAACCGCCACATTGCAAATCAAAACTTTGATGCAATTGTTGTGTCGCAGTTTCCAGCGGTTCTGGATTCAATACTGTTACTTCATCAGGTGCTACCTGCTGGTTCATACTTTGCAGGCTCAACATAAAAGAATTATTTTGTGTGGCAATGGTTGCTTTTTCTTGCTGATAGAAATCAGCAATTCTTGCTAAGAGCTCTTTGAAGCCGGGCAAACCGAATTTTGATTCGAGAGGGAAATAGGTTCCGCCAAAAAAGGGAATATGGTCTTTCGGTGAAAGGAACATGGTCAAAGGCCAGCCGCCTGTTTTTTGTGTCAACATTTGTTGCGCGGTTTGGTATATCTTGTCGATATCCGGTCTTTCTTCTCTATCAACTTTAATATTAATGAAATGCGCATTCATGATTTCAGCGGTTTCAACATCTTCAAATGATTCATGCGCCATAACGTGACACCAGTGGCAGGCAGAATAACCAATCGAAAGCAGAATGGGTTTGTCTTCATCAATCGCCTTGTTCAAGGCGGTCTCATTCCAGGCATACCAATCGACCGGATTATCAGCATGTTGAAGTAAATAAGGGCTGGTCTCATCAGCAAGACTGTTTTTGGTGTGTTTAGGCATACCGAAAGAATAGCAGTTTCCTCGTGGGAACAATATTATTTTCAGTCTGAATAATTCTGGCTTAATTGTTTAGGCATGATGTTAAACTTCGAATCCTATGTTGAGTTATCCAGATATTGATCCCGTCGCCCTTGCCCTTGGTCCAATAAAAATTCATTGGTATGGCATCACCTATGTTGTCGGCATAGTGACGGCGTGGTTATTGTTACGTTGGAGAGCCGATAAAAACCCGCTGTTTGGTTGGAACAGAAACCATATTGATGACATGGTGTTTTTCGCCACGCTGGGTGTGATCGTTGGTGGTCGTTTGGGTTCGGTGTTGTTTTATAACCTGCCTTATTATCTTGATCATCCGGTAGATATTTTCAAAATCAACCAGGGTGGGATGTCATTTCATGGTGGTTTGATCGGTGTATTGCTTGCAATGGTCTGGTTTGCACGGAAGACGGACTCCGGATTTTTTAATGTGATAGATTTTATCGCACCTGTTGTGCCAATCGGCCTGGGATGCGGCCGGATTGGTAATTTTATTAATGGCGAGCTTTGGGGTGCGCCATCGACCTTGCCTTGGGCAATGATATTTCCTGACTCACGTGCAGGTGCAATCGCCAGACATCCTTCACAATTATATGAAGCCTTACTGGAAGGTTTATTACTGTTTATTATCCTATGGTTATATTCCTCTAAACCACGTCCGATGATGGCGGTATCCGGATTATTTCTACTGGGTTACGGTGTTTTCCGTTTTAGCGTGGAGTTTGTACGCGTACCAGATGCACACATTGGTTATCTGGCTTTCGGGTGGGTAACAATGGGACAGGTACTTTCATTTCCTATGATCATTCTTGGGTGCGTGTCGTTGGTTTGGGCATATAGGAAAGAAAATGTAGGTAGGTAGTAGGTGGTAGGTGTTGTTTCTCCAACCTACTATCTGCAACCTACCACCTACTTGCTCATTTAATTAATTTAATGTGATGAACAAATGAAACAATATCTGGATTTAATGAAACACGTCAAAGAACATGGCGTCAAAAAAGAAGACAGAACAGGTACCGGGACATTAAGCGTGTTTGGTTATCAAATGCGTTTTAATTTACAGGATGGTTTTCCTGCAATGACCACCAAGAAGCTTCATTTCAAATCTATCATTCATGAATTACTCTGGTTCCTTAATGGCGAAACGAATATTCAGTATTTAAAAGATAATGGTGTCAGTATCTGGGATGAATGGGCCGATGAAAATGGCGATCTGGGTCCGGTCTATGGTGCGCAATGGCGTAGCTGGAAAACGGTTGAGGGTAAAACAGTCGATCAGATATCAGATGTGATCGAACAAATTAAAATTAATCCGGACTCACGCCGATTGATTGTCAGTGCCTGGAATGTTGGTGAGCTGGATCAAATGGCCTTGATGCCTTGTCATGCTTTTTTTCAGTTCTATGTTGCCGACGGCAAACTTTCATGTCAGTTATACCAGCGCAGTGCAGATATTTTTCTTGGCGTACCATTTAATATAGCGTCCTATGCCTTGTTAACGATGATGGTTGCGCAGGTCTGTGAGCTGAAGCCGGGTGATTTTGTGCATACCCTGGGTGATGCGCATCTTTATCTTAATCATTTGGGGCAGGTTGATGAACAACTATCACGTCAACCTCTTGCATTACCAGAGATGAGAATTAATGCGGAGATCAATTCGATCTTTGATTTCAAATATGAAGATTTTGAATTGCTGAACTATGAATCATATCCTGCTATACCAGCACCAATCGCTGTCTAAATTATTATGATCATTTCTATCATCGCTGCGATGGATATAAAAGGGGTGATTGGTCTTGAGGGTGCTCTACCCTGGTACCTGTCTGCAGATCTAAAACGTTTCAAGGCGGTGACCATGGGTAAGCCTTTAATCATGGGTCGCAAAACACATGAGTCTATTGGTCGTCCCTTACCAGGCAGGAAGAATATTGTCTTAACCCAGTCGCAAGAATTTAAAGCTGAAGGTTGTACGGTGGTTCATTCACTGGAAGAAGCATTGCTTGTAGCGGGGGAAGTTGATGAAGTTATGGTTATGGGAGGTTCGGGCATTTATGATCAGTCTTTAAATCGTGCTAATCGTCTCTATATAACAGAAGTGCATGCCGATGTAAGCGGGGATGTTTATTTTCCTGAGTTTGACATTGGAGAGTGGGTTGAGATTGAGCGGGAGGATCATTCTGCAGATGATAAGAATGATTTTGATTATAGTTTTGTAGTGATGGAGAGAAAGTAGCAGGCTTCTGCGCCTGAACAAATGCCTCCAGAACTACTCAATTCCACAAAGTACTTCCCTGTACTTTGCTGCTTCGTGACTGAAAGTGTACGTTCAAATAGATGTAATCAGTGCTTATAGACTGAGTAAATCTCAGGTTTCAGCTACACTTAGTGGTAAATATCACACATCAATAGTAAGGCAAAAGACAAGAAGATACGCTGCCTGGACCAATAATCACTAATGATAAAGAAACTCATATTTACATCCCTTTTGTTAATGGGACCATTTATTTATGGGGCTGAGTTAGAACCATTTGTATCAATGTGTACTTCTAATGGGGCGACCGGATTTAATTGGGAGAAAAACCATTGGAGACAAACAGATTTCAACCTAAAGAAATTTTTAGTAAAGAAGATAAAAAACACCTCTATAAATGAAGTAAATATTAATGATGATAATGAAAAATATTTTTTAGCTTCTACATGCAAGGAGCATGTAAATGAGAAACCACTCGTAGATAAAGAATCAGGCATAACTTATTATTTTGTTTGTATCAGCACTAAAGATGTTGATAGTAAAGTCTGGCATCCTAATAAATGTTATGAAACTCATTACTCAGATGATTTTGGTGCTGAATTCGAGCAGTTTCTGAACCATAAAGGAAAGATAAAGTTTACCTGTGAGACAGGAATTACTACTAATCTTGTTTTTGCAAAAAATGGAAATTTTACTGAGATAAAGAGTCACGCTGATATATTTGAACCAACAGATCACAAAGAGAGCCTGGCTATAACTGTAGGCACATGTTCAGATACGACGATTAACCAAAACTTGAATGATTGATCGCTATCAGAAAATCAATATTTATTGCCATGTATGTCCGCTTTTGCGGGATAATCGACCATCACCTTTAGATTGAATGCAAACGGTCAGATCTAGATTCTAGACGGCAAACTAAACCATCAATCCCCTCAAATTATTTTCCTGACGTAGTGTAATGCAAGCCAAAATAATCCCCTGATTCTGATATGTGATCACCTTAACAAAGTAAGACTCTGCAGGTGTTTATTAAGCATGATAATAAATACGCCGCCGCAAATTGCTTTATAAATGTGTACACTAGAAGCATGCGCGGACATGGTGATAACACAACGAACAATAGATGGTCGGGAGACTGGACGGCGATAAAAAGTCTTATCCCCTATTTTATGGAATTCAGGGGGCGGGTATTTTTGGCCTTGCTGTTTTTACTGCTCGCCAAGCTGGCAAACGTCATGATCCCCTTTGTCATGAAAAATATTGTCGATGCACTGGACTCCAACCAGTCCCAGATCATTGTTGTGCCAATAATATTTCTGGCTATGTACGGTGTGCTACGACTGGGGACTATTTTGTTTGGCGAGATCCGCGATACGATCTTTGGTCGTGTCACCGAACATGCCATGCACCGCATTGGCCTGAAGTTGTTTAAACATCTGCATGCTCTGGATTTGGATTTTCATCTGTCGCGGCGTACCGGTGGCATGGCGCGAGATATCGAGCGCGGGACCAACGGTATCAATTTCCTGATGCGTTTTATGTTGTTCAACATTATTCCGACGTTGTTGGAAATCTCCCTCATAGCCGTCATTCTTCTGGTTAACTATAGCGTCTGGTACGCTGTCATCATCGTCGTCGCCGTTGCCATCTATATTGTCTATTCCGTCGTCCTCACTGAATGGCGAACCAGTATTGTGCGGCAAATGAATGAGATGGATAACCAGGCCAATACCCGTGCCATCGACAGTCTGCTTAATTTCGAAACGGTAAAATATTTTGGCAATGAGGACTATGAGGCAGAGCAATATGATAAAAACCTGACAGGCTGGGAGAAGGCCCGGGCCAGAAACAGGTTATCCATGGCTGCGTTGAACTCCGGCCAGGCCTTTGTTATCGCTGCTTCCATTACGGCAATAATGACGCTTGCTGCCATCGACGTCAGTACAGGTGTGATGACCCTCGGCGACCTGGTGTTGGTTAATGCCTACATGTTGCAATTATTCATCCCGCTTAACTTTCTCGGTTTTGTTTATCGCGAAATCAAACGTGCACTGGCGGATATTGAACATATGTTCTTGCTGTTAGGTAAAGAGACCAGGATCAAAGACAAACCTGACGCTGGCGATCTGGTGCTCAACGGTGGAGAAGTACGATTTGAGCATGTCAGTTTTGGCTATAAGGAAGACCGACAGATCCTGAACGACGTGTCTTTTGAAATTCCAGCGGGGAAAAAGGTCGCCGTCGTCGGCCCAAGCGGCGCAGGAAAATCGACCATCGCCCGTTTACTATTTCGCTTTTACGATGTGGATGCAGGCCGGATCACGATTAACAATCAAGACATTCGTGATTTGACTCAACATAGCCTGCGCTCAGCCATCGGAGTCGTCCCGCAGGACACGGTCCTGTTTAATAACAACATCTACTACAACATCGCCTACGGCAGGCCAGACGCAGGCAGAGAAGACATCGAGAAAGCGGCACGGCTTGCGCATCTGGATCAGTTTATCGGACAGCTTCCTCAGGGCTACGATACGCTGGTAGGCGAACGTGGCCTGAAGGTATCCGGTGGCGAGAAGCAACGCATTGCCATTGCCAGGATGTTACTTAAAAATCCTGGCATCATGATATTTGATGAGGCGACATCCTCACTCGACTCCGGCTCTGAGCAGGCCATACTGGAAGCATTGCGTGAGGTGGCGGAGAGTAATACGACATTGGTCATCGCCCATCGCCTGTCAACAATAGTTGATGCAGATCACATCGTCGTGTTGGATCAGGGGTGGGTGGTCGAACAGGGGACACATTTTGATCTTCTCGCCAGGCAAGGTGTCTATGCCAGTCTATGGGAGCTGCAACAACGTGAAGCTCAAGAGTCTGATGATCTCCTGGCAGTGGCAAATATCAAATTGTAGAAGCAAAAAAGAGGTCATTATCAAGACGAAACCGATCCTGGTAGTGGATCCATCGATATAAACAAGTAATATCTTCTTATTTAATCAACGGGGATAATCATGTTACGTTTTACAATATCATCGATCTTTATTGCTTTATTGAGCATTGCTTGCTCGGCAGAAGAATCAAAATCTGTATCTGATCTACCCATCGTTCGGGTTTATAAGTCTCCGACTTGTGGGTGTTGTAGCAAGTGGGTTTCTCACCTTGAGGCGAACGGTTTTACGGTTGAGGCTACTGATGTGAATGATATAAACCTGATAAAAAGTAGCTTTGGTATTCCTCCAGCACTTGCTTCTTGCCACACGGCTGTCATCGGGGATTATCTTGTTGAAGGGCATGTGTCTGCTGAAGATATTGTTCAATTGCTTAAACAAAAACCAGTGATTAAAGGGATTGCTGTCCCCGGTATGCCCATCGGTTCTCCCGGTATGGAAGGGCGTAATCCTCAAGCCTATGATGTTATCTCTTTTGATGCACAAGGAGAGACAGAAGTTTTCTCCCGTCACCATCCATAAAATTTAACAGAAGACGGTTTGTAAACTACGATAACCAAACGATTTCATCATGTACCCTGAATGATTATGATGACCCACATAGCAATCACCAAAAAATTACTCAGCATAAATGCTGTTAGTCGATGATATACTTTGTTGTAGCTAAGGTGTATATATGCGTGAATACCCCGGAGAACGACATACCCCCAACCCAGATAAACTAACAAAGCGCCATCTAGTTTTAAAAGCAAAGCGGTTAAACAGGCAACGTAAAACAAGGTCGGCATTTCGAAGAGATTAGCCAAACAGCGTGTTGTTTTTGTGACATCAGACGGTGCACCTGTTCCATCGTATAACTCAAAGAACCCGATTTTTAAATTCCCTGCGCTGACTTGCTTGACTCGGGCATAAAGAACCAATGGTGCAATACAGATTGTCAAAATCACCATGCCAAATAATGGATATAGAATATTCATGGGCAGCACTCCTTCTTCATTTCAATCAGGGAAGGTCTGAACAAGTTGCAAAATTCATTTAGTCGTCATTCTGGCGTAGGCCAGAACACCCCTCAAGGGGGTACCGAGGTCCGGTCCAGTCAAAATAATTGTTTACTGGATGCTGGTATTCACCAGCATGACGATAAAGATACTTAATCAGACCTTCCTTAGGAATATAACCGTACTTTAAAAAGACAGATTGAGCATAGCCACTATATGCGGAGTATCCAATTTAAGTGCTGGCTCAGCGTACTTATGTAAAGAAATTAGCCTGGTACAGTATCGTTATTTTAGAAAGAAACATATTTCATCAAGCAATTTTTTCCCTTAGAATCCCGCGATGCGTTTTTTCCGTCGTCACAAAAATCTGAGAATTCACCTGTACCTGATCGGTCTGGCTGTTGTCCTGCGTTCATTCATTGCGCCGGGTTATATGCTCAGTATTTCGGCTGATGGTGGCTTGGGTCTTGCTTTTTGTGATGGCCCTGTGGCTGTGTATCAGGTAGATAAATCACATGATCACCATGATGGTCACGATGGGAGTGATAGAGCGGCGGAGAGTCATATTTCGACTGGCTGCAGCTTTTGGTCAACCAGTAGTCTGTTGGTTCTCAACACTGCTCTGGAAGCTGAACCGGTCATTGTTAGCAGATACCAGGATCAAACCACCTATCAATCACTAAACCTTCACACAATTATTGCCAACTCCCGCGTCATTCGCGGTCCTCCTGTTTCTTTCTTTAGCTGAATCAAACTCAAAAACTTTGTGATTCTTTAATGGATCATAGTTACGTTTAGTCAGGCGCTTGCAAGCATGACGTGCTATTTATTATAGGAAGAATTTTTAAATATGAATATTTCAAAATGCATTTATATCAGTGTAATTTATTCGTTGATTTTTTTTACACAATCTACATTTGCAGATCATGCCAGTGCCAGTTTCGAAACCGGCGCGGCGGGTGCCATCATGACAACACCGGGAGCGACTTTGCCTAAAGGCAAGTTTGTTGTTGGTATCAGTGTTCAGTCCCTGGAACTTGATGATATCTCTGATGGGGTTCTGGAAGCTTCAGGTGCGGCAGATGAGGATGTCCATAGTGTTGATAGTTTTTTAAGTATCAATGCCAATCTTGCTTATGGCTTGACGAATGATCTGACTATTGGTCTGACTATGCCTTATATTGATCGGTCAAATGTTCGCGAAGCGCATAATGATATGGGTGTGGGCGAAGCTGAACTGGCGGGGGATTCTAATGGCGTAGGCGATCTGACTTTATTCGGCCAGTATCGTTTCCATCAGAGTGAAAAACAAGATGCTGCTATCCTTATGGGTATTAAAACACCGACGGGTGAAACCGGTGTAAGAGAAACAGAGGGTGGTTTGTTTGAAGCTGAGCAGCAACCGGGTTCCGGTTCATGGGATCCTTTCTTTGGTCTGGCGTATAACCGTAATTGGGGGGATATTGGATTTTCCGGCAATGTGCTCTATACATTTGTGACTGAAGGCACACAAGATACTGACCTGGGCGATATCTTTAATTACAATCTTGCACTTTCATATCGTACTACGATTCCCGAGGGTGGACATGAACATCATGAGCACGCACATCAAGCAAAGATTATTGATTATATTGATATGGTGGTCGAATTGAATGGTGACTCGAGACAGCGTGTGAATATCGGTGGTGAGTCAGAAGAACATAGCGGAGGTCATTCACTTTACCTTTCTCCAGGATTGCGAGTTGGTCTAGGCCATAGCGTATCGCTATTCACATCTATCGGCATACCGATTGTGAATGATCTGAATGGTATGCAGAGTGAACCAGACTATCGTGTGATTGGTGGCGTGAGTGTTGTTTTTTAAGCAGTCTGAAGACAAATATTTATGCAGCAGGAACACTAAATAGTTTTTCGTCTTCTAATCTCATCGCTGTTAATTCTCCATCCCAAAGACAACCCGTATCAATAGGGTAAACGTTGTAAGGCGTAAAGTCTCGAATATTACCCAGGCGTAGTGTGGACCAGTGGCCGAAAATGATTTTGTCGTTCTTGCTTTTTCTGTCTTCATTCGTGAACCAGGGAAATAGATGATCGCCTTGCGATCCAGGAGCACCTTTCTCGGAGAAATTCAATTCATTCTTATCATTAAGATAACGCATGCGAGTAAAGCAATTCACTATAAATCTTAAACGATCATTGCCTGCCAGGTTTTCATCCCAGGCGTTTGGATTATTACCATACATGGCATTAAGGAATGAAAGATAATTATCACTGCTTAATACCTGATTGACTTCTGAAGCCAACTTTAAGGCTTGATGAATATCCCACTGTGGGGGAAGACCTGCATGGATCATAGAGAAATTTAGTTCTTTATCATGATACATGAGTGGTTGCCGTCGTATCCAGGCTAGCAATTTATGTTTGTCTGGTGAGGTGATAATAGATGTTAATGTATCAATCTTTTTTTGCTTAGCCAGTCCTTCAGCGATAGCCACAAGGTGAAGATCGTGATTCCCAAGAACGGTGACGGTGGACTCACCCAGATTCATAATAAAATTTAACACTTCCAGGGAATCAGGTCCCCGGTTGACTATATCTCCCACGAACCACAGACGATCGTTGGTTTCGTCAAAATTAATTTTATCGAGTAGTTGGACGAGTTCTTTGAAACAACCTTGAATATCGCCGATTGCGTAGGTCGACATTTTTAGGGCACCTCTATTAGTTTTGGGTGAGATATATTGAGATTCAAAATATTTACCCAAGGGCATTCCCTTCGGTCACCCGCAAGGTACTAAGTTATTGTAATAGTCGTTCTATTGCAATTGCTTAGTTAAGCTTCCGCTCCTGCTCACGCCCCTCACCTACATCCATGTAGGCGACGCGGCTATTGGAGATTTTGGACTCAATAGGCTTATCCAAAACTGATAGAGATGCCCTTCAATGCAAAGCGTGGGGTATGGAGAGACCAAAAGCAGGAATTTCTGTATCAAACTCAATGCCGTCATCCGCAATTAAATAATAATGACCCTGCATATAGCCAACAGGTGTTTCAATCACTGCGGCACTGGTATAGCAAAATGTTTCACCTGGCTTCAGATGTGGTTGTTTACCAACGACACCTTTACCTTTCACTTCCTGAATCTTGTCATTGGCATCTGTGATCAACCAGTGGCGGCCAAGCAATTTGGCAGAAGCGGATCCATTGTTTTTAATAGTAATGCGATAAGCAAACACATACCGTGCATTATCCGGATCTGATTGGTTTCTGACGTAATTTGTTTCTACTGAGACATCTATTTTGTGTTGCATTTGCATGTATTCAATTTGACCTTAATTGAAATAGGCATGCAAGTGTTTATAATTTATTTTCTATGCAAGCCTGTTTCTGTCGAGGCGCCTGTAACTGATGGCTTCACTTAGGTGTGTTGAATCTATTGATTCTGCACCTGCCAAATCGGCGATGGTTCGGGCAACTTTTTGAATACGGTGTATGGCACGAGCGGACAAGCCCAGTCGATCTATCGCTGCATCAAGCAGTCTTGAATCAGTTTCCTCAATCTTGCAGAATTTGTTGACTTCCTTATTGGTGAGTTTGTGATTCGCCTTCCCCGATCGATTTAATTGTAATTCATACGCCCTGGTGACACGTTGTTGTATGGTACTGCTATCTTCAGTTTCGCTGATGTGATTTTGATGAAAAACCTCTTTGGCTACTTTTACCACTTCAATATGTATATCAATCCTGTCTAGCAATGGCCCAGATATCTTCTGCCTGTAACGATGGACTTGTTCTTCCGTGCAATGGCAACGACCGCCTGAATCCCCCAGGTAACCACAGGGGCAGGGATTCATCGCAGCAATGAGCTGAAATTGAGCGGGAAACTCAGCCTGATTCGCTGCCCGTGATATGACTATGCGTCCAGACTCTAAAGGTTCTCTTAATACTTCCAGTACACGGCGATCAAATTCCGGTAATTCGTCCAGAAACAACACCCCATGATGTGCCAAAGATATTTCTCCGGGTCGTGGCTGACTGCCTCCACCGACCAGCGCAACACCTGACGCTGTGTGATGTGGATGTCTGATAGGGCGTTGTTTCCATTTTTTCGGATCGAATCCCTGGCTACTGATCGAAGTCACCGCCGCTGATTCCAATGCTTGTGACTCTGTCATCGGCGGTAAGATCCCTGGAAATCGCTCTGCCAACATTGTTTTACCTGTCCCGGGAGGACCAATCATAATCAGATTATGACCACCCGCCGCTGCGACCTCCAATGCGCGTTTGGCATGGTTTTGGGCGCGGACATCTGAAAAATCAAATTCATGAGATACATTGTTAACCACTGTTTTATTTATGTGTAGGGGGATTTGTTCGTGACCATTGATATGAGAGCATACATCCATCAAGTGTGTCGCAGGATGAATATTTACGTTGGAAACAAGTGCTGCTTCTTCTGCATTCTGGGTGGGCAATATCAGCGTGTGTTTCTGTT
Source organism: uncultured Enterobacteriaceae bacterium (assembly GCA_964504725.1). Lineage (GTDB taxonomy): Bacteria > Pseudomonadota > Gammaproteobacteria > Eutrophobiales > Eutrophobiaceae > SMWN01. Next base: position 14,592 of record CAZDFI010000013.1, read on the forward strand.
GTGAACAAGCATGAGCGAAAGGCAGCATTCCTTTCACCGCACGAAGCTCTCCGGTTAAGGCTAACTCACCAGAAAATTCATAGTATTCCAGGGTTTCTTTGGGGATTTGTCCAGATGCAGCAAGAATTCCAAGGGCAATAGCCAGATCGAAGCGCGCGCCTTCTTTGGGTAAATCGGCAGGTGCAAGATTGATGGTGATCCGACCAAGCGGAAATTCGAAATGATTATTGATGATCGCACTGCGAACCCTGTCTTTACTTTCTTTAACCGCAGCTTCAGGCAAACCGACAATGGAAAGACTGGGTAGACCTCGCGTGATATGAACTTCTATCGTGATCAGTGGCGCTTGAATGCCAACCTGTGCACGGCTGTGGGTAATTGCAATACTCATCGTCCTTAATAGATCTGCGTGTTGCAGATTTGAAATCCCTCTCTATCTAATTACATCAGTTAAAATCCTTTACCAGGAGACTGGAATCATATGACGAATCGCTAGGGTTTTCTAGCTTGTTCCAATGCCTCAATCTTTTTCTCCAACTCTTCAACCAGGGCACGTGTGCGGGAAAGTAGTTCTGATTGGATATCAAATTCTTCTCTTGAGACAAGATCCAATCTGGAGAATGTGGCTTGTAATGCAGATTTAAGATTCTTTTCTACATCTTCCTGAATCTTGCCAAGGTCCGATGGCAGTTTATCCAGAACCTGTTTTGCGATCTCTTCAAATTTAAATTCGTTTTTCATGATTACCCTGATTTGGCGTGAAGCTTGTTTATGAATACGCAAAAATTATTGTTTCCAAGTCTAATTGTTGTTCGCTAATTACTTCGAATCATTGTAGCAAAATTACCAGGATCGTATGTCTGCATCGCTCGTTTAAAGGAAGGTAAAGAATCACGAGTTAAATTAGTGCAACGCATAAAAAAGATGCACTAGTTTAGTGCAAAATCATAATTATAGCGCATCATTTATCACATGAATCTACCCAAAAAATAGATAAGTAATTGTTATTAGTAGATATGTTAGATATTGGCACAACATGTGCATTAATGTAGCCAAACCTTAACAATTCAGGTTTGTGGAATTATATAAATATTTAGGATCAAGGAACCATATATTAATAAGTTTTAGCATGACTCTAGCTGGGGGAAAATTAAAATGAAACAGCTTTCTATCGCACTTATTACAAGTGTAATTATTATTACTGCACCGATGGTGATGGCAGAGGACTCTCCACACGAATTCAGTGCGAATGTCGCTCTTTCAACAGATTATATGTATCGAGGTGGCTCACAAACGAATGAACAGCCTGCGATTTCAGGTGGTTTTGATTATGCGCATTCTTCAGGAGTATATGTAGGTTTATGGGCGTCAAATGTCGATTTTGGTGATTCAGCGAATATTGAGATTGATTATTACGGTGGGATTGCTGGAGAATTTTCTAATGGTATTGGCTGGGACGTAGGTGGACTCTACTACCAATATCCAGGTGTCAAAGATGCGGACGAAGCTGGCGGCGATTTTGATTTTTTTGAAGGCTACGGCGGCCTGACATACACCTTTAGTGATGTTCAGTTAGAACCTGCTATCGGCGTAAAATTTTCATATAGCCCTGACTATTTTGGCGAAAGTGGTGACTCATATTATGTCAATGCAGATTTGGGTCTCTCATTGCCGTACGGATTTGGATTTGCATTCCAATATGGAAATCAGATGTTCGATAGTTCTAGTTTGACCGACTACTCTCATTACTCAGTTGGTTTAAGTAAAGACATTGCAAAATTCACTTTTGATGTTACTTGGTATGACGAAATTGATGATGCAAATCTTTTCTGGAATTTATCATCGGATCCTAATAATACACCGGCAGAAGCGCTGGTTTTCACAATCTCAGCTAGTTTTTAGTATTTTTAATATTTTCTTTAAATCGTGTCCTGTCCTGATCTAAAACGATGGGCAGGATTTACTCAAACGCGAGGTGTATTCCATGAAATTGGTTACAGCAATTATCAAACCTTTCAAACTGGACGATGTTCGAGAAGCGTTACACGACGTCGGTGTGCAAGGGATGACAGTGACAGAAGTCAAAGGATTTGGCCGTCAGAAAGGGCATACAGAACTTTATCGAGGGGCAGAGTACGTTGTCGATTTTTTACCCAAGGTAAAACTAGAGATCGCAATTGCAGCAGATCAAGTTGAAGGTGCTATCGAAGCAATCACCAAGGCAGCTAACTCAGGCAAGATTGGTGACGGCAAAATCTTTGTGTCAGGTCTGGACGAAGTCGTCAGGATCCGTACCGGTGAAACCGGTTCAGAAGCACTTTAACAGCCTGGGAGGAATTTAATAAATGAAATCGTTAATTTGTAGTTTTAAAAATCATAGAGGTCTGATGGGCGTGTATGTGTTAGTGGCAGGGTGTCTCACGCCGTCATTAGTCATGGCTGATGAGTTAAGCTCTGGCGATACGGCCTGGATGATTACGGCTACCGTATTGGTATTATTTATGACGATCCCTGGATTGTCGCTATTTTATGCAGGTATGGTACGTAGTAAGAACGTCTTGTCAGTGATGATGCAATGCTTTGCTATCACCTGTCTGATGACAATACTTTGGGTTTTATATGCGTATAGTCTGGCATTTGGTGATGGCGGCAGTATGAATGGCTTCTGGGGCGGTTTTAGTAATGCATTACTTGCTAACATGAGTGCTGACAGTATGAGTGGCACCATTCCTGAATCTGTTTTTATGACCTTCCAGATGACATTTGCCATTATCACTCCGGCCTTGATTGTTGGTGCCTTTGCTGAGCGCATGAAATTTTCTGCCATGCTGTTATTTATGGCTGTTTGGGTAACCATAGTCTACGCGCCTATTTGTCACTGGGTTTGGGGCGGCGGTTGGCTGGGTAGTAAATTTGCCATTCTTGATTTTGCCGGTGGTACGGTTGTGCACATCAATGCAGGTGTTGCAGGTCTGGTAGCCTGTCTGGTGCTTGGTAAGCGTAAGGGCTATCCAACCACAGCAATGCCTCCACATAATCTGACCCTGACTCTGGTTGGTGCAGCGATGCTCTGGGTCGGTTGGTTTGGATTCAATGCAGGCAGTGAACTGGCCGCGGATGGTACAGCGGGTATGGCAATGGCGGTGACGCAAATTGCAACTGCAACCGCAGCGTTGGCCTGGATGTTTGCTGAATGGATGTCTCATGGCAAGCCAAGCGCTTTGGGTCTTGCTTCTGGTGCAGTTGCAGGACTGGTTGCAATTACCCCAGCCTGTGGCTCAGTCGGACCAATGGGCGCATTGGTTATCGGTCTTGCTTCCGATTTCATTTGTTTCAAGGCTGCGAGCACGCTTAAGCGTAAGTTGGGTTATGACGATTCACTGGATGTATTTGGTGTCCATGCCGTGGGTGGTATTGTTGGCGCATTATTGACCGGCGTCTTTTCTGCCACAACTCTGGGCGTATTCTCGGGTCAGGGTCTGGCAGATGGTGTCAGTGGTATCGGCGGACAGGTTTTTAATCAGTCTGTTGCTGTCATCGTGACTATCATATACTGCGGTGTATTAAGTTTTATCATTCTTAAAGTAATTGATGCGGTGATTGGACTTCGTGTATCTGAAGATGAAGAGTCAGAAGGTCTGGATCTCGCTTCTCACGACGAACGCGGTTACATCTTGTAATCATTCATCTCTCAAACCATCAGGAAAGGGCGCTTCGGCGCCCTTTTTTTGTCATTTAGCCCTGGCTAGTTTAAATTGTGGATGCGCAAGCATGAATAAATTGCTAATCTCTTGTGCACACTAACAGTGCAATAACAACAGGTTGCCCATACCTGAAGGCAGACACCGGGAGAAATATGTCAATGAAATTATTAATCGCAGTCATAAAACCCTATAAATTGGATGATGTGAGAGACGCTTTGTCAGAGGTTGGCGTACAAGGTCTGACCGTGACTGAGGTTAAAGGCTTTGGTCGACAAAAAGGACACACAGAACTTTATCGTGGTGCAGAGTACGTGGTTGATTTTCTGCCCAAGACAAAACTGGAAATCGCACTGGATGATGAGCAGGTTGATACCGCTATCGAAGCAATTACCAAAGCAGCTGGCACTGGTAAGATTGGGGATGGCAAGATTTTTGTGCAAGACCTTGAACAGGCAGTTCGTATTCGCACCAGTGAAACTGGTTCAGACGCACTGTAATAGGTAAAACGGGTGGGGAGGGTATTAATAAAATGGTACAGAGGATAATCAGTATAATAGTGGGTTTACTGGCATTTTTGCCAACTATTGCATTTGCCGAAGAAGTTAACGGTGCAGACACTGCGTGGATATTAACTTCAACGGCCTTGGTCTTGTTTATGACCCTGCCAGGACTGGCACTTTTCTATTCTGGTCTGTTACGCGCAAAGAATGCTTTGTCTGTTTTGATGCAATGCTTTGCTATCGCCTGTCTTGTATCAATCCTGTGGATGTTTATTGTCTATGGTCTGGCATTTGGCGATGGTGGATCTCTAAACAAGATTGTTGGTGGCGGCAAGATTTTTATGTCTGGTATCGGTCTGGACAGTGTTAGCGGTACTATCCCTGAAACTGTATTTTTCATGTTCCAGATGACATTCGCCATCATCACCCCGGCACTAGCTGTGGGTGCTTTTGCTGAACGAATGAAATTTTCTGCCGTACTCTGGTTTACTGCCTTGTGGATGGTGCTGGTCTATGCACCAGTATGCCATTGGGTCTGGGGTGGTGGCTGGTTAGCAGATATGGGGTTTATGGATTTTGCCGGCGGTTCTGTTGTTCATATCAATGCGGGTGTTGCTGGTTTAGTGGCAGCATTGATCATAGGTAATCGTAATGGTTTTCCTGATACACCAATGCCACCACATAACATGACATTGGCTGTGGCTGGCGCATCCATGCTCTGGGTCGGTTGGTTTGGGTTTAATGCCGGTAGCGCGTTAACAGCGGGAAGTAGTGCTGGCATGGCCATGACCGCCACACATATCTCTGCAGCAGCAGCTTCTCTGTCCTGGATGGCGTGTGAATGGATTAGATACGGGAAGCCCAGCGTATTGGGTATTGTCACAGGGATGGTGGCTGGACTGGCTACAATTACCCCGGCATCGGGTTATGTTGGGCCTATTGGTGCGCTAATAATCGGTATTTCCGCTGGAGTTGTGTGCTACTCTGCTACCCAGTATTTCAAGCGAGTTCTGAAGATCGATGATTCACTGGATGTTTTCACTGTGCATGGTATTGGCGGGATATTAGGTTTATTACTTACCGCTGTGTTTGCCGCATCACTGGATGGACTGGGACTGGAAACATCGATGGGCGCCCAGTTTGTGACACAGCTGATCGGGATAGTAGCTGTTACCATCTGGTGTGCTGTATTGAGTTTCATAATTTTGAAACTTGTTGACAAAACAATTGGTTTACGTGTGAGTGCAGAAGAGGAAACCGATGGATTAGACCTCGTGTTGCATAATGAGCGAGGATACACACTTTAATCAAAATGAATCTCCTGTGTGATTATAGTTAAGGGGCACATTCTGTATGTGCCCCTTATTTCACTGCATAATTCGTGTTTCTACTATTTGTAAGATTATGTTCCCGGATATATATTTAGTTTCTCTAATCGTCTAAAATCAACTCCTTGATTCTGGGTAGTCAGCGAAACAATTATTGTTTTTCACCACATATAATATCGAAGAAAAGAGTATAAAAATCCATGGCTGAGTTGGTCGATAAGGTAGTATTGAAAGCATTTGTTCCGCCGAGCGCGTTAAATTCCGAGAATTTTCAAGAGCTTGCAGGTAAAAGTTTTATCGAGGAAATTGCTGCTGGTAGAACAATTTTTAAGCAAGGTGACACCGATAAAAAAACCATCTATTTGGTCGATGGCGAGGCTGTATTGAGCAATGATAGTGGTGCGGCAACTTCTGTTACAGCAGGCACGCAAGCTGGAATGCATCCCTTAGCGAATTTCCAGCCACGAAGACATACTGCTGTTGCCAAAACCGTATGCAAAATTACTCGAATAGACAGCGATCTGCTGGATATTTTAATGACCTGGGATCAGATGTCGGCTATTGAGGTAGATGAAATTCATACTGAAGGTGATGATGGTGGTGATGATGACTGGATGACCAGGATCCTGCAGTCAAAAGCTTTTTTACAAGTGCCGCCTGGAAACATTCAAGCAATGTTTATGCGTATTGAGGAAGTGCCTGTTAAGGCAGGTGATGTGATTATTAAACAAGGTGAAGATGGTGATTTCTATTACATAATCAGAAACGGTAAATGTAAAGTAACCAGAACATCGAAAACTGGCTCAGAATTAACGCTTGCGACCATCAAGGATGGAGATGCCTTTGGAGAAGAGGCACTGTTGTCGGATGCAAAACGTAATGCCAATATCGTGATGGCGACAGATGGTGTGTTGATGCGTCTATCTAAGGAAGATTTTAACGAATTGTTGAAAGAACCCATGCTAACCTGGGTCACCAGGGAAGAAGCTGATGAGATGGTAAAGAATGGTGCAGTTTGGTTGGATGTCCGGCTAGATAGTGAACATAAAAACAATGGACTTGAAGGTAGTATCAATATCCCGTTGTTCATGCTGCGAATGAAGATCGCGACTCTTTCAGAAGATAAAAAATATATTCTCTATTGTGATACTGGTAGACGCAGCTCAGCAGCAGCATTTTTGTTGAGTGAACGTGGTCTGGATGCTGCCTGTCTCAAGGGCGGTATAATGGGCGGTGTCGAAGGTTAAAACAAAAATTTCCTTTCGCTAGTGCCTGTAGCGGCTGAATGACAATATCTATAGATTCATCAATCGACAATTATTGTGTGATGGGGAATCCCGTCGCACATAGCAAGTCCCCTCAAATACAGTCTGCATTTGCAGAACAAACCCGGCAAAATATTTTCTATCAGGCCATTTTAGTTGATGAGGGAAACTTTAAAGAAGCAATCAAAGAATTTCAAAGACAGGGTGGTAAAGGTCTAAATATAACGGTGCCTTTTAAAGGCGATGCATGGGAAGTCGCACAACAAAAAAGTACCAGGGCCGAACGCGCGGCAGCAGTAAATACAATCAGTTTTGATGATGAAGGAAAAATAATCGGTGACAATACAGATGGTATCGGCCTGATTCGTGATCTGACAAACAACCTTAACATATCAATCAAAGATAAAAATATCCTGATACTTGGGGCAGGTGGCGCAATCAGGGGAATTCTGGATCCACTTTTCGATGAAGGACCAGGCAAGGTTGTTATAGCTAATCGCACTGTTAGTCGTGCAGAAAATCTTGTCGATATTTTTTCAGATCGTGGTGATCTTTCAGCGTGTGGGTTTAATGAACTTGCAGGTAGCAGTTTCGATCTCGTAATTAATGGCACATCGGCCAGTTTGCAAGGCGAGGTTCCACCTTTGCCTGAAAGTCTTATCAACAATAATACATACTGCTACGATTTGATGTACTCAGCGACAGATACTCCCTTCGTTAGCTGGGCCAAATCGCATGACGCAAAAATGGCGGTTGATGGTTCAGGTATGCTTGTTGAGCAGGCTGCCGAATCATTTTTTATCTGGAGAGGAGTCCGACCAGAAACAGGGTCGGTAATAAAATTACTTAGAAGAGTTAAACGTGAAGAGTGAAGCGTTAAGCGTGAGGAGTGTGAAATGTCTCTCCCTGCTTTTAACGCTTCACGTTTAACATTTCACCTCAATTATTACAAACCATTTAATCTATCCATCAGATCAGGTAGCCACGTTACCAATATCGGGAACATTATCAATAATATCAGGGTTAAAATTTGTATCGTTACAAAAGGTATTATCCCACGGTAAATATCCTGAATCCGTATTTCAGGTGGTGCAACAGCCTTCAAATAAAATAACGAAAAACCAAAGGGAGGTGTCAGAAAGGAAGTCTGCAGGTTGAGTCCAATTAAAACAGCCAGCCAGAGTAAATCAATTCCCAGAAGGTTCGCAATTGGAGCAATGATGGGTACAACGATAAAACAGATTTGTAGAAAATCCAGAAAGAATCCCAGGATAAAGATTAAAAACATACTGGCAAACATAAAACCCCAAATCCCGCCGGGAATGTTTGTCATTATTTCACGAACCAGGGTATCACCACCCATACCACGAAAGACCAGACCAAAAGCGATCGCACCAATTAGAATCATAAATACCATACTGGTCAGGCGCACAGTCAGTTGCATGGCTGCTTTCAGGTTTTTCATTGTTAGCTGTAGGTGAGCAGCAGAAAGTATCATCGCACCAAGCGCACCTACGGCAGCCGATTCTGTGGGAGATGCGATACCCGCAAAGATTGATCCGAGCACACCGATAACCAGTAGCAAGGGGGGCAATAAAGTGAATATTGTTTTTTTGAATAAATTCCCGCTTTCATTGTTTTCCAGTGCAGGGGCAACCTCAGGTTTTATCCAGGCAAGACAAAGGATATAAAGCAGGAAGAGTGTGACAAGTATTGCTCCTGGAATAACGGCGCCGACAAAAAGACGACCCACTGGTACGCCCATTACATCTCCTAGCAGAATCAATATGATGCTAGGTGGTATGATCTGACCCAATGTACCTGATGCAGCAATAGTTCCTGAAGCAAGTAATGGAGAATATTTGCGCTTGAGCATGGTCGGTAGTGCGATAATACCCATGGTTACGACCGTGGCACCGACAATGCCTGTTGTCGCGGCCAGCAGCGCACCAACAATGACAACTGATACAGCTAAACCCCCTCGCATCTTTCCAAATAAAAGACCCATGGTTTCCAATAAATCTTTCGCCAGACCTGATTTATCCAGTGTGACACCCATAAAAATAAACAAAGGAACAGCGAGTAAGGTGAAATTATTCATCGTCCCCCAGATTTGCAGAGGTAGCAGATTGAAGAAATTCAGATCTAAAAAAACACTGCCGAACAAAAGTGCGACGGCGCCTAAAGTAAATGCAACCGGATAGCCGAGTAGCAACATGATCATAAGTGTGGCAAACATACCAATGATGGCAGCGGTCATGTGTTTTTACCCTGAATATTTTTACCAAGAATGATATTAAGATTTTTTATAATATCGGAAACACCTTGTAATAAAAGTAAAGTGAATCCCAGTGGAATGCTTGCCTTTAAAATCCAGCGATATGGTAAACCACCTGGATCAGGAGAACCTTCAAGATGGATATATGATTGATAAACAAAAGGCCAGGCAGTTACGATGATCAAAATACAAAAAGGCAGTAATAGAAACAAGCTGCCAAATAAATTAATCCATGCTCTGCGAATATCATCCATAAATTTACTTTTATAGAAGAGGTCGAGTCTGACATGATCATCATGTTTAAATGTGTACGCGGCCCCGATTAGAAATATTAGAGAAAATAAATGCCATTCCATTTCCTGTAGCGCAACAGAACCACTGAGGAAAAAATATCGCATGGTGACGTCGTAACTAACCAGTAAAACCATCGTCAATACAAGCCATGAAACCAGTTTGCCAGCGAGTTCACTGAATTGTTCTAATTTAATTGAAAATCGATCTAACAAATGGAGGCCGTCTTTTTTATTCATGCCTGGATGAGATAAGTCCTTAAAATGGAAGGCGTATTATTATTTGGAATATATGGGCATGATAGCATATTAAGATACGCATATCTTATTGATTTAGTTAAATATTTCCAGATTATTTTACATTTCGTTGATACTCGCTTGTAGGATTACGTCTAGAGTTGAAAATTCACACTTGTATGATTGTAATAGCAAATCACGTTTGATTTGTGAATTGACCTGAATTATCAAAATGTTCTGGTGGGTTTCGTGTTAATTATTACGAATGTCTGCATTCAGTGGCAAACGTAAGCGGACATTCAAATTTAAACGACACTGATCTATTTGATTTTTCTGACATCACATTTGACCTGCCCCCAGTAATGAGTCCATAACTTAAATTAGTCTTCAACATCTAAAAGTACACGGTGAGTTTTTCAACAGAATTTACTGAAAGCGGACGTACAGGACTAAATTATGTAATATACATTTTTATGAAGAATCTGAAATATACTTTACAGATTGGCATAGCTACTGCATTCACTCTACTGATTGTAATTTTTGGCATTACCTTAATCAGTTATAATTATAATAGTAATAAAGAAGTAGCTTTGGCTGCGGCTGATGATATTTTTGCCCGGGCTACCCGTGAAATCGCACACAGTATTCGCGGACTTTATTACCCTGCCGTGATACTGGTAGATATCACCTCTCAACTTAACGCTACTGAAGGAGATTCAATAGAAAAGAGACTGGATTTATTGCCATACATTGCCAGATCTATACACCATTCACAACATATTTCCCGTGTTTTTATTGGTTATGACTCAGGAGATTTCTTCCTGGTCGACTCACTGCAAGATGACGCAATGCTTGATAAATCATTGACCATTCCAGAAGGTACAAGCTTTGTAGTGACTGATATAAAACGAAAGACTGGAAGTGCAAAGCTATCATATTACTTCTATGACAAAAATTTAACGCTACTTGAGTCAACTGATTATGAAGATACTGATTTTGATCCTCGATCACGAATTTGGTACCAGCTAGCAAGCGAGAACAAAGACCAGATCGCGACAGAATTTTATGAGTATTATGAAGGGAGAGCGATTGGGAAAACATTCGCCAGAAAGACTGTTAATGGGAAGGGAGTAGTTGGGATAGACCTCACTATAAATAAAATTGCTAATGAATTTAATGCCCAGAAAATCACACCATCTACCAAAATAATCGTTTTCAATGATCAAGGAATTGCCTTGGCACCACCTAAAGCTGAAGAACAAAGTGAAAACGCCAAAAATACTGATGAGATGAAATTACAGAAGTTTAATATCAAAGAATTGGATGACCCCATATTTAAGCGGCTGTATCAAGAATATATTTCCGGCATGATCGATGGGCAACTTAATTTAATCATCGATGATAATACGTGGATTGGATCTATAAAATCTCTACCTACACTAAATGGTAAAAAATTATATCTTGCAGTGCTTGCTCCGGAACATGAAATACTAAAAGACATAAGAGAGTTAAGAAATGCGAGTATTTATATTTCACTTGTTCTTTTACTAGTAGCGGTCTTTATTGGCTGGCTTTTTTCAAGATACATTTCAGATTCACTACGTGCTCTATCAAAAGAAGCAGAAAATATCAGGGAACTTAAACTGGACAGGCCATTTTATATTGAATCAAGCATTACTGAAGTTGATGAGCTTGCGATAACAATGTCTCTCATGAAATCTGCAATACAGGAATTCATAGATATTTCAAAAGCACTATCAGCTGAGAAAGATTTCGATAAGTTATTAGAGCAAATTCTTAACCAGGCTCAGCATATATGTAATGCTGATGGCGGTAGTATTGCTTTGGTTGATGACGATGATGAAAACCTGGTTTATTCGTTGTTAAAAAATTCGAAAACAGGGATCCATTATGGTGGAACAAGTAGTGAGTCTATCCCATTTAATAAGATATATTTAAATACAGATAACACTACGACCGGTATACCTGGTATAGAAAACCATTTGATCAAATCAGGAGAGATAATAGTATCAGATGACATTGATAATGATTCACGCTTTGATTTCTCAAAGTTACGAAATCGTTATGAGATCAATAACTATTCTTGTTGCTCTATATTATTGTTGCCCCTGGTAAATAGACAGAACGAAATTATCGGTATAGCGGAACTGATAAATCCACGTGAAAAAGGGTCTGATAAAATTAAAAAATTTACTCCCGAAACCATATCTTATATGGAAGCACTTTCATCACAAGCTGCGATCTCACTTGATAATCGACGCTTACTCAAAGCCCAAAAGGATCTGCTTGATGCCCTGATTCAGTTGATTGCGGGCGCGATCGATGCAAAATCACCTTATACAAGTGGACATTGTAAACGCGTCCCTGAGCTTGCACGAATGCTTGCAAGAGTTGCAGATGAGTCGACTGAAAAACCATTTGAAACTTTTTCAATAAATGAAGATGAGTGGTATGAATTATACATAGCCAGTTGGTTACACGATTGTGGAAAAGTTACGACACCTGAATATGTGGTTGATAAGGCAACTAAACTTGAGTGTATTTATAATCGAATTCATGAAATTAGAATGCGTTTTGAAGTGCTATGGCGAGATGCGCAGATTGACTACTATAAAACCTTGATAGATCCAAATCAGGATAAGACATTAGTTAATCAGGAACTAGAGAATAGATATAAGCAATTGCAAGAGGATTACGCTTTTATCGCCGAATTCAATATAGGCTCGGAATACACAGAAGATGATTCAATCAAACGAATCAATGAAATAGCCTCTACCTCGTGGCTTCGCCATTTCGATGATCGCATCGGTTTATCTGAAGACGAACTCAGACTTAAAAATCAAGTGAAGCGAACCGAATTACCTGCAAAAGAATATCTATTGGCAGATAAACAGGAACATATAATCAAAAGAACTGATAAAGGTAAACCGTATGGAGACAATCCTCACGGTTTTAACATGGAGGTGCCAGACAATGAATTCAATCTTGGTGAAATATACAACTTGAGTATAAATCGCGGCACCTTAACAGCCGAAGACAGGTATAAGATAAATGAACATATCATACAGACAATTATTATACTGAGTAAATTACCTTTGCCAAGGGAATTAAAGCGTGTACCTATATGGGCAGGTAATCATCATGAGAAACTGGATGGTACTGGCTACCCTCGCGGTCTCACAGGTAGTGAGCTTTCTATACCTGAGCGTATCATGGCAATTGCAGACATCTTTGAGGCACTGACCGCAAGCGATAGGCCATATAAGAAAGCAAAGACGTTGAGCGAATCTATTAAGATTATGAATTTTATGAGAAATGACGGGCATATTTGTCCTGCATTATTTGATTTATTTCTATCATCAGGGGTTTATAAAGAATATGCCGAGGCTTATCTCTCCCCTGAACAAATAGACGACGTGGATATTCCTATCTATTTAAAGAATTCAGATCGAGTAAAAATAACTTAAACTCAATATCAGGGTCAAGTCTTGAATCTTGAATTACATATGAGTATCAGCAATCAATGAAAGATCGAAAAAAAGTCGAGATGTTGTTCGCACATCTAAAACAGATACTTAAATTGGACCGGTTTCGATTACGTGGATTCAGTGGTGAGCGGGATGAGTTTTTATTAACCGCCACCGCCCGGAATTTACGGCTCACTTATTATTTACTGCTATTGTCATTGCTCTTTAGTGGTTGCGCGACTGTTCCAAAAGATGTTGAACGCCCGGTCTCTTATGCATTAACTGAATCGGAAACAGAACATACGGTATTAGGTGATCTTGTTTTCCCTGAAGAGGAGAAGCATCTTGGGCTTTCCGGTTTTGTGTTACTGGATCAAGGCAAGCTTGCATTAGATTCAAGACTGGCACTGGTTGACCTTGCAGAGAAAAGTATTGATATCCAGACGTATCTATGGAAACAAGATACTGTTGGTCGTTTATTGGCAGAAGGGCTTCTGGATGCTGCAGACAGGGGTGTCCGTATTCGCATACTCCTTGATGATTTTACGCTTAGAGATCGTGATTTTGGTTTGGCGGCCTTTGACGCTCACCCTAATGTCAGTATTCGTATTTTCAATCCGTTCGGAACAAGATTTTACATTGGGCCGATAAATCTTAGACGTAAATTTGAGCTAATTACCGATTTATCACGATTGAATTATCGCATGCATAATAAAGTCTTTGTGGTTGATAATCAGACCGGGATAGTGGGTGGCCGTAATATTGCTGATGAATACTACGGATACAATGAAAAATATAATTTTTTCGATCTTGACCTGTTGGCTTCCGGACCGGTAATAAACGATGTTTCTTATGGCTTTGATAATTACTGGAACAGCGAATGGGCCTATCCGATCACAGCGTTCAGGAATCATCCTCCTGAAGAAAAGATACCCGAACTATACAATGGCTTAAGGACTCTGGTCGAAGAAAGACGAAGAGAGTTAGGACTGGAAAAACTCCAGTCTCAAGATCAACTTAAAATCCTGCAACAAATGGTAGCCAGGTTTATCTGGGCCAGGGCAGAAGTCGCTATTGATAATCCTGACAAGGCAGATGGAACAGCAACAAATCTAACAGGAGGAGTGGCTGAACACCTGCGAGATACTGCGCGTGAGAGTAAATTTGAAATTATCATTGTATCGCCTTATTTTGTCCCAGCGTCGAATTTCAGCGATTATTTATCTGATAAACATAAGCGTGGAGTCACTGTAGAAGTGTTAACAAATTCCATGGCCTCCACCAATCAAATCGCAGCTTTTTCAGGGTATGCCAGGTATCGTAATGATGTGATAAGTAGCGGCACAAAACTCTTTGAATTTAAACCGGATGCCGCCCGGTTTGTCATCGAAGAAGATATTCCGGGTTCATCAGGGAATAGTGGTTTACATGCAAAAGTAATGACCTTTGATCGTAAGCAAGTCTTCGTTGGATCATTTAATCTTGATCCCCGTTCAATTAACCTTAATACGGAAATTGGCCTGCTGGTTTACAGTGAAGAGCTCGCAACTCAAGTCGCAGAATTGATTGATGAAGTAATACAGCCAGAAAACAGTTGGCAAGTTATACTAGATGACGAAGGTAAGCTAGTCTGGAAGGGATCTAAAAATGGTCTTGCTGTAACTCACAACAATGACCCGGAAGCCGGTGGATGGCGAAAATTCAAGACCTTTATTTTTTCAATGTTGCCGATTGAAAAACATCTATAACAGGTTTAGCAATTGGTTCAGATGGTATTATGCCGACAAGTTAGCACATTTCTTTTGAGCGACTACACTTGTACTACAGGGGTATATTACGAGGAAATTGTTTCCAATTGTTATTAGTGCAGGCCCCGAGAGAAGAGGCACCAGAACAAACTTGAGCCGTTGCGTTTCTTGACAGTCTGTGCAGATCAATACTGCTATTGATTTTTCACAATGATTACGGGGGAGCAGTGATACTTTATATTAAGTGTGTCATAGTGTATTTTTTACAACGGATTTAGGATGGACAATATCAGACGAGGTTTTCTAACAATGAAATCAAATAATAAATTATTGGTACTCACACAATTAATCACACTATTCTTTTTATCAGGTGGCAATGCATGGGCCGTTGATGCACCGATGATCTGTGCCGTTACCCAGGCTGTCGCATGCCAGAAGGGCGGAGAGTGTCAATCAGGCAGTGCAACTGCTTCCAAGATGCCAGTGCTGTTAAAGATCAACCCTGGAAAGAATGAAATAGTAAGCAAGAAAGAAAATGGTGAGAAAAAAATATCGACTATCAAACAGACAACCAATGACAAAGATAACCGTTTCGTCATATATCAGGGTGTTGAACAGGGTGGTGCCTGGAGTACGGTGATAGACAAGACGACGGGCAGTATGACGATCTCCGTCGCTGCCGGGGAAAATGATGCCTTTATTATTTACGGTACCTGTTCCGCTTCCCTGCTGAAACCTTAAGCAGTCCGTCACTGAATCAGAGGTTAATAAGATGAAAACGATAAAAATATTTTATGTGTTTACGGTACTGCTGTTCACAAGTAATGCTGTAGTTGCAGACTGTGACCCAAATGTAGTAGGTGGTGCTGCCAGAGGGGCGGCTGGTGGGGCAATGATTGGCGCAATCGCCGGTAACGCCGGAAAGGGTGCTGCGATAGGGGCTCTGGGTGGCGCAGTTATAAGTAGTTCTTCATGCCGGAGCTCTGATGGAAGCAGAACTGCAGGTCAGGATATGGCCAGAGGTGCTGCCACCGGGGCGGTAATTGGTGCAATCTCTGGTAATGCAGGAAGGGGTGCTGCTGTTGGTGCATTGCTGGGTGGTCTCCGTAGGAGGTAGCTCAAGATGTGTTACGTTAGTACGATGTGTTACATTGGGCTGGTATCCTAGATCATGGATCGAGACCAGATTTTTACAGGCCTTTATTGGTTGAATCTGCGAGTACTGTAGCCGACTACGTACGTACATTCGTAGTTAACCGTATATGTATTTAGTGATCATTAACGCATACTACATGCCGTTATTAATTAACTTTTTATATGTAAGGTGATGAAAATGAAAATATCAAAAATATATTCAGTAATTTGTTCAGTATTATTCATGTGGGTTTTCACTATATCTCCAGTTCTTGCAGGTGCACCAGGCACTGATAAAGAAGCTCCACCTCGTGTATTTGCAGGCACAATAGAAATTAGCTCTACCCAGATAGCTTTTATTGCTAGTGCACAATCTGGCACTGGGACACTTGAATTTGAAGGTATGGAACATGAGTTCAGCATTGGTGGATTGGGTGTTGGTGGTATTGGCATCATGACAATCAATGCTGTTGGCGTAGTCTATAATCTCGATAAATTATCAGATTTTGAAGGCATATATACGCAAGGTCGTATGGGGTTAGCTATTGGTAAAGGCAAAAGTTCCATAGGACTCAACAACTCGAAGGGCGTCTACATCGAATTGAAATCCAGTAATAAAGGTGTTGCGCTTGCGGCGGGCGTTGATGGTATGACAATTAAACTCAAGTAGTAGTTACAGTAGGTTATTGCGATAAAAAAGGGCTCGGTTGAGCCCTTTTTTTATGGGAGTATAATCAGCGATGGGGATATTTCTTTATCATCGAATTCCATCGTGTCGTCCGCTTGAGCAGAGCTTAAATTAAGATATGTATGGTTGATCATTTATCTGCAAATACCTTGAAGAATGGACTAAGAAATGAGGTCACAGTATAAATATTCATGTTGGTGTTTACTTTGCCTGTTCAGTGTCGGATTAAATACCCCGTGTTTTGCTCTGGAATTTGAACCTCGTAGATGGGCTCATTTGCCTATGGGAACCAATTTTGCCGGTGTTGGCTATGCTTATACAGAGGCAGATATCCTGGTGAACCCTGCCACCAGGCTGGAAAATGTGGAAATGAAGTTACATACCGTGGCTGGCAAATATATTCGTACGTTTGAGTTGTTTGATAAGTCAGCACGAATTGATATTGGTCAGGGCTACCAGAAAGGGGATTGGACGGGGTTGGTGGATGGTGTACCAGCCTCAGCCTCAAGAAGTGGTTGGGCAGACACAATGGCACGATTTGCGATCAATCTGTACGGTGCCCCACCTTTAAGTGGCAAGGAGTATGGCGCTTATCGTGCTAAGGTGAACGTTGAAACCATCGTGGGCATGGCACTGGTGATGCGCTTCCCTACGGGTGATTACATGGATGATAAACTGATTAATCTGGGTAAGAATCGGTTTACTTTCCGACCTCAACTTGGCGCCACTCATACTCGAGGAAAATGGACAGCAGAATTGACCATTGATGCAGCATTCTTCACAGAAAATGATGAGTTCTTTAATGGTAATACACTGGAACAGGATCCATTATTCGTTATTCGTGGAAACCTCATACACACATTCCGACCAGGGTTTTGGGTCGGTGCAGGCTTTGGTTATGACTATGGTGGGGAAAACAGTGTTAATGGAATAGACAGTGACAACAGGATGCAGGATATTGGCTGGGCACTCAGTCTTGCTTATCCAATAAACCGTCGTTCGGGGATCAGTTTCAAGTACATAGGAACTCGCACACAGGAATCAACCGGCCTTGATTCTGATACATTGTCAGTAGGTTTATCCATTTTATGGTGAACGCAAAGGACCTTTTCTAAGGTAAGTCTTTCGTTATTAACTAGAGGTCATTTTTTGTATCGTCTTCGTATTTGGAATACTATAAATCGCGGGTTATTAGAAAATGAAAGGGGCTGGTGAAAAAATGAGTCGTACTTTTAGTTTATTTATTGTCTTCATATCTCTATCGTTCGGCGGTTGTACTGCCCACTATCCAGTTAACGAACCTATAACATCAATTGATAGAGAAAAGGGTTATCGACTTGGAGCAAAGGAACGTGATGTAAATAAATCAGAGTCTTTGACAGTAATCATGGCTTTTTCCGGAGGAGGCACCCGGGCTGCGGCCTATTCTTATGGTGTTCTTGAGGCATTACGAGATATTGAAATAAACTGGGAAGGTCAACAAAGAAGATTGCTTGATGAAATTGATAGTATTTCTTCAGTGTCTGGAGGCAGCTTTACGGCAGCATACTATGGTTTATTTGGTGAGCGCATCTTTGAAGATTTTGAAGAAAAATTTCTTAAGGTAGATGTGCAGGGTCATTTGACGGGTAGTTTTTTAAACCCCTTTACCTGGTTTTCGACGGGATCTACATATTATGGGCGTAGTGATTATGCGGCGGAGTATTATGATAAGATCCTGTTTGAAGGCAAGACCTTCGGAGATATGTTAAAACGGACAGATACCCCGGTTATACAAATTAATGCCACTGAGGTATCGAGCAGCACTCAGTTTACCTTTCTGCAGGAAATTTTTGATTTATTATGTTCTGATTTGTCAGCTTTCCCTGTGTCACGAGCGGTGGCTGCATCATCTGCAGTGCCTGTAGTATTTAGTTCGATTACCATTAATAATCGTGCGGGCACATGTGGTTATGAAATAAGACAACACGCTCTCGCCGCGCTTAATGATCCTGAACCCTTTTCCAGACGTCGACATCTTATTGAGAAATACGTTAAATATCTTGATAGTGAGACCAATCCTTACCTTCATCTTTATGATGGTGGCCTGACAGATAATCTGGGGATTCGCCCCGGACTGAATCGTTTGGCAATATATGATGATAACTGGGCATTCGTTAAAGCGAACGGGGCAGGTGATACGAAACGCCTCGTATTTATCGTTGTCAATGCTCAATCTGAATCAAAAACACTGTATAGTAGTTCGGCAAGCCCTGTACCATTAATGGATGCTATATTAGGTGCAACTTCGATCCCATTGAATGAATATACATTTGAGTCCCTGGTTACATTGCATGTCGTGATAGAAGACTTTGCAGATGACATCATTAAAGGCCGTTGTGCTGACAAGGAATTTATTCAAGGTAAATCATATGATTGTGCAGATTTCAAGACCTACCTCGTCTATGTTGATCTTGACCAGGTAACAGATAAGGAACAAAGGAACCGCCTAAAGGCACTACCAACGTCTTTTGTACTGCAGCCAGAAGAAGTCGATGAATTGCGTGGGGCGGCCAGGGCAGTATTGACAAATAATAAAAATCTTAAGAAATTTATAGATGAGTTGTAATTATTTATATATTTTATACATTGAAACATAATTTTTTAAGCTATATATTCATAAATATAGAAAAACAAAAGGTGGTTTAGCCATGGTTAATATCTCTACGCGGTTAATGATACTTATCCCAATAAGTTTTATGTTATTTAATCCAGTCTATGCCGAGACTACATTACTTGATGTCAAGGTGAAGCATGACAAGAAATTTGACTTCAGTCAGCTTAATAATAATTACCAGTGGATAAAGCGAAAGGACTCTTCCAGGGATTATTATGCCTCTATCGATCCAGATATTAATGAATATTTTTTATCAGTTGTTAACAAGAAACTGGCGGAGAAAGGCTTTCAAAAGGTTTATGATGATAGCGCCAGTTTTGGTATAGATTATGAAGTTATTATCAAGTCGAGTGGGGCCCAGAAATCACTGGAGGATTTTTCTGCTCAGGTAAGAAAAAACAGACTTAGTCAAACTCACATTGCAAGCCTTCCCAATATCAAAAATATGAAAGTGGGCACAATCATATTAAACATTATGAACATGAAAACGGGTTACCTGGTTTGGATAGGCTATGCAGAGGCTGTGGTCGTCGAAAAGAAAAACAGGGAAGAATTGATTGATCAAGCAATTTCAAAAATGATCGCTGAATTTCCGCCTAATTAATATTCAAACATATATTCTATAACGGATAGAAGTAATATGGTCGCGTTAAGAAATTTATTTATTTTTACACTTTTCATGTTGCCAATGATGCTTTTTGCACAGCCAAATTAGAATATTCTCGATATGTCAAAGGAAGAGATTATTGCGGAAAGGAAACGACAGGTTGATGAAAAGATGAACCTGACACCAAAGGAAGAGGAGCGAATTCAATTAAAACGATCATTCATTGAAAAATTTGAAGGCACTTTATCCGATCATAAGATAGCCACATATATACAGATAGAAAATAAATTTTGGGTCACAATTTTGTATCATCTTGCGGTCGATGTTCCTTTGATTAGTCGTTAATCGCCAGGATCAATTTTTTTCTGCCGATTTGTGCTCTCGTATCAAAAGCACGTATGCTTGATTGCGCTTCTTCAACAGGGAATATTAGGCGAGACTAGATAGCTGTAGACTGGAACCACCGCCATACAGTTTATATATTTCTGAGGACTCATATAGACTTGTCAGTACTTGTCCGATCATTACTTATGCCTGAACGTCTGTATATGGACTCCTCCTCAGATGCAAGCACTCCGTTTTGATGATGAGTGGGTACGACTGCTCACGTATATCCGGCCTCAAATAAAGCATCATTGTTTTGATGCAGGGCCATAATGGGCTATTCGCGCGTTGACTCCCAATTGCTTTCTCGTGCTTTGTGCACTCGGACATTCACGGGTTTTGCCAACGCCGGTTCGGCCGTTCCTGCGCTCCATGCGCTTACGGCATTAGTGCATCCCTGCACGTCACCTGTTCACCATCATTCGGCTTACTTTGCAATCGTGGTTGAAGTACTCCTCTTGGTTGTTTCTATATCGACTTAGCTTATCAAGCTGCCATCAGTTCCGGATTATAATCTGTGTCATGACGTAACATCGCCCAGGCAATACGTGCCGTCTTATTGGCTAATGCCACCGCCGCAACATTAGGGTGTCGACGTGTTGCAATACTAATCACCCATTGACTCAGGCGATCTTCTTTTCCTCTGGCGGCATAAATGGCAGAGCGTGCACCATGGATCAATAAACTACGAAGATAAGAATCACCCCGTTTACTAATACCAGGCAAACGCTCTTTACCACCTGAACTATGTTGC